>CAUJKE010000246.1 GCA_963205385.1 Planctomycetota bacterium | reverse complement strand
CCATTTCGCGCAACTTCGTTTCCATCGCTCGTCTCCTGTTGAGGTAAAGTGACTATTTGTACACTATACCAAGCAGGCGCGATCTAGTCAATAACTGTTTACCAATAAATCCCCAATCAATGACGTGATCCTGCTGCACCGCCCCCAATGCGCCCGCAAGTACATGTGATTTTCGGCGCCCGTTCGAGGCAACAGGTCAACAAGTCCCCGCTTTTCACGGCAACCACAACATCACGCCCCCCCTCGCCCCGATGGTGAATCAGTCCCTCCGCTCGCGACGCGCCACGCGGTCATAGTTGCGAAACGCCATCAGGTCACGAAATCAGCTACAGCTTGACCCAGGTCGATGTGTTAAAATGCCCGTTCGGCATGGTTGGCATTGCTCTCTCGTGAAGGTGGTTTTCATGAAGAAGGTCAAATCGGGCGGCGGGTGGCCGGCCATTTGGTACACGCTCCGCAAAGCGCGCGAAATGGGGGGCGTCTGGAAACTCTGGAAAGCGATGCGCACCAAAAACGCCTGCAAGACGTGCGCGCTCGGCATGGGGGGCCAGAAGGGCGGCATGGTCAACGAGATTGGCGGCTTCCCGGAGGTCTGCAAGAAGTCGCTGCAAGCGATGGCGGCCGACATGCAAGGGGGGATCCAGCCGGAGTTCTGGTCAACCTACTCGCTCGCGCAACTCCGCAAGTTCTCGCCCCGTGAACTCGAAGCCTGCGGCCGGCTCGTGCAGCCTGTCCTGCTCCGCGCCGGCGAGGATTACTACGAGCCAATCTCCTGGGAAGCCGCCTACGCCAAGATCGTCGGCAAGCTCCGCGCGACGTCGGCCGACGACACCTTCTGGTATTTCAGCGGGCGCAGCTCGAACGAAGCCGGTTTTCTGCTGCAGCTCTTCGCGCGGCTGTACGGCACCAACAACGTCAACAACTGCAGCTACTACTGCCATCAGGCGAGCGGCGTCGGCTTGCAATCCTCCATCGGCACCGGCACCGCGACGCTTATCTTGGACGACGTGGAACACGCCGATCTCGTCTTTGTCATCGGCGGCAATCCGGCCAGCAATCACCCGCGATTGATGACCACGCTGCGGCACGTCCGCAACCGAGGCGGCAAGGTCGTGGTGATTAACACGATTCGCGAGACCGGGCTGGTCAACTTCCGCGTGCCGAGCAGTCCTTGGAGTCTCCTCTTTGGCACACCGATCGCCTCGACGTACATTCAACCCCATGTCGGCGGCGACCTCGCGTTGCTCACCGGCATCGCCAAGCGCGTCGACGAGATGGGAGCGCAGCACGAGCAGTTCCTCGCCGAGCATTGCGCCGGAGGCGAAGCCTGGCTCGCGCACTTGCGCGCGACGCCATGGGAAGAACTCGTCGTCAAAAGTGGCGTGTCGCGCGCGGAGATCGACGACCTGGCCGAACAATACGCCGCCGCCAAGAATGTCGTCTTTAGCTGGACCATGGGCATCACCCACCACATCCACGGCGTCAAGAGCGTGCAGGCCATCGCTAACCTCGCGCTGATGCGCGGCATGGTCGGGCGGCCGCAAGCGGGACTGATGCCGATTCGCGGCCACTCCAACATCCAAGGCATCGGCTCGATGGGGGTCACGCCCAAGTTGAAAGACGAAATCTTCCAGCGCCTGGAAGCCAACTTCGGATTGCAGCTCCCGACCTCCAAGGGGCTTGATACGCTCGCGTGCATGGAAGATTCGTACGCAGGGCGGTTGAAGGTCGGCTTTTGCCTCGGCGGGAACCTATACGGCTCGAATCCCGATGCGGCGTTCGCCGAAGCGGCGTTTGCGGAACTCGATACCGTCGTCTACCTCAACACCACGCTCAACACCGGTCACGCTTATGGCCTGGCGAAAGAGACGATCATTCTGCCGGTGCTCGCCCGCGATGAAGAACCGCAGCCGACGACGCAAGAGTCGATGTTCAACTACGTGCGGTTCTCCGACGGCGGCCCGCGGCGGCACGCGGGACCACAGAGCGAAGTCGAAGTCATCGCCACCATTGCCCAAGGCGTGCTGGAAAACACGACGCCGATCGATTGGCAGTCGATGCAAGACACCGGCCGCATTCGCGCAGCCATCGCGCAGGTGATTCCAGGCTTCGAAAAGATGGCGACCATTGACGAGACAAAGCAGGAATTCCAAATCGGCGGCCGCACATTTCACGAAGCCCGCTTTTCCACCCCCAGCGGCCGCGCGAACTTGCATTGCCACGAACTCCCCGTCCTCGCAGGGTTGGGCGAGAGTGAACTCCGGCTGATGACGCTGCGCAGCGAAGGGCAGTTCAACACGGTGGTGTATGAAGACTACGATTTGTATCGCGGCATCGACCGCCGCGATGTAATCCTGCTCCATCCCGACGACATCGCACGGCTCAAACTCACCGCCGGTGAGCGCGTCACCGTGCGCAGCGAGGTCGGCGAGATGCCGAACATTCTTGTCACGCCGTTTGAAAGTATTCGCCCCGGCAACGCGGCCATGTACTATCCTGAAGCTAACCTGCTTGTGCCGCGGACGGTCGATGGCGATTCCAAAACGCCTGCGTTTAAGTGCGTCATCATCACGGTGGAAGTCCCCGCCCGCGTGCCCGTCGGGGCGACCTGAAAAGCTGATCACCTGACGACCCGAGTAGCCAGCTCGCTCCGCGAGATGAATTCCTCCCGCTCCGCGTGAGTCCAAACACAGCGAGAATCTTATGCCGGGTGAGCGCTCGTCGAATTTTGCCTGGTATGCCGCCCTCACGGTGCTGCTCGGCGCGGTACTGCTGTTCCTGGTGCAGCCAATCATCAGCAAGATGATCCTCCCCTGGTACGGCGGTAGTCCGGCGGTCTGGACCACCTGCATGTTGTGCTTTCAGTCGCTGCTGTTGGCCGGCTACGCCTACGCGCACTTGCTGGTCCGCACGTTCAGCCTCGGTTGGCAGATGCGCGTGCATGGCGTCGTGACCCTCATCGCCGCGCTCACGCTGCCGATTACGCCCAGTCCGGTCGTCTGGGAGCCGCGCCCGGAAGCGGAGCCCATCTCTTCCAGCTTGCTCCTGCTGCGGATGAACATCGGCCTGCCGGGCTGCGCGCGCGCCGCCACGGGACCATTGGTCCAGTCCTGGTTCGGCAGCGTCTATCCAGGCCGCCCTCCCTATCGACTCTACGCGCTGTCCAACGTCGGCTCCCTCGCGGCGCTTTGGCTGTTTCCCCTCTGGATGGAGCCGAATCTGCCCAGCGGGCGACAGGACTTCATCTGGTCCGGTTGCTTTGGCGCGTACCTGGTGATGGTCTTTCTGCTGTCCCTGGCTTACGAACGCATGCCGGTCGATCTCGAAGAACAATTACGCCCCAGTCATCAGCGCGACAAGCCGCCGCTGGTCAGGTCGGACGTCGCCCTGTGGCTGCTGCTCCCGGCGCTCGCGTCCGCGCTTTTGGTCGCCATCACTGCGCACATCTGTCAGGACGTCGCGGTGGTTCCGATGCTCTGGATTTTGCCGCTCAGCCTGTACTTGCTCTCGTTCATCATTGTCTTCGATAGTCCCCGGTGGTACCTGCGCGGCGTGTGGGGCTGGCTGACGATTCTCTCCTTGGTTGCGGTGAGCATCGTGATGCTCGACGACCCGATCCAAGAGCGCATCGTCAGCCTGGCCGCGTGGTGGGGCCTTGAACTGCATGGCTTCGACCTGACGGACTACACCGGCCGCGCCGATATCGAAACGCTGATTTACCTCCTGGCGCTGTTCGGCATCGCGATGCTTTGTCACGGCGAAACGGTGCGCAAGAAGGCGGAGCCTGGCAATCTCACCGTGTTCTACCTCGCGATCGCCGCCGGCGGCGTGCTCGGCACCGCGCTGGTCGCCATCGTTTGCCCGCTCGTGTTTGATCGCTTCTACGAACTGAACCTGGGGCTGGTGCTCGGCTTTCTGGTGGCAGGCACGGTGATCGTCAGCGCGACACAGAACTGGTTTACAAAGCCGCGCCGACTCTATGCCGCACATGCCGCAACCGCCGTGCTGCTCTCCGCTGGTTTTGCGTTGGTTGTGGTCGCGCAGTACGACAACGCCGCCAGCGACGACGACGTGCAGGTGCGCAACTTTTACGGCATCGCGTCGGTCCGCACGCTGCATTATCAAAACAGCGACAAACCTTACGGCCGCGTCCTCTACAACGGCCAAATCAACCACGGCTTTCAGTTTTTGGACGACGAGCGGCGTTATCAACCCACGTCGTACTATGCCGAGGGGAGTGGCGTGCAAGTCGCCCTCCGCACGCTGCGGGAAGCCAATCCCGGCCAACCGCTCAAGGTCGCGGTGATCGGGTTGGGGACCGGCACCATGGCGGCCCATGGCGAAGCCGGCGATCAGTTTGTGTTCTTCGAGATCGACGACAAAATCCGCCGCATCGCCAGCGAGTATTTCACCTACCTGGCCGATTCGAAAGCCCAGACGCAGGTCATCATGGGCGACGCGCGGCTCTCGCTTACGGCCCTGGAACAGCCCCAAGCCTACGACCTTATCGTCGTCGATGCCTTCAGCGGCGACGCCATCCCCGTACACTTGCTCACGCTGGAAGCGTTCGAGCTCTATCGCCGGCACTTGAAGAAAGACGGCATCCTGGCCGTGCATACGAGCAATCGCCATTTAGCGCTCGCGCCCGTCACCGCGCGCCTGGCCGACCAGGTCGGCTGGGACTCCGTGTTGATCGAGAACAGCGGCGGAGACAGCGCCGACGAGGCCTCGTCCGATTGGGTGCTCGTGACCAATAACCCCCGCGTGCTGCAAGACGAGGAAGTCCTCCTCCGCGGCGAGTTCCTCACCGGCGAGCACGCCGACGCCCCCCTCTGGACTGACACGTTCAGCAACTTGCGGCAGGTGATGGATTAAAAGCCAGGCACACCGCTCAACCCGGATAGCGCTGAGTTCTTTTAAGCAGATGTCCCGTAGGGCGTTGTCGAACTGGTTCCACCGTTTGTCTATTTGCTTGCCTAGTACGTTAGCAACAGTCGGTCTGCAACAACTTCAGATTCTAATGTCTGCCCATTCATTTGAAATCGCTTAAGCATGGACCGACCGCAATTTAGAAAGAGTTCCCGCTCAAATAGTCTGGGGGGTATCGGCAAATCGCAGAGTGTATCGCCCGACTTCTTTGTGCCGTCGATGCTAAGTGCAACAAGAACACCACGTTGCTTGCACTCGTCGATAACCTCAAACAATCGGCTCAACGAAAACGTCTGTGCTCCGTACAGAATGCTTTGCGTATGCGAGTACGGCGGATCACAGTAGATCAAATCACCCTGTTTGGCCTGCAACATGGCTTCTTCGTATCCCAACAGCTCAAAACAGGTATTTGCTGTACGTTGATGCCAAATATCAACTCGTTCGGCAAAACCGTCTGGCGGAACCGGCTTATGCGGGCCGCATGGAGTGGACATGTAACCATCTGCCTTGCGAAATCGAACCACGCCGCCGTAGCAGGTGCGACACAAAAACAGCAAGTCGGCGCCATTGGGGGAATTATTGTACGACGCTTTAACCTTCTCGTACTGCTCTACGCGATCGCCTTTTGAATAGTCCTCCCAGCGGCTGCGATACCAATCTTTGAGCGTATCAGGAGATTTACGCAACGTTTGCCAGATCTCCACGAGAGGCGGGAAAACATCTGAAGCAAGTGCGGATTTCGGTGCGAGTGTGCCGAGAACAGCCCCGCTGCCAAGGAATGGCTCGAAGTATTGCTTCATTCGACCGGGAAAATAACTTGCAATCTCGTGTGCGAATCTCTGTTTGTTGCCAACCCACTTCAAGAGCTGCGTCTTGAATGGGGCAACTAAGCATGTATCGAATTCCAAAAATGTACTTTGCTTCATAGTTCCATCCATTCAGTGCGGAAACTGCGTTAAACAATGTCCCCTCATCATATCCTCTTTTGGGATATAGCTCAAGACTGCTTACATTTCCAAGTTTGGAGCATACGGCGTTGATTGGCAAGCACTCAAAATGCGAACGGGATACCCTACTTGAGTTACTGCGAGAAATTCGTTTGTCGGCAAAGTTGCGGCAAACCGATTTGGCTACTCTGCTCGGTCAACCTCAGTCGTTCGTAAGCAAATACGAGTCAGGCGAGCGGCGACTTGACGTGCTTGAACTCCGAGAAGTTTGCAGGCACGTTGGTATCACGCCTCAAGAGTTTTACACAACACTGGAGCAGAGAATCAATGAAGCCCGATCCCCGGTTCGCAAAACAGCCAAAAGAATTTTGGGCAAACGTTCGGACACTTAGTGAGAGCATCGGGTACACACAGACTATGCCGGGCTTTATAGACATTGCCCCGTATCTCGTTACTGCCGGGGCGCGTACCAAGCGAAAGCAAGAGATTGTCGTACCCACACTTTCTGAAATGGTGACTTGCCTTGAGAAACTCGGTTTGCGGTCGGATCACATCGGCGACGGGAGCACGCCAACCGCACTTGGGCAGATGCTCTTGGACTACTTTAGGCATCGCAGTGACGCCATCCATGCCATTGAATGTAAGCTCATGGATGTAACGCAAGCCAGCGCACTATATGCGGAGAGTGTCGCAAAATATATCGGCGTTGTAGGTAAGCAGCCGATGAATCGTCAGAAGGGTACGAAGCGCGCCAAGGCATTTCTTACCTGTTTGGTAAATTTAATAATTGCCGCCCACGCTTCGGGCTATCCGTGCGACTACGACCCGCAGTTATTGACGAAGTTGACGAAAGACAAAATTCCGTTTCGCACGCTTGCGAGGCGGGTTGATGGAGCTTTTACATCGACAAATGACCCTATTGCGATTTGGGAGATAAAGGAATACTACTATACCACAACCTTCGGTAGTCGAATCGCCGATGGTGTTTACGAAACGCTGGTTGATGGCATGGAGATCGAAGAAGCAACCGCAAGTGGCTGCACTACTAAGCACTACTTGATGGTTGACTCGTACTATACATGGTGGGGCTGCGGAAAATCGTATTTGTGTCGCATCGTGGACATGTTGCATATGGGGTACGTCGATGAAGTTCTTTTCGGGCGAGAAGTTGCCGAAGAATTACCGCGTATTGTTCAAAGCTGGGTAGCTCAGGCGGAAGCCATCGGACTTCCACGTGAGGAGAATCTTTGACAGAACTCAGGCTTGAGTAAGTAGTCGCAGGCAATTTCCTCGGAAGCAAGGCGCCGCGAAAATTGTCTCAAGTGCTGCTAGGGCGCCCCATGCCTGACGTTTCCGACAATGTCAGATTCCTGCACGACTACGCCCTAGAGCTGAGGCAAATAGTAGCCGTCGCGTCGGAACTCACTGAAGCGATACCGTCGAATGCGGTGCTTCATCAGCATCGCTAGCATCTCCGTTGCGATTTGCCGCGAACCGGCGTCTCTCTTCACCAGCTTCTCTCCCCACGAGCGGCGACAAGCTCTACACTCTCGCCTCGCTGATGGGCGTCGTTTCGAGCGCGCGGCAGGCTGCTGGCGCTTCTTCCTCTTGAGTCAAGCTGTAGTGTTAAGTCTTCCTGGTGCGCAGCGCGCGATTATTGTGGCCGGTTGTCTGGCCATGGCCTATCTGCAACTCAGCACGTCGCCGGCGACGATCGAGTTTGCGCGGGCGCATGGCGGCTCGGGGCTGCACATCGGCATCCTGGGGGCGCTTCCCACGCTGATGCTTTTCATGCAGTTCCTGGCAGGCGCGCTCGTCAACCACTTGCCGCAGCGCCGCTGGGTCTGGCTGGGCGTCGCGCTGGCGCAACGAGCGGCCTTCGTGCCGCTAGCGCTGGGGGCCTGGTTCTATCCAGACTTGCCTGGCCTGACATGGGTCTGGCTGCTGATCATCGCCACGGCCCTCAATCAAGGGCTGGGGCATTTCGGCAACCCGCTGTGGATGTCCTGGATGGGAGACTATTTGCCCCATCAAGGGCTGAGCGCCTTTTGGGGTGTGCGGCATCAATGGCAGCAATGGTCCGCCGCCGCGACGCTCGCCGTGAGCGCGCTGGTGATTTTCAAACTGGGGCTGAGCCCGATGACGTCGTTCAGCGTGCTGATCCTCGCCGGCGCGGTGCTCGGCGCGCTGGATGTGTT
>CAUJKE010000245.1 GCA_963205385.1 Planctomycetota bacterium | reverse complement strand
GCTGAGCCTGAAGGCGGGAGGGCAGTAAACGGGGGAGGATGGGCTCGCGCTACGCCAAAATCGCTTCCGGCAACGCCGGCGTCGCGTCGCCGATGGCCAGCCACCACTGTTCGGCATCCTGGCGAGTCCAACGGCCGGCGGATTCGCGTGCGTCCAAGGCCTGGGCTAGTTGCGCGGCGGATTGAAACCGCTCCGCGGGTTTCTTGGCCAGGCAGCGGAGCACGACTTGCTCCACGTCCTCGGGAATTTCAGGCTGCAACTCGCGCGGCGGAAGCGGCGGCGTCGAGGCGTGCGCCACGAGCACCTTGAGCGGCTTGTCCGACTCGAACGGCGGCTTGCCGGTAAGCAGAAAGTACATCACGGCGCCTAACGAATAGATGTCGCTCCGCTCGTCCGGTTCGTAGTCGCCGGTGGCTTGTTCCGGCGACATATACAGCGGCGAGCCGGTCACGGTTCCCGTTTGCGTCAGGTTCGGATCGCCATCTTCGCTCGCGGTCAGCGGCTTCGCCAAACCGAAATCGAGCAGCTTGCCAACATCATGCAGTCCGCCCCGGTGGGCCGCGAAAATATTCGCAGGCTTGATGTCTCGATGGATCAGCCCGACGCCGTGCGCCTCTTGCAGCGCGTCGCAAACTTGCCGGACGAGATAGATCACCCGCGCCGGCGGCAGCGGGCCAAAGCGACTCACGAGATCCTGCAAGCTCAGCCCCGGCAGGTACTCCATCGCATAGTAAAACGTGCCATCGTCCGCGCGGCCGTAGTCGTAGATGTCGATGGTGTTCCAGTGCGAAAGCTTGGCGCTGGCTCGCACCTCACGTTCAAACCGGGCCAGCACCGTGGGATCGCCCGCTTTCTCAGGACGAATAATCTTCACGGCGCAAGGCCGCTTCATCAGCAGATGTTCCGCCAGGTAGACCTCCCCCATGCCGCCGGAGCCGATCATCTGCTTGAGGTGATATTGGCCCATCTTGCGGGCGCGGAAGGCTGCGACGCGCAGCGAGTTGATCGTATGCACGCCGAGCGTCGCGGCGAATGCGGTCAGCGACATCAAAATGGTGAGTGAACCGAGCGAGAACCAATCGCCCCCCACCGCGCTGGCGCAACTCTCATTGGTGGTGATCAGGATCATGCGCAACACCAGCGGCGTCACCGCCATCACGCCGACCACGATGGCTGCCCGCTTCCACGTATTGGGCACGAACAGCGCGTAGGTGAAGATCAGCATCATCCACGCTTCCATCTCGGCGGGCAAAACGTGGTATTCCTTCGCGGCGAAGGGGAGTGTCACGAGGTATAGCGTGAAGAAAAACACCGCCGGCAAGCCGAAGATGAATAGTTCCGCGGTGCGCAAGGTCGACATGCACAGAGAGCAGCGATTGCACAGCAAGAAGCCCATCGCCCCCAGCGCCACCATCACGGCCGCCTGCATCCAAAAGATCAGTTGCGGAGCAAAGCGGTGGGCGAGTTCGGTTTCCCAGCGTTGGTCGAAGAACCCCCACACAAAGAATGCCGTGAATCCCACGCAAAGTACGATCGCGGCCGCCCGCAGGCGAGCGCGCAAGAGTACATGCGTTTCGCCGCTGAGGTGGTCGCCGCTCCCCTCGACCAGGTGAACCCTCGGCCGCAAGTTGGTGCCGCTCGATTCATCGGGGGATAACGCATCGACTGTTTCGGCGGCGGGATTGCTGGCTGAGAAAGACTGGCTCATCGATTGGCCTAGGGCGGGAATGGGCAAGTCCCGCGCTCCATTGGCTGCAGGCTTAGCCCCAGATTTCCAATCATCTTATGCAGCCTGCCAAGCGGAGGCAAACCCCAAACATGCCGGGCGGGCTGACAAAATCGCCCCCAGTGCGCATTTGGCTGCCGCAGAGCGCAGCGGCCACTTTGTCACGCGGCGCGTCGCATGGTGCGCGCCGCCGCGGAAGCGAGTTGCTCGACTTCCAGCGGCCGGAGTTGCCGAAATTGGGACTCCGCCGGAGTCGCGCCTCGCTCCTCGACCAGCACGCACGAACGATCGTGCAGCATCCGCGGCACATAAAACCAGGCCTTCGCGAGCGACTCGCCGGCCACGTCGGCGCTGACGATCAACAGATCGGTCTTGGTCAATGCGTTCGCCCCGCGCGCTAAAGCGCTCAGTGGATCGCCGGGGAGCAATTGCACCCGCAAACCGAGGGCCTTGAGTTGCTTATGAGCCTGTTTGAGCGTCACGCCAGGACACTCCGCCGAACGCCCCTCGAATAGATCGACCCCGGCATAGCGCACTTCTTCCGCTGGCGTTTTTTCGAGCACCAGTTCGAGCAACCGGTGTGTGCGGCTCAAATCGGCCAGGCCAATCTCCACAATCGACTGCACCTTCGTCGTGCGCAGCAGCCGATAAAGTGCGCGGTTCGCAACCGGTTTGGAGAAATGGCAAAGATAGAAGTTCCGCAAGAACTTGAGGGCGTTCAACGTCGCATTCCTTTGCGCCGGCAGGACACCAAGAGACCATTTACTATTTCGGCAAGTCGTGGGTGAATCCTGTAGTCGCGATTGGGGAGAGGCAGAGATGCTGCTGAGGCAGGGGGGCCCGAATATCGATATTCGGATTTCCGGTAAAGTCCGGCGGCGCCGCCCGTGGACCGACGCTCGCCGCCGTTCCTCACTGGCATCTATCGGTTAGTCGCCCTACAGCACCACCGGCCCAGGCCTTGTCCCGCTGCTCTTACTGGGGGCGAGGGCTTGCAGGGCGGGGAGTTCTTCCTCGCGCACCACGAGGCGGCGGATGCTGGTGGCCAGGCCGGTTGCGGGGTCGACGTCGACGATCGTGCCGTGCAATTGCACGTCTTTCGTAGCGACGTCGAAATGGGTGGGGTTGAACGTGAGCGTGGTTTCCAGCACGCACTCGACCTTGCGCCCCAGGATGCTGTCGTGCGGGCCGGTCATGCCGACATCGCACTGAAACGCTGTTCCTAGCGGCAGCAATTGCTCATCGGCCGTCGGAACATGGGTGTGCGTGCCCAAGACGGCGCTCACGCGGCCATCGAGGTAGCGCCCCATGAGTTGCATGTCGCTGGTGGCTTCCGCGTGGAAATCGACCAAGACGACTTTGATCTCCGGCGGCTTCTCGGCCAGTACACGGTCGGCGGCGGTCCAGGGGCAATCCACCGGTCGCATGAAGACGCGCCCCAGCAGACTCAGCACCATCACCTGCGTCCCATCGGCGGCCGTGACAATCGCCGAGCTTTTGCCGGGGGCGGCGGCTGGATAGTTGGCTGGCTTGACGATATTCAGCTCGCCCTCGAGCACTGTGTTGATCTCGCGGCGGCGATAGATATGATCCCCCAGCGTGATGCAATCCACGCCGGCGGCGGTCAGCTCCCGATAAATGGCCGGCGTGATGCCGGAGCCATCGGCGGAGTTTTCGGCGTTGGCGACGACCAAATCGAGCTGCTCGCGCACCCGCAGCCCCGCCACGGACTGCGTCACAATCCGCCGTCCTGGTTTGCCGACAATATCGCCGATGTGCAACAGCCGCATGAAGTTTGACGCCCTGGGGAGATTTGTTAGTGATACGGGATGGACGCGGCGTTGGGAACCCCGGCGTGGAGGCGAGAACGGTGGCCGAATATCACGATTTCAAAGCACCAAAATCCAAGGATTCTCTCGGACGGTTGCTAATGTACACGCATCCCATTGCCTTGCCAGAGAGTTTCTAGTTTCGACTCGGACCAGACCTCCAGACCGATGGCGGGATCGGCGACGAGGAATTCTCCGCCGGGACTGCGACCGAGAATGACCACCGAGTGCCCCATGCCTGGAATCCAGCCCCATTCGTTTTCAAAGCGTTGGTCGTCAACGCCAAGGGGGAGCCGCACAGCCAGCAACACAGGCCAGTCATCGGCGAGGAGCAGTGTTTTCAAACTGCGATCGATGATCTCCACGCGGCGATTGTTTCGCGACGAAATCAGCTTGATGCCTCGATACAGTCCCAACGTGGGCGTACCCTCGTAATCGGTTAAGCAGAGGGGGATCATTTCGCGTTCGCTGACGGAAATTCCCTCCGCCTGGAGCAAGGTGGCGGCGGCCGCGGGACTGCACGTGGCCCACGAACTCTGCATCGCAACCGGCCCTTTCCATTGGTTCTGGCCTTCCGGCGGTGGGCGTAAGGCCATCGAGAGCAAAGGCCATAGAATCGCGGTGAGCGCCGCCATTCCCAAAATCATCGCCATCAAGATTCGACGCCATGGTGGCAGGTTTGGAAGTCGCCAGGCCCAGCCCGCGCCCAGTCCGGCAAACACGGCCGCCAGGTTGGTGTAGATGATCGCCGCGGAACTGGGAACAATTCTCGCCCAAAAAAGCTGGCCGGCCAAATACAGCACGAAGAAAACCGTCGCCGCGATCGAAACGGCCAAGAGCAGCATCACCCGCTGCCCCTTCTCGGAGTAGAGGTAACAAGCGGACAGCACCGCGGCGCCCAAGGATAGGAACGACATCACCGCGACTGCAATCCAAATATCCGCCATAGCCGTGATTCCCAAAAAGTCGCCATGAGCCGCTTTCAGCCCGCATCATAGATTCGCCCTGCTGCGAACGCCACGACTGACTGAAGCGTGACGCCACCATTTGCGAAACAACCCCGCGCCAGTGGAAACGCCTGTTTCCCCTTGTTTCCCCGCGGCCCAAAACTCGTTATAACGGCGCGCTGACACTTCTGGATCTTCTCGAGGTACCCACGGATGTTGCGCTCGCAGAATCTTGCCGCCGTCGCGACGGTCGCCGTTTTCGCATTGACTAGCCTCTTCACACTCGGCTGCCAGCCTCCGTCGCCGCCGAAGCCCAGGTCGAGCAGTTCGACCAGTGCGGCAGTGAAGGCGCCGGTGGATCAGCCGGAGCCGACGGTGAAGACCGAGCCCGAAACGGCTCCCAAAGATGAACCAAAGGCTCCCGCCGATCTTCCTTCCGATCCTCCCGCCACGCCGCAGGAAGCGCCCATGAAAACCGCCGAACCCAATCCGGCCGCGACGGCGGCCACGAAAGATACGCTTCTCATTCCCCGCAAGCAGTTTTTCGGCAACCCCGAAAAGGCCCATGCCCGCCTGAGTCACGACGGCAAGCAACTGGCTTATCTCGCGCCGCTCGATGGCGTGCTGAATATCTGGGTCGGTCCGGTGGATGATATCACGTCGGCCAAGCCGGTGACCAAGGATACGCATCGCGGGATTCGAGGCTTTTCCTGGGCGTACACCAACCATCACATTCTCTACTCGCAAGATAAAGACGGCGACGAAGATTTTCACGTCTACGCCATCAACCTGGAGACCGGAGACATCAAAGACCTCACGCCGCTGGAAAAGATCGCGGCGCAGATCGTAGGGGTGAGCGAACGCTATCCGGAGGAGAATCTGGTCGGCATCAACGACCGCGACGCGCGCTTCCATGACATCTATCGCGTGAACATCACCACCGGCGAGAAGAATCTCGTGCAGGAAAACCCTGGTTTTGCTGGTTTCGCGACCGACGATGATTACCGCGTTCGCTTCGCCGTCACGTTCAACGAAAAAGCCGAGCAGGTCTGGCTGAAACAGAACGACAAAATGGAATGGGAGCCGTTCGTGACCATCGACACGCTCGATGCCATGACCACCGGCCCCGCCGGATTCGACAAGACCGGCGACATCCTCTACCTGCTCGATAGCCGCGGGCGAGATACGGCCGCCCTCAAAAGTTACAACCTCAAGACGGGCGAAGAGAAGCTGATCGCCGAGAACGACATGGCCGACATTGCCGGCGTGATGGCGCATCCTACCGAGAAGACCATTCAAGCCGTCTCGTTCAACTACGATCGCAACCGCTGGCAGATTCTCGACGACAGCATCAAGGCGGACATCGACTATCTGAACTCGGTGGCCGATGGCGAGTTGATCGTCACGAGCCGCACGCTGGACGATAAGTTCTGGAACGTCGCCTTTATGATGGACGACGGCCCGGTGCAGTTCTACATCTACGACCGCGACGCGAAGAAGGCGGACTTCCTGTTCACCAGCCAACCCAAGCTCGCGGATCTGCCGCTGGCGAAAATGCACCCGGTGATTATCGAGGCGCGCGACGGTTTAAAACTCGTCAGCTATCTCACGCTGCCGCGGGAAAGCGATCCCGACAATACCGGTCGCCCGAAAGAGCCTCTGCCGCTCGTGCTGAACGTGCATGGCGGGCCTTGGGCGCGGGATGGCTGGGGCTACGATCCCGAGCATCAATTGCTTGCGAATCGTGGTTACGCGGTGCTGAGCGTGAACTATCGGGGCTCGACTGGGTTCGGCAAGGCGTTCGTGAACGCGGCCGATAAGCAATGGGCCGGCAAGATGCACGACGATTTGATCGACGCGGTGAATTGGGCTATCGAGGAGAAGATCGCCCAGAAGGACAAAATCGCGATCATCGGCGGCAGCTACGGCGGCTACGCGACGCTGGTCGGCCTGACGTTCACGCCGGACGTGTTCGCGTGCGGGGCGGATATGGTCGGCCCCTCGAGCCTGCTGACGCTGATGGAGAACCCGCCGGAGTATTGGGCGTCGTTCATGCCGGTGATGCGGCAGCGCGTCGGCGACTGGATGAGCGACGAGGGGCGCGAGTTCCTTAAGTCCCGCTCGCCGCTGTTCTTCGTCGAGAGGATCAAGAAGCCGTTGCTGATTTGCCAAGGGGCGAAAGACCCGCGTGTCAAACAAGCGGAGGCGGATCAAATCGTCGACGCGATGGCCGCCAAGGGAATTCCGGTCACCTACATGCTCTATCCGCAGGAAGGACACGGCTTGGCGCGGCCGGAAAATCGGTTCGCGTATTATGCCGTGCTGGAAGCGTTTCTCGCGGAGCATCTCGGCGGCAGGTACGAACCAATCGGCGACGCGTTCGAGGACTCGGTGTTCGTAGTCCCCGCCGGCGCCGATCAAGTTCCCGGCCTGGAGAAGTCGGTCGCCAAGTAGCAGGCATTATCCCCTGGCGCTGCTCGCGAGAACGCCGCATCGTTCGTCCCACAACATCCAACGTTACCCCCGGCGGATGGCAGTCGGAAACTGCCCTGCTATTATGAACCACTTCTTTGTTCGTCGCGCCGACTGCGCGCAGCACAACATCTTCCCCGGCGTGGATATTCACACCTGCGCCGGCGAGCAAATGATGCTCTCCTATGTGGCGTTTGAGCCGGGGGCGGTGGTTCAGCCGCATAGCCATCCGCACGAGCAGATGGGGATGCTGCTGGAAGGGGAACTCACGTTCACGATCGGCGGCGAGCAGCAAACGCTCCACCCCGGCGACATGTGGCGAATCCCCGGCGGCGTCGAGCACAGCGCCGTCGCCGGCAACCAGCGCGTCGTCGCCCTCGACGTGTTCTGCCCAGTGCGCGAGGATTATCGATAGGGGAGACGCGGTCGCGCAAAACCTGCTATCAGGTGCGGGAAGCGCATAGAACACCAACGCACAACCAGCACAAACAACCGACGCAGGCCGAGCTTTCTCTTCTCGGCATTTCTCTTCTCTCCTTCCTGTCTTCTTCGTGCTTTCGTGCCTTGGTGGTTTCATTTTCACTTCTTCGCGGCTCCGTTGCCGCGTCTCGATTTCCCCGTCTGTTTTGGCTTTGTTACGGGTTTCGATATTCAAATTTCGCCCGCCGCCCCTTCCTGCCTGGCCCATGCGGTCAACCGTCTTTTTGCCATATTTTCTCGCTGCGCGAACCATGCTGGCAAGGCTGGCGTCTTAGAACTATCTGCTGGCAGGTTTTTGCTGGTAACATTCGCCGCTGTTTCGCGCCGGGAGGTTCAGTTGCGGCCAACGCAATAAACGCCCAGCGAAGAGCGAATAGCTTACAACAGGATGCCGCCGGGGCCGGGACACAGAGCTACTAAACATCGCAGAACGAGGCACGCTAATCATGGCCGAAGGAACCCATCCGCAACCGACACTCTTCCTTGTCTTGGCCGACGAAGTGACCAGCGGTCAAATTACGGTTCCGCTGGATGCCTTCGTCGGTTTCTGCTTTACGCTGGAGCAAGAGCTTCACAATTTCGAAGACCGCTTCGCGAAATTCGCGGCGCCAAGCAAAAGCGACCTTCGTTCGCAATGGCGATAACTGCGTAAATCTCACGCGCCGCGTGAGGAATTCATCACGGCGGAGCCTGGTGTCGATTCGGTTTTGCGCAGCGGCATTTCCTTTTCGCTCACCAACTGTCTCGCCACCTGCATTGCTGCGTCGTCAACGCACGGTAATCCGCCACCCAAGAAACACAACAGCCCGACTTGGCGCGTGGCCAGGTCGGGCTGTGTTCGTTCATCGCAAGTTCGACTACGCCGCGGCGGGCGTATTGGTGTCGAACAGCTTCTTGCGGCCTTCGACCACGTCGCCATCAATCACGAAGGCGGTGCCGTCGGGCTGGTCGGGGAGCTCGAACATGATGTCGAGCATCGCTTCTTCCACGATCGAGCGAAGCCCACGAGCGCCGGTTCCCTTCTTCTTCGCCTTCTTGGCAATCGCCAGTAGGGCGTCGTCGGTAAACTTGAGCGAGCAGCCTTCCATCTCGAAGAGATGTTCATACTGCTTGAGCAGGGCATTCTTAGGCTCGGTTAGACACTTGACGAGGCCGGCTTCGTCCAGCGGACGGAGCGCGGCACAGACCGGCAAGCGGCCGACGAGTTCGGGAATCAAACCGAACTCGAGCACGTCGTCGGTGTTGACCTGGGCGAGCAAGTCGCCGGTCTCTTGATCGTTGAGCTCGCCGCTCGATTGGCCGAAGCCGAGCGTCCGCTTGCCGAGCCGGCGCCGGACGATGTCTTCGATGCCAACGAACGTCCCGCCACAGATGAACAAGATGTTGCTGGTGTCCATCTGAATGTACTGCTGCTCAGGATGCTTGCGTCCCCCTTGCGGCGGCACATTGGCGACCGTTCCCTCGAGCATTTTCAGCAGGGCTTGCTGCACGCCTTCACCGCTCACGTCGCGAGTGATGGAGACGTTCTGGCTGGTCTTGCCGATCTTGTCGATCTCGTCGATGTAGAGCACGCCGCGTTGGGCCGATTCGAGGTCGAAGTCGGCCGCGTGCAGCAGCTTCAGCAGTAAATTCTCGACGTCTTCGCCGACATAGCCGGCCTCGGTCAGCGTCGTGGCGTCGCCAATGGCGAACGGGACGTTGAGCACGCGGGCCATGGTGCGGGCGAGGAGCGTCTTGCCGCAACCAGTGGGGCCGATGAGCATGATGTTCGATTTCTCGATCTCGATGCTCGAGCCTTCGTACCCGGCCGTGAGGCGTTTGTAGTGATTGTGGACCGCCACCGCGAGCACCTTTTTGCATTGGTCCTGGCCGATGACATATTGATCCAGGTGCGCCACGAGCTCCCGTGGCGTGGGGATCTTGTTGAATAGTTGCTTGGTGCTGCCGCGACGACGGTTCTCCTGGTCGAGGATCGACTGGCAAAGGTCGATACATTCGCCACAGATGTACACGTCACCGGGGCCTTCGACGAGTGGACCCACGTCACGATAGCTCTTCCGACAGAAAGAACAAAAGGCGTTCTTCTTGGTCGTGCTGCCGCTCCGACGGTTTCCGCCGCCTCCTACATCCTTACCCGCGGGCATAAACGCTCCTTTCACATCACCGTTGCGTCGGACATCTCAGACGCGACGCATCGGATAATCAACCCAGGTCGTGCTCGAACCGCCGGCCACGGCACGTTGCCTTGGCCGACCTAGGTGGGCGCTTCCCTGTCCGCAGTTCGTCGAGCTGTCAGTCTTGTTGTGTGTATCGTATAGTCGGCAGTCAACCTCCCAGGTCAACTGCGGGAGCAAGCAACGCTTCGCCAAGTGAGACAGGCATCGCATTCGGCGGCGGTGGCAGAACCGTCGCGGCCGGTGCTGGATGTCTCGACTAGTCTCTGGTGTCCTAACCCTGGTTGCCGTTATCCTTTGACTCCTTCCGGATCCTCGCTCCCAATGCCGTTTTAATGGTTCGGAATTCGGCGTCGCTAAGGCCACCTTCGGAGTGCATTTCTCGATACTTCGAGAGGGATTCACTCGCGCCCGACTGGTCGTCGTCCATTTCTTCGCGCAACCTTTTCAGGCCGTATACCGCTAGGGTCACCAAAAACGCCAGAACCGCTAACCAGATTACCGCTTGCGTGACTGGCTTTTGCAGCAATTCGAGCATAACGTTGCCTGGAATCCATCCCCTCCCAGACTCAACCCCCAAGCCCCATGCGGAGGTTGATCCGGCGCCAAGACGGAAAGAGTCGCCCCCCGAGACCCTTCATAATATTATGCACATCCGGTCTAATGAGTCTAGTTTGACTCGCTCCCAGGTAGGACAACCTTCCAGTCTGCCGGAAATCAACGACAAGCTGAAAGTCCGTCCTGCGTCCCTCGGCGACGCTGCTCGCCACCAACACCTGAACATACGCACCAGTTCCTGATCCGGTTCATAACTTTCCTCAAGATTTGGATTCCGTGCCCATGTCCACTCCGTCGCCGCTCAACCGTCTCCTTGCTAGCGGCATCGTGGCCGTGATTCGCGCCAAGAGCGGCGAGCTGCTCGTGGATGTCGCTGAAGCACTTCTGGCTGGGGGTGTCGAGGCGATTGAAGTCACTTTCACCGTGCCCAAAGCGGCGGAAGTCATCGAAAAGGTGGCTGATAAGTTGGGGGATCGCATCTTCTTGGGGGCGGGAACCATCCTGGACGCCCAAACGGCCCAAGTTGCCATCACGGCCGGAGCCCAATATCTCGTCTCGCCGACGCTCAATCTCGACGTCATCCGCTATTGCAAACGCCACGGCAAGCTCGCGCTCCCCGGCGCGCTCACCCCCACCGAAGTCGTCACCGCCTGGGAGGCAGGCGCCGATGTGGTCAAAATTTTTCCCTCGGATGTCGGCGGGGCGAAGTACCTCAAAGCCTTGAAGGCGCCGCTGCCGCAAATTCGGATGATGCCGACCGGCGGCGTGACGCTGGACACAGCCACCGACTTCCTCAAGGCCGGCGCTTGTGCGCTGGGCGTGGGGGGGAATTTGGTGGAGCAAGCGGCGCTGGAGCGGCGCGACTTCGCCAGAATCACGTCGCTGGCGGAGCAGTTTGTCGCGATTGTCCGCCAATTCCGCGACGGAAAATGACCTTCGCGTGGGCGTCGTGTTGAAAGCTGGGGCCATGCGCGTGCACAATGGTGAGGTGGCACGCGCATCCCGCCCCACGGAACCCGTTGGCATGTCTATTCCCTTCGTCTGTCCTTATTGCAAGACCGAAACCGTCGTCGACGACGCGTATGCCGGTCACT
>CAUJKE010000244.1 GCA_963205385.1 Planctomycetota bacterium | reverse complement strand
TTTCCAGGGGTCTCCAGGTGGCCGGTCTGTCAGCCGTTCAGCGCGGCCCCAACTCTCCGTGCATAGGTCAACTGATACAAATGTTTAGGCGTCGGGAAACGGCCCTTGGTTATCAACTCCGTGAGAAATTCAGGCTAGCCCCAATACTGTTCACTTAACAATCCTAATCCGTTTGGATATGTCGATGCGGCGGGTACGCTGGCGCTTCCGGGGCCGCAGGTTATAGTTGCTCATCTTGCGCTTCACTCCGCGAAAGTTAATCCGGTTCCTACTGGAGACGACGCGTTCCTGGAGGATCTCCTCCAGGATTAACTCATGCAGGGCTTTCCTCTGCTGAGGGGGGGATAGCGACGTAACGGGCCATTCGCCTCTGGACCACGCGCACCGAATGCAGGAAGGAAAGCCGGTCGGGATCTTCGTCGGCTTTGAGAGCGGCTTCGTGCATCAGGCCGCGGATGGCGAAGTGCGCCATGAGCAGGCCCCAGAACTCCTGTTTCACCAACTCCGGCGTCTTGCTGCGCAGCACGATTTGAGCCCCGCGCAGATGCGTCTTCAGTTCGTCCAGGGCAGTTTCGATCTCCCAGCGCTCGTGGTAGAGAGCAGCCAATTCTTTAGCGGGAGCCTGGGTGGGGTCCAGGATGGTGGTAATCAAGCGGTAAATCGGCTCAGCGTCTTTGACGTCCTTCAGGCGATAGTCAATCACGCGAACCACAATCCCCTTCCGCTGGTTCCGTCGATTCGGAGGTGGAGGCGTAAATGCGGCTGAGATAGGAGCCGTCTGGCAGCCGCTGATCGACGTCCAAGCGCGCATTCTGTCGGGTGCGCCAGAGCAGGTCCGCTCCCGAGCGTGTCGCTATCTGCCAGAGTTTGTAGCCGGGGAAGAAGCGGTCCGCCAGACACAGCATTCCTTTGCGGAGTGCGGGCACGACGTCCTGAGCCAGCGTGATCTCGTCAGTATGGTATTTGCTCATGCGTGCGGCCCACAATACATGAGTCCCGTTTTCCAGCAGCGCCACGAAACGAATCTTGGGGAAAGCACTGGAACCGCGACTCGCACCGGGCCGCCCAAAAGCCTTCTCGTTTTCGACTGTATCGGCGGTGTCCAGCGTGCTGCCGTCCAGGCTGATCAATCGCCACTCCCGGTACCACGCCCCTTTCGTCCGCTTCTCCGCGATCGGGGCCACGATGGCCTCATACAGTTTCTGCAGCGGTTCGGACCCGAGGCGACCGCGGGCCTGCGAAATGCCCGACTTGCCGGCCACTTTGACAGCGGCTGACGGATCCAACAGCCACTGCACTCCCTCCAACAGGCAGCGCAGAACCTCGCGATACGAAGATCGCATGTACAGCGCCAGGACGATCACGTAATAAACCACCACATGCGCCGGCAAATCGCGCTCGCGGACGCTTGCGCGCTTGGTCTCGTCCAGGACCGCATGTATTTTCTCGACGGGAAAGAATTCAGCAATCACGCCGAGGCTGATGTAATCGGTAATCCTGCTGCCGGCCGGCAAGGCTGCCAGGGTGCGCGCCATGGTTATCTCCCGCCGCCGGCACCCGACGGGCATTGTGCGTCTGGCGTATCTGCCTGCAACTCAGAGATCAGGCAAAACGGGAACCGTCCTCGAATCGCCTCATTGAAATAGCTGCCCTTCGATGACGCGCCCAATAGTCCTTGGTGCAATGCTGCGGGAACGCCAAAGTAATGATAGATCGCCCGCCCACAGAACTCCACCCGCAATAGTTCTCGAGCCTCGTCGTAGCCGACCGTCGCGAGCGCGGTGGACTCCACGGGAATAACCTGCATGGAATGACCTCCTTCTGGAGGCCGGTCGCCCTAAAACAGAATATCATGGAAATATTGTTAAGTGTACAGTATTGGGGCTAGCCCGCTTTTCTCACGGACGCCCGAGTCGCACTGATGACGGACCGCGCGAGGGGCAAGAATGGACGACAAGGTTGCCGAGCGGCCGCGCGGGCGGAGGAGAGAGCCGTTTCGGGGCGCTTTTGTGGCTCCGCGTACCGCGGCGAGGGGTTCCCAGCGTGTCCGGGTCCGTGTCCAGGCGCGCCGATCCGATCCGCCGTCAAAATGCGGAAATGACAACCGGCTTGTTTGCAACAGCGATTTTGTGTCAGCGGCGCAGATTGGCCCACACCACCGCAAATTGCGACTGCCAAGGGTAGCTGGAGGCCAGCGACAACGTCAGTCTACGGACGCTGACGCGGATCCGCGCGCCGATCTACAGCAGCCGCGTGCGGATGGTCGATACTTGCGCCTCAGCCCATTCGGTCCCCTTGAGCACCAAGCGTCGCAAACCCGCCACCAGCACATAGGCGATGGCTGAAAAGTAGAGCCGCAGTTGATTGCCGCGCAGCGACTCGGTACGGACCCGCTCGGCAAACAGACCGAGTTGTTCCTTGATCCGATTCTCCATGTCGCCGCGCGCGCAGTAGAGCGTCTCATACAATGGCTGGGCCGGCCAGGCTTCCATGAGCGGGCTCCCGGTGTCAAGAGGTTTTTTTGCGGAAACTCGTTTTCCGTGGGTGGGTCCCAGAGCTGGCGTTCTGTGTTCGTTTCCGCTCAGGCTTCCATACGCAGTCGTAAGTGGCCTTGTTCATAAGGCCGCTGCAAGAAGGGGTTCGGCGGGAAGACTGGTGCTGCTTTCTGACTGACGGCATGAGAAATCTCTGCCGGCCTGGCCCACGCAGTCACCAGAACGCGAGCTTTCAAACGGCTTTTGCAACTGCTGGGGAGAGTACGGCTATCTAGGTAGATTGTATCTTCGGTTGTTGTGAAGGATAGGGGTTATATGTCTGTCCTTTCTTCCATAAGCAGTGGAGGAGGACCGCGAGTTTTCGGGCGACGGCGACGACGGCTCGCTTCTTCGCCGTACGGCCGCCGGCGGCGAGGCGCAAGCCCCAATCGCGAAGCGCGCTTGGCTGGCCGAAGCGGGTCAGTATGTACTGTGCGCATTGCACGAGTAACCATCGGAGATACTGGTCTCCGGCTTTCGTGATTCCTAAGTGAGGGTCGCTGTTGCCGGACTGCCCGCGGGCGCTAACTAAGCCGAGGTGGGGGCCGACGTCTCGACTATGAGTGAAACGTTCCGGGTTATCGAGAGTAAGTACGAAGCAGAGGGCGGTGAGGGTGCCGGCGCCATTGACCTGTTCGAGCCACATTACTTCCGCGGAGTATTTGCGCGCTAAGGCGGCGATCTGGCGGTCATATTGGGCGATGGCGTCGGAGAGGCTCTGAATCTGTTGGATGAGGGGGGCGAGCGCGGCCGAGAGAGCGGGTGAAAGGGCGTCGAGAGCGCGGCCGGCGAAGTTGTGGCTGGTGGCGGCCGGAACGCGTTCGCCGAAGGTCTTCGCCATGCCGCGCACGCTGTTGATCAGGCGGGTCCGGCACTCGACCAGGGCGGCGCGGCCGCGGATGACCATCATGTCGAAGCGGCGCGCGGGGCGGCGATGCCGGATCGGGTGCAGCAGAGCGGGGTCGACGCGGGCGAGGCGGGCGAGTTGTTCGGCATCGC
>CAUJKE010000243.1 GCA_963205385.1 Planctomycetota bacterium | reverse complement strand
CGGGCGCTTTCGCCGCGAGCACCTTCCCGCCGATCTTGGTCGCGGTCGCCATCGCGCTGAGCGGCAGGCGGACCGAAGCCGCGTGGCGGTCCAAAGCCTCCTGGTCCACGACCGAACGCCGGCGGACCCATCGGGCGGCGGAAGTTGTTGCGAACTCCGTCGCGGCGATCATGCGTTCGATTCCAACCACGCCAATCGCCTGAGGGGCCGAAGCCGCGCCGCGGTCCCCACCAATAACGCCAGGCGGGCGGAGGTCCAAAAGGAGGACGACCGGAAAAACGGGCGGCCGGAGGCGGCAACGGACGACGACCGCTAGCACGGCGATCGCCATCGCGGCGACTGTGGTGATGGTGGCTGCGGGCTTGCTTTCCGTGACCGGCGCCACGAGCGTGCTGCCGCGCGTGGGCGTCACGCGAACTGCGTCCGCGGTTGGCGTGCTTGTTCGGCCCGCCGCGACGATGAGGCTGGCGCTCCGAATCGCGCCACTGATGCGACCAAGGTGGCCCGCCGCGCGAGGGGCCGCGCTCCAGGCTGCGACCGCGGTCGCCATCACGATCGTTTCCACGGCCGGGTGGACCGCGATCAGGCGGCGCGGCGCTGGCTGGCAAACTTGCCATGGCGCAGAGCACAGCGCCCGCCAAGCAACTAAGGATGAAACTTCGCATACAATACTCCCACAGGGAAAGGACGACAACTGTTGGCACTCCCAACAGCGGGGTAGCGATTTGTTGACTTAGGGATTCAACACGAATCTTGAGCCAAAGTTTTGGTTTCGCGGTAGATTTCCGGATTTCTTGATAACGACGATGAAATTCGGCGCCATGGAGCCGAACCCCACAAAACGCTGCCGGCTGGGAAGCTCGCTAGCAACTGCTCGCCAGCATTCCGCCCGTTTTTCACTGAGCGCTGCAGGCCCACGATGGCGATAACCACAATACAGGCGGTCCTACCCAATTTGCGCATGCTGTTGCGCCAGTGACGCCACCTGGTCGTGAGCGGCGAATGGATTCGTCCTGCTTGCGAGGATGCGTCGGGCTGCTCTTGTTGCCCAGGCGAGTCGCTAGGTAGGATGCGGGCGCTCCCAGGATGGTACGCGTCAGGCAGGAACAGGGATGTACAGATTGCCTCCAGCAATTGGTTGCTTCATCGCGCTTGCGCTATCGGCGCTCGCTGCTGCGCGGGTCTGGGCCGGGCCCGCGGATGAAGAGTATGCAATCGCCGCGGGGCACTATGCCGAGCATCGTTATCCGGCGGCCATGGAAGGCTTTCGCACACTCATTGCCGAACACGCCGAGCATCCACTGGCTGCGAACGCGCGGTTTTTTCTCGCGGAATCGCTGTTGCAACAAGGCGAGTACGCGGCGGCGAGCGACGAATTCATCGCCTTCGCCGCGGCGCATCCCCAGCATCGTTTCGCGCTGCAAGCTTCGTTTCGCGTCGGAGAAACGGCCTATTTACAGGGCAAGTATGAGGACGCGGCAAAACAACTGCGCACGTTCGTCGAAGCCTATCCGCGCGCGCCGCTCGGCGCTTACGCCCTGCCCTACCTGGGCGATTCTCTCGTAGAGACGGGCGAATTCCGCGAGGCACAAACGCGCTACGAACAAGCCTTGCGCGAACATCCACAGGGCGCGCTCGCCGGCGAGTGTCGCCTGGGACTCGCTCGCGCCGCGGAAGCCCTCGGGGACTTCGCGGAAGCCGAGCGCTTTTATCGCTTTCTGGCCGAACAGTCCAGCCAACCGTTAGCGCCGGAAGCGCGGCTCCGATTGGGCATGCTGCTGTATCACCATCGAGAACCGTCCGCGGCCATTCACGAATTACAACCGCTCGCGGATGCAGAGACGCCCACGCCGCAGCGCACCGCGGCAGGCTATTGGCTCGGTCGGGCTTTGGCGGACAACAACGATGCGCCAGCCGCCCAAACACATTGGGAGCGCGCCCTGACGGACGATCCCACGCATCCGCTCGCGCCGGCCCTTGCCTTGGCGCTGGCGGACGCGCTGCAAGCCGCCGGGGATGCTAGCGGTGCTGCGACTTACTACGAGCGCATCGGCCGCGATTGGCCGCGCAGCCAGTGGGCCGACGATGCGCTCGCGATGCGAATTCGAAACGCCCTGCGGGCGGAACGTTGGGACGAAGCTCTCGATCTCGTCGCGGCCTTTGATGAACAATATGCCGAGAGTCAGCTCCACAGCGAAGTACAAGAGATGCGAGGGCGAGCGCTCCTGGCTAAGAAAGATTTTGCCGCGGCCGTGCCGATTCTTGCGGCCCTGGCCAAGACCGTTTCACCTCGCCAGATCCAACAACAATACGCGCTCGTGCTCGCGCAACTGGGGGCGGAGCAACATGCCGAGGCCTTGAAAACAATTGAGGCCATGGATTCAGCGGCGGCACCAGCGGACGTTCAGGCGGGACTTCTAGCCGCCCGCGGCGCCGCGCAGCTTGGACTGCAGCAGCCCCGCGCGGCCATCGAGCCGCTGCAGGCGTATCTCGAGCGCTTTGCCGACGGTCCCGATGCGGCCAAGTGTACGGCGCAACTCTGTGTCGCCGCCGTTCAGACTGAAGACTTTGCCACGGCCGACCGTTGGTGGCGCAAGTTGACACAGCAGTACGCCGACCATTCCGCGACGTTACCGACGACGCTGTACCTCGCCGAGGCGGCCGCTAATCGCCAGCAACGCGAACTGGCTCGCGCGTGTTTTGAGTATTTGCATGAGAATGATCGCCCCGAGCAACTCCGCACTCAGGCCGCCGCCGGACTCGCCTGGCTCGCGCAAACTTCGCGTGAACCGAAATCCGCCAACCAAGATTTAGAGCGTCTCATCGAAGAGCGCCCCCAGTCGGCGGAAGCGGCGCAGTACGCGCTGCAACGAGCGCGTAACTTCGAGCAACTCAAGAATACCGACGCCGCGCTGGCGGCTTACCTGCAACTGATTAAGGAATATCCGCAAGCGCCCGAAGTACCGGACGCGCTCTTGGATGCCGCCCGTCTGCATGACCTGCGCGAGCAAGACCGTGAGGCGAATGAACTGCTTGCGAGACTTGTGCAGGAGTATCCGGACTACGCCCGACTCGACGCAGCGCTCTACACGTGGGCCTGGGTCGCGCTCGATCTCAAGCAGGAAGCCGACGCGGTGCGTCACTTCACAACGCTCCACACGGAGCATCGCGAGAGCCGCTACTGGGCCGATGCAACCTACCGCCTGGCCGATTTGCAAGTGCGGCAGCGGCGGCTCCGCGAAGCCTCGCAGTTATTAAGCGAATTGCTCGCGTCCGCACCGCCGGACGGGCTCGTCCCGATGATCCTCTTCATGCAAGGTCAGGCGGCGGCGCTCGATGGACGTTGGAGCGATGTCGGTCCGCCGCTGCTGACGATCCTCCGCGATTATCCGCAGCACGAACACCGCCTGGTGGCCGAGTACTGGCTTGCCGAGGCGGAGTATCGCACCGGCAATTTGGCGCAGGCCGGCGCGCGCCTCGCGGATTTGAGTACGCGAATCGACGGACGCGACGACGCCTGGCTCCCGATGATTCCGCTCCGCCGGGCGCAAGTGCTCGCGCACGAAAAAAACTGGGACGAAGCGATCGCCATTGCCGAGACCATCGCCACCCAATATCCGGATTTTCCGCAGCAATATGAGGTCGACTATCTGCTGGGACGCGCGCTCGGCGCTCGCGGCAAACTCTCTGAAGCCCGCGACGCGTATGAGCGGGTCGTCAAGTCGACGCTCGGCGGGCGAACGGAAACGGCCGCCATGGCGCAGTGGATGATTGGCGAAACTTATTTCCAGCAAGAGCGCTACGACGACGCCATCAAGGCTTACCATCGGTGCGAGCGGCTCTTCCCGTTCGAGCGCTGGCAAGCGGCGTCGCTCTTGCAGGCCGGCAAATGCCATGAATCGCAAGGACACTGGAGCGATGCGATCGGGCTCTATGCTCAAGTCCTCAAACAACATCCCGAGACAACGTTCGCACCAGACGCTGCGCAGCGCTTGCGAGTGGCGGAGCAACGCGCGGCCACCGCTGGCCAGCGTCAGGAATAAACGCTTACGCCGCCCAGCGCGGCCCGAGGAATATGTCTTATGAAAAATAGCCGATTCAACACCCGTTGGTTGCGAAGTCTATGGTTGCCGCTCATGGTTCTGGCAACAGCGCTCGCGCCCCAATTCGTCACCGGCCAAGACAGCAACGACGTCGTTGAGGCCGCGCCAGCAACCGCAGCGGTGGCTCCCGCCAGTGAAGACGCCCAGATGATTCCCACCAAGAACATGTTGCAAATGCTGCGCGATGGCGGCCCGCTGATGATCCCGATCATCGCCTGTTCGATACTGCTGATGGTGTTCGTCTTCGAGCGGCTGATTGTGTTGCGTCGCCCGCGCGTCATACCCCGGCCGTTCGTCAAGCGATTTCTGGAACAACTCGGCGAAGGGCAACTGGATCGCGAATCGGCGCTTGCAGCCTGTGCGGAGAGTAAAAGCCCCGTGGCGGAAGTATTTGCGGCGGCCGTGAAAAAATGGGGCCGCCCCGCGGTCGAAGTCGAGCAAGCGATCATCGACGCCGGCGAACGGGTGACCAATGGCCTGCGAAAGTACCTGCGGCTGTTCAATGGCATCGCGACGATCTCACCGCTGCTGGGCTTACTCGGCACAGTGACCGGCATGATCGCGGCGTTCAACGTCATTGCGAAAGCCTCGGCGATGGGCCGGCCTGAAATGCTCGCCGCCGGAATTAGCGAAGCCTTGCTCTCGACGGCCGCCGGATTGGTCGTGGCCATTCCCGCGCTAGCGGCATACCTGTATTTCGTCGGGCGAGTCGATCAATTGGTCATCGAACTCGATGCCTGGGCGCAGAAAGTCGTGGATCATATTTCAGCGGAAGCATTGCAGAATGAAAGCGCGACGCGGAGCAAGCGCAAAGCGGCGTGAGGCCGTGTTAAGCCTGAGCCATCGCCGTGCGGCGCCATCCGGTTGCGAATCCAACATCGAGAGAACGTCCTGGGGACGCACTTGCAGGAAATCATCGTCATGCCTTTGAAAACTCTAGCCGACGAGCAGCCCAGCCTCAGCTTGACGTCAATGATCGACGTGATGTTTCTGTTGGTGATTTTCTTCATGGTGGGCACGAAGTTTTCGGACACGGAACGCAATATGTCGGTCAAGGTGCCGCAAGTCGCCGCCGCCGGTCCGCTCGCCCCCGCGCCAGAGAAACGCGTAATCAACGTCTATCGCGACGGCCGCATCATGCTCGACCGCCAGGAAGTCACGCTCGCAGAACTGAAGGCGAAGCTGTCCGAGGCGCATAGCCAATATCAAAAGCTCGGTGTCGTGGTGCGTGGCGATTCGCAGGGGGCATATCAGAACGTCGCCGATGTGCTGGCGACCTGCCGCGCGGCAGGCATTGCCGATTTGGGGATTACCGTGAACATGGCGGATGTGAATACGAAGACTCAGCGTTAAAGACGAAAGATTCAGAGGACCACAACATGCCGCATGAGGCGCTACTACTGGCCAGCGCGAGCTTGGGCGCCAAGATTCTGGCGGCGCTCTTGTGGATCGGCTTCGGCGGCTTGACGCTCGCGATCATCGTCTTGATGCGCACGCGGTTTGGACAAGCGCAGCCGCTCTCGAAGTGCGTGGCCCTTTCCATCTATCTGCATCTGCTGTTGATGACCTATGCGTACAGCACCAAGCTCGTCATTCCCCAGCCCCCCGGCGACGTTGAACACGACCTCGTGCAACTAAGTCTGGTCGCGGCGAGCGACGAGAAGAATGAAGTTTCCGATCAGGCACAGCCGGATCATGCCCTGGCCCCTGCGCCGTGGGAACAGTTCTTGGCCGAGACACCGCCGGACTTTTCGCTCGCGGAACCGGCGCGGGTGGATACTCAAATCGACACGCCCACGCCCCCACCGCTGGAACCGCTGACCGATTTGCCGGAACCGCTCCTCCCGGAAATGGCCAACAGCGACATTGATGGCGCCGACATCGACCGCCCGTCGCCGGAGGTCAAGCCGAGTGAACCAAAATCCGCTGCGCAACCGGTCGCGGCCACGCCGATCGCAGTGCCGGACGTTCAGCCGCCGAAGCCGGTCGAGCAGCTTACGCCGAGCATCGCCGGGCCGGAACGAATGTCGGTCGCGGATGCTCCAAGCGGTGCGGAGGCGGACGCCGCGCCTGATGCAGAGGCCAGTTTTCAGCAACTTGCAGAAGTCCTCGCCGCGGCAACTGCCGCCGATGCGCTCGCGGCCAGTCAAGACTTGCTCCGTCCTGCAGGCGCACTTCCAGGTGAACTAGCCGCTGGCGCTGCCGCTGCCACTCGCCTGGAAAAGCCTGGCGACGGCGTGCCGCCGCTGGCCTGGGTGCAACAACAATTGGCCCGTCGCCCGTCGCGTCGTCTGGCCGACGGTGAGCCGGTGCCGGAAATTTATCGCCTGCGAATCGCGCCCGATCGTCATCGGATTGCCCGCCAGCTCGGCGCCACCGATGAATCGGACGAAGCTGTGGAAGCCGCCCTGCGCTGGCTCGCCGCCAATCAAGCGGAAGATGGCCACTGGAGCGCCAAGCAATTTGGCGCCGGCGTCGAACGCAAAGTCCTCGGTCAAGATCGACAAGGGGCCGGCGCGGATGCCGACACCGGCATTACCGGCCTGGCGCTCTTGGCGATGCTTGGCGCGGGGCATACACACCTGGAAGGCCCCTATCGCGAGCAAGTGCAACGCGGCCTGGAATACCTGGTGCGCGAGCAGAAGGACGACGGCTCGCTATCCGGCGACGCGAAGCTCTTCGCCATGATGTATTGCCACGGCATGGCGGCACTCGCCCTTGGCGAAGCCTATGCCATGACCGGCGATCATCGCCTGCAACCTTTTGTCCACAAGGCGGGGCAGTTCACCATCAAGGCGCAGCACCACACGACCGGCGGGTGGCGGTATCTTCCCGGTGACCCAGGCGATATGAGCCAATTCGGCTGGCAAGTCATGGCGCTCAAGAGCGGTGAACTCGGCGGGTTGGCGATTCCTGATCCAACCAAGCGCGGCATGTTGCGCTTTCTCCACAACAACACGTCCGGCCGCTTTCATGGCCTGGCCAGCTATCGCGCCGGCGAGCGCCCCTCGCGGACGATGTCCGCCGAAGCTTTTGCGTGCCGCGTCTTCTTGGGGCTAAAACCCGGCGACGAGTTAGCGACGGAGATGGCGACCTTTGTCACCGAGGAACTGCCGCACAACGGTCAGGCGGACTTCTACTACTGGTACTACGGTTCGGTCGCGATGTTCCAGTTGCAAGACGAGCGCTGGGCCAAGTGGAACCAATCGCTACAACAAAGCCTGATCGGCCGACAACTTCAATCCGGCGACCTGAACGGCAGTTTCGATACGGACGAAATCTGGAGCGGTTACGGCGGCCGCGTCTACACCACCGCCATGGCGGCGCTCTGCCTGGAAGTTTACTACCGCTATTTGCCGGTTTATGGTTCGGCGGAAGTCGCGGAAGCGGCCGCGGCAGCGGAAACGAAGCGTTAAGCAGACGCCGCAGTTACCCTAAGTTGCTCCCTAGCGCTACGGCAATGGCAGCGGCGCGTTCTTGTCGATTTTCTCCCCTTCCCAAGTCACTTCGCCGGTATTTGCATCATAAGTTAGCACGCGATGCTTACTCCCCGGCGCCGGTGGGACATCGACCTTCGGCAGCCATTTCGCAAGCTCTTCCTTGAGCTTGGAATGCTTCGAATCCGCGGCGACGTTCGTCCATTCGTTCGGGTCGGCCGCGAGATCATATAGTTCCTCGCTCCCATCGGCATAGCGAATATAACGCCAGGTCTCCGTGCGAATGGCATGGTTCCCTTGATTGTGCGTCGTGATCGCCGGCCGCGCGCGCGTCGTCAGCGCATCGTTCAATTGCGGGACAAGGCTCAGCCCTTCGAGGTCGTCGCGCGTGGGAAAATGGCATTCTTCCAGCAGCGTCGGGAAAATATCGAGCAGTTCCACCGGCTGCTTGCAATCCTGTTCCGCCGTGATGCCCGGCCCAGCAAAGATCAGCGGCACGCGTGTCGAGCGCTCCCACAGCGTATTCTTGCCGGTGATGTCCTTTTCGCCCAAGTGCCAGCCATGATCGCTCCACAGAACAATGATCGTGTCGTCACGGCGGCCGGACTCGTCGAGCGCCTTCAGAACCCGCGCCACCTGGCTATCCACGAAGCTCACGGTCGCCAGGTAGGCCCGCACGAGCGAACGGAACTCGTTGATCTCTTCCAGCGTACTCAACCGCGGTTCGGGCAATTTCCAATGCAAGTAGTCGGCGAACTTGGGAAGATCGTCGCGATCGCCCTTCTTTAACGGCGGCAGTTGGAGCGTCTCATCCGGATACAAATCAAACCACTTCTGCGAAGCAAAACAGGGCACATGCGGCAGGCGAAAGCCGCAGGCAATGAAGAACGGCGTCTCACGCGGCGCTGCGCCAATCGCCTCCACGGCCGCGGTGGCGATTTTCCAGTCGGCGTTGTCTTCGTCCCGCTCGGGGAATGGCCCCCAATCCATCAGCGGATGCGCGTTGCCGGGGAGCTTGACGAACCGCTTCTCAGGCTTCGGCATCCCGGGGCGCGGCCCCCAGGTGTTGAACTCCCGCGCTTGATCGACAGGCCGCACCGATCCATCGTGATAAATCTTGCCGCAAGTATACGTGTGATAGCCTGCCTGCGTGAACGTCTGTGGCAACGTGACCTGGTTCTTCGTCTGCGCGACATCGCGAATGCCTGGCGCCAGCCCATAGATGCCGGTCGTCGAAGGACGCAAGCCGGTCAGCAAACTGCTGCGCGAAGAATTGCAGAGCGGCGACTGGCAATGCGCGTTGCTGAACAGCGTTCCCCGCCGAGCCAAGGCGTCAATCGCCGGCGTTTGAACTTGCGGATGCCCCTTCAGGCAGCCGATCCAGTCGTTCTGGTCGTCGATGGCGATCATCAGGACGTTGGGACGTTGTCCCGGCGCACTTTGAGTTACCGCACTCTGTTTTGCGGAATCTTCCGCGTGCAAAGGGCTGCTAGCGGCCACGAGGCACGCGATGCAGACGATGAGTGGCAAACGGGCGCGGCGCATCATGTTCAGACTCTCCGTGCGCATGGTGTTTGGTAGTCTCGTGTCGTCACAGGCCATTATGTCGCGCCACGCCACATTAGCGGCGCAAGTCCCACGACAACGCCCACCCCCAAGCCGGCGCTATGCGCCGTGTTGGCGACATTTCCCAATGATGGCAGCCAACCGGCGAACTGTTCCATCGAACCAGCGTAGCACAGAACCAGCCAGACCAGGAGGAACATTACCGTTTGGGGATGAATATACAAACCAGTGGCGGGAAAGTATTTCGCTTTCATCCAGACAAAGCCAAACAGTCCATACACCACGCCCGACATCCCGCCGAAGTTCGCGTTGTGCCCGCCGAATTCGTATTGCAGCACATTGGAAATCGCGGCGATTGCCAGCACCAACAGGCCCATCCGCCAGGCGCCATAGCGGGCTTCGATGCGGATGCCAAAGATGTAGAGCAAATACATATTAAACAGCAGATGCAGCCACCCGAAGTGCACGAAGATCGGCGTGATCACGCGCCACACTTCGCCCTGCTTGATTTGAGCGTAACCATCCACAGGAAACGACAACTGACGCGCGCCGGGATCATACCTGCCGCGTGCGAACTGCAAGTAAGACAACGTCGGCGAGCTCTTATCCATGCCTGCTGAAGTTAAGATTCCCACGAGCACGCTCAGCCCGATCAACGCCATCGTCAGCGGTGTGCTGGAGAGACTCGGCGCCCCGCCGATGCGCTTCCACCGATCGCGCATTTCGATGACATTCTTCTTGGCGGCCGCGCGGTGCTCTTTTTTCGCTTGCTCAACCCTGGCCGCTTCCGCCAGGGCATTGCGATACAGCGCGGCCTCTGGATCGCGGCGGAAACGATCGAGCGCAGCCTTCGCCGACTCAAGCTGATCTTCGTTGCGAACCCAGACCGCGAAGCCATCCCCCTCCGGTTCCGCCGTGGCTGAAATGTCCTGCGTCACCAGATAAGCGACAAATCGCTGGGCATCCGTGGACTTAAGTAGTGTTCCAATTTGTCGCATGACGTGCCTAATACGAGACGAACCGCCACCCGCGGCGGCGATGAGAATATTGTGCTTGCGAGTTGATCTTAGGCGTGCTTGCCGATTCCCAAGGCGCGAAAGTCGCCAGCTTCCAGCAGCGTCTGCGCCTGTTCCACTTCCGCGTAGTAATCCTTCCGCGCGAGCAAGTTGGCGGCGGCTTCGTCGACGACCACGATCACCTCGCGATGCAACTGCAACGCCGAAGCTGTGACTTGTGCGGTAATCGGCCCTTCGACCGTGTCGCGGATCGCGGTCGCCTTGCTCTCGCCGATCGCCATTAGCAAACAGCACCGCGATTCCAGAATCGTCCCGACCCCCATCGTGATCGCCAGGCGCGGGACGTCCTCTTCACTTCCAAAGAAGCGGGCGTTGTCGCGAATCGTTTCGCTCGTCAGCGTTTTCAGCCGGGTGCGACTTCCCAGCGACGAACCGGGCTCATTAAACGCGATATGCCCGTCCGTCCCGATCCCCAAAATCTGCAAGTCGATCCCCCCGGCCTCCGCAATTCGTTGTTCGTAAAGGCGGCACGAATGTTCAAAGTTGAGCGCTCGCCCGTCTGGGACATGGGTCCGATTCACGTCGACGTTGATCTGGTCGAAAAAGTTCGTCTGCATGAACTGGCGGTAGCTCTGCGGATGAGACGGCCCGAGTCCGACGTACTCGTCCAGGTTGAAGGTCGTTACGTGGGAAAAATCGAGCCCGCTCTCGCGGTGCTGACGAATCAGTTCGCGATAAGCCCCCAGCGGGGTGCTCCCGGTCGCAAGTCCCAGCACGCAGGCGGGCTTTTTAGCCATCAAATCAACAACAAACCGCGCCGCCCGCCGGGCCACCGCCTCGGCATCGGGAAGAATAATGACACGCATAAAAGCCAACAGTGAGTAAGAAACCGTCCGTTTGCACCAAGTGCCATGATACCAACATCCCGGCCCGCCGTGTGGGCCTGCCGCAGTCACTTCGGCGAACCAAAATCGCACCGGGGACGTCTAAAGCACGACGAGATCGCGCGGCGCCTTCGCAATCGCCAGAAGTGAAGTCAACCCGGTGGCCTGGTTGCCAGACGGCCTTGCACCCCGCGATGACATTGAAGCCCCAGAGCATCGCCGCTTTCGCTCCAGGAGAGAATTTGCTACCTTTGGATATTCGCTTGCACTCGACATAATGCGGCAGGTAGCGTGGTTGCCGTCGCGGACACCAAACGCAGTCAAAAGTCGTAGGCGTAACGCTATTTCAGGGTCGCCGGGTATCGGAACGGATGATCGTTTGAATTTGTCGAATTCGGCACGGTTTGTAAGCGAAAGCTGTAAGTAGCACGAAGTTAACATCTTACCGCAAATCCGAGATCGTAGCTCAGTCGGTAGAGCAACGGACTTTTAATCCGTGGGTCCTGGGTTCGAGTCCCAGCGATCTCATTTTCATCAATTGCGAAACGGCAGGCGGCTACACAGGGCAGGCCGCGGTCCTATGTTTGGACGGCGTCGAGATACAAGTCGACGCCCACGGCTTCCGCCTGAATCTCAACGTTTGCCGGTGGTAATCCGGCCGCGTGCGCAAGTTCCAGCATTTGCGGCCGGTCGCGGTAGATCAAATACCAATTCGCCACCCACTCCATGAGCGCGCGGCTGGGATTGTGCGGTGCGAAGTTGAACACGAGCAGGCGTCCCTGTGGTGCGACTTGCGACCACAAGAATCGCAGCAGGTTGGCCGCGTCTTCATCCGCCAGGTAGTCAAAGAAACCTGTGCAGGCCACAAGTTGCGCGTGGGAAATGTCGCACGACAGCGGCCGGCTGGCGAGTCGATAGAGGTTTTCGCGGTGCGTGATGATCTGCTCGGCGGCCAGCAGTGGTTCGAGTCGGCCGCGTGCGGTTTCGAGCGCCAGCGGATCGAGGTCCAAGAGCACGAGTTGCAATCTTTGTCGCTGGGATTTTGTCAGTTGTTCCGCAGCTCGATGCATGTCGAGGGCCGGGCCGCTTCCCACGCTTACGACCCGCAGCACCGGGGCAGCGCTGGCATCTACCGCCGCGACTATTGCTTCCGCCACCACCTGCGTCCGATTCCGCACCGCGGTAGGCGCCGCGTGCCGCTGGAAATAATCATCGAACAAGCGTCCCAGCGGATCCTCGCACTTCCAATGGTCGCACATTCGCGCCAGCAGAATGTCGTCGCCAGCATAACCGCGCGGTTTGATGCGGGCGCGGTACTGCATCTCCCCGCGCCGGAGCCACTCACCGGCGATTTCCCACAACTTGCCGGACGCCAGGCGATTGGCTGGCCCCCACACTTCCGTCGCCGCGAGCGTTTGCAAACATCCATTGAGCGCCGCGTTGACGACCGACTGCGCGACGTGCTCATCCTGCCAGGAACCGGTCGTCGCTTCTCCAGCGTGCAGCGCCGCGACCAGGCGTCCGGCGGCATCCTCGGCGGTGGCGAAAAGTTCGGCTTCCGTCATGGGGGAGAACTCAAAAGCGTACCGGTCGCCGATGTTTTGGCGCAGCGCCGGCAGCGCAATAAAAAACCCTCGCAGCGGAGACTGCGAGGGTTTAGTGATTAAAAAACCCGGCGAGACCTACTTTCACGCTTTTGGCACTATCATCGGCTCGGAAAGCTTAACTACCGTGTTCGAGATGGGAACGGGTGTGGCCTTTTCGATATAGTCACCGGGAAATGACATGCCAGGCGATCAAACCTGGCACGCCCGTATAAGCTTGGTTGCGGGGTAGATGGATCTGTTTTCTTCTTAGAGCCCAGAATGTAGTAGACCTAATCGTCTGCTCACTTGCGGTGAGCGTTGGATATAAGTGGCCAAGCGTTTGTCCGTTAGTACTGGTTAGCTGAGGCCATTACTGACCTTACACATCCAGCCTATCAACCTCGTAGTCTTCGAGGGGACTTTCGACCAATGGTCTTACGAAACCTTGTCTTGGAGAAGGCTTCACGCTTAGATGCTTTCAGCGTTTATCCTTTCCACAGTTAGCTATCCAGCCGTGCCACTAGCGTGACAACTGGTACACCAGAGCTGTGTCCTTCCAAATCCTCTCGTACTAAAGAAGAACCTCCTCAAGTTTCGTGCGCCCACGGCAGATAGGGACCGACCTGTCTCACGACGGTCTGAACCCAGCTCACGTACCACTTTCATTGGCGAACAGCCAAACCCTTGGGAGCTTCTTCACCCCCAGGATGTGATGAGCCGACATCGAGGTGCCAAACCGC
>CAUJKE010000242.1 GCA_963205385.1 Planctomycetota bacterium | reverse complement strand
TGGACATCGGTGATTACGTCGATATCGCCGGCCTCGTCGAGGTAGCCATCGCCGTAGATGATGTCGTTGCCGGAAGCGCCGCTGGCCCGATCGTTGCCGTTGCCGCCGAGGAGAATATCGTTCCCAAAGCCGCCGAGCAGGCGATCATCGCCGTCGCCGCCATCGAGGATATCATCCTCGTTGCCGCCGGCCAGGTAATCGTTGCCCCCTTCGCCATGCAGGATGTAGTTGAGCGTGGACCGGCCGTAGACCGAGACGGAATCACTGCCGGCACCGGCGAAAACGACCACCGTGTTGGACAGCGGCGCCATGGTATAGCGCACGTTGTTGAGCCGCACTTCGACGCCGCCAGCTTTTTCGGTCAAAATGATGCGATCGCTGCGGTTGCTACCCACGACAACGAGATTGCCGTCGATATCAATAAACACCGACGAAACAGTGATGTCGTGCGTTAGCTGGTCTTGTCCGCCATCCTTGTCGGTGACGGTCACGAAGATCTCGTAATCCCCATCCGCGGAATAGGCGTGATCGATCGTCCCGCCTAGCGAGTTGGTGATCGTATCGGAATTGCCATCGCCCCAGTCGATGACAAACGTGAAGCCAGCGTTCTCGTCGACGAGGGAGAAATCGGTCGCGCTGAAATCGAAACTCGTGACCAGGTTCGTACCTGCGGAATCGGGGGCAACGAAATCCAAGACGGGCGCCGTATTGGTGACGGTGACCGTCGTGGAGGCAATCGACGATGCGCCCTGCGCATCCGTCACCCGCACGGCAATCGGGATTGAGGTCGGCATGATGCCGCCGTCATACTCGAGCGCCCGCAAGGTCGACCAGGGGACATTCGGCGAAGCGCCCGTGGCATCGCTGAAGTCTCCATCATCGTCGAGATCCCATTCGTAAGTCAGCGTGGCGGTCTCACCGGCATCGGGATCGGACGCGGTCGAGCCGAGTTGCAGGTCGTCCCCTTCGTCGATCGCGTAGGGGCCGCCGACGATCGCAACCGTGGGAGCATCGTTGACGCCGGTGACGTTGATCGTCACGGTGGCGGTCGCCTGGCCCACGTTGGGCGCCTTGGCGAGCACGGGGAGGCCGCCGCTGGCGACATCGCCCACCAGACGGAAGCCTGGCAGCGAAGTCGCATCATCGACCCAAGTGCTCACGAGGCCAGGTTTGGAGAACAGTTCCAGATTAAAGCCGCCGCCGCGCTCGTACATCACGACGCGCAACGGATAGAAGCCCGCCGTGGGGAAGGTATAAGTCCCCAGCGTCGGCGTCCCCGCTCCACGATTGGCATTGAACGCCAACGTGCCGACCGGCGGATTGTTGGTGTTGAAGGTGCTGCCCAGCACCGCGCCGCCGCCAATGGTCATGCCAAAGCCGTCGTCGCTGTTGAAGCCAAACGTATGCACGCTATTGGGCGTGTCAATGTAGATCCAAGCCGTGATTTCGACGACTGCGTCGTCGACACCATTCGGCAGACCGGGAATGCGGAAGTCGCCTGGGAATTTCTGTGTGGAGTTACCGTCGTTGTCGAAGTTAATGACGGACGTCAGACCCTGAATGGGCGCCGGATAGCCGTGAAGGGGACGAGCGCCATCGAGAACCGCCTGGGCATCTGTAAGGTTGTTGATATCGACATTCGTGCCGTTGGCGCGCCACGTGGTGGCGGTCATCGTGCCGACAGTGAGCCCTTGGCCATTGTCGCCAAAGGGAACGCGTCCGCCGGGCTGGGAGATGTTGTCATAAGACGCTTCCCCGAAAGCGCCGCCGCCCCCTTCAAACCAGAGCCACTCGAACGTGTGCGCGCCGGCCGCGACTTCGACGACTCCGGAGGAGACGATTTCATCTCCATGGAAGGTGTTGTCGATAATCACGTCTTTCCCGTCGATGCGCAGCCGTGCGCCGTCATCGCCTCGAACGTAGAAGCGGTAGGATGCAGTCGCCGCGGTGGTGAATGTGCCCGTGGTTTGCACAAAGAAGTCGTTGTCGTCCAAGCCGTTGGCCATGCCTGGCGGCACGAAATTGAAACCGAATTCGCCATTACCGCCGCCGACGTCATCGCTCCAATCGGTATGGGTGACGATCGCGGTCGCGACCTTATCGGCTGGGAGATTGCGGGCCATCACGTCATCGGCGGTCCCCAACCCCTGCGAACCACCGTTGAGTGCACGGACGATATTCAGGCTAAACCCAGGCAATCCTTCCAGCGTGTCAATGTCGAACTCGACGACCGACTGACCCGTTGTATTCGCCCCGCCCAAGGTGTCGCCGGCCTGATTGTCGTTCCACTGGCCGTCGCCCCGCAACTGCGCCGCGTCCTCGCCGCCCGCATCATTGGGTTCGCCATCCCCCCAATTATTGAAGATGAACGGCTCACCAGTGACCCACCGCCATCCCGAACCACGCTGACCAATGACTGGAGCCTGACCTGCGTTTGGCAGTGGTTGGCCAGAAGTGTTCCCGCTCTCGCTCGTTCCTAAACTAGCGAGGTTGACGTTATCCAGCGTGCTGGTCAACGTGCTATCGGTCAGGCCGATCCAGACGGTGTTACGGTTGACGATGTGGCGGACCAGGTCGTTTTCCGCGGTACTGCCGATGGTGACCAGGTGCCCCGGCTTGCCGCCGAGCGACATGCTGGTCGCCACTGCGCGGGCCTGATCCCACGTCAGATTTTGCGGATTGATGTAATAAGCGCGCAGCTCCCCGTTGGGCCCCATGGGCGCAATTACGTAGGATCGCCCTTCCATCTCGAAATTGACAATCGAGTAATCGAAGGTCGTCGAGCCAAGTTGCCCCTCAGGCAGACTATCGAAGCCGCCGTTCTGGTTGTAGACAAAGCTGCCGTCCGGATTGACCGTGACCGCCCCCACGCCTGGCTGCGTGTTCGAGACAATCGTAAAAGGCTGGCTGATGCTGGTGTCGTTGCCCAGGACGCCGGGCGCTGGCACGGTTAGCACGACGTCTTCCGTGGCGTTATACACGTCGTCATTGGCGACCAGGTTGGAAAAGAATTCGAGTTCGCCTAGCGCGAGATTGTTGTCGCTCGTCGTCGAATAGGCTTCGAAACGAAAGATGCTGTAAGCGGTCGCAGGCAGGGCGTAATCGACCCCTGCTTGGAACAAGCGGACCTGGTCGCGCGCGATCCAAGGCGTCACGCCTGGTCGGTTGTAGGTGAAGATGGGAGCGTAGTTGACGCCATCATTGGACCCCAGGATGCGCCACTGGTCGGGATCGCGGCCCGGCGAGTCGTTGCTGGAGCTGGCGGTAAAACGACTCAAGATGACAGGCGCCGGCAGTTCGGCTTCCACCCACAGCGTGCCGACTTGATTATCGAGACTGGGACGATCCGCGGTCCCTACGAAATTGCAGCACCACTTGTTGTTGCCGCCGCCGAGGTTGTTATCGAAAACGTTGAACGCAAACTCGCCGCCGCCGAAGCCCGGTTCGTTATTCGAGCGGAAGATGGCGTTGTAGTTGATGTTCGCATCAGGAGCGCCGTCATTCTCGGGGTCGGTCAGGTCGTAGCCCAACAGCGCGTTCGTCCCGCTCCCCATGGCTGTGCCGGCGCCAGTGAGCGAGAAAGTTGAACCAAAGAATTCAAGCTCATTCAACTGATGCGTGGCATCGCTAACCGTGGAATAAGATTCGTACCGCAAATAGGTGTAGGCGGCTGGCTTGTTAAAGTCTGTGCCTACGTCGTAACGCACAACTTGATTTCGCGCGGTAAAAGGGGACGTTCCAGGATGATTGAACGTAAAGATCGGCGTGAAATTGGCGCCGTCGTTGGAACCAAGAATGCGCCATTGATCGGAATCGCGACCGGGCGAGTCATTGCCGGACGTGATCGTGAAGCGTTGCAGAACGACGCCTTCCGTGAATTGAGCATCGACCCAGACCGTGCCGGTTTGGTTGTCAAGGCTTCCGCGATCGGCGGCGCCGGGACCATCGCAACACCATTTAGCGTTGCCGCCACCGACCTGGTTGTCCCAAACATTGAAAGCCCCTTCAGGGGCACCGAAAAAGGCTTTGTGCGAAGCGCGAAACACCGCATTGTAGTTGACGTCGGCGTCGGGATCGCCGTTGTTGTCCGGATCGGTGAGGTCGCCATCGAGCAGCGCCCCGGTGCCGGTGCCGAGAATCGTCGCCAAGACCTGGCGTTGTTCGAGCGACTCGAACTTGAGTCTCCGCTTGCGATCATGTTTGCGGGTGGACTGGGAACGCGATTTGAAGGAACTGCGGACCATGCTGGAACCTCATGGATGAAGGGAAACCGATAAGACCAACGCCAGCGCTTATCCGTGAACGCTAACGCTAGCGGGGAACTGTCAACCAGAATGCGCAACGCGCATTCCGCAGCTAACTGCATGACCTGTGGCGAATGCCTAACCCCTGGATGAGCGATTTGCGGGGATACCAACTGCAACGCTCAACCGCGCAGGCGAACGCAACAGACACCGACCCTTCTTGTTCCGAAGAAGCGAATGGTTATGACGGTTGGTGGTCTTAAACCGCATATACCATCTGTGAGATAAGAATAATTGCTGATTTGAAGACTTGCAACGAGAATGTGCAATTTTCTTGGAAATGGTCTGACGTGGGGGGGTGACGTCACCAAAAGGCATCGTCTTGGCGCTCGCGCACTTCTCGGACACGGTATTCCGCAATCTTGCGCACGAGCTCCTCGGGCACGGGCTCGGTGTAGGGAATTTGGAGGTAGTTCTTCGTCGTTTTGTGGTTTTTCAGTTGCTGGGAAAAGACCTCCAGCGCTGCGGCGGTGGGGGCGAAGTTGCAGTGCGATTGATGCGCGGAGAAAGAGAAGAGAAAGCGCGGCTCCACAAAGAACGGCGCGCCCCACTTGATCGCCTCCTCCGCGTCGGGTGCGACGCTCTTGAGGATGGCGTAGAGCCGGCGCAGATGCGGCTGGCCCTCGCGCGGCGCCGCTTGGATATACTCGGCGATTGTGGTCGGACGCCTGGCGGCCATTTGTCGCTGCTTAAATCAACCCCAACGATTGCATCGCCTCGGCGACACGCATAAAACCTTCAATGTTGGCCCCCAGAGCATAATTGCCGGGAACACCGAATTCATCCGCCGTTTCCAGGCAACGATCGTGGATGTCTTTCATGATTTGAGCCAACTTGCGATCCGTGAATTCGAACGACCAGGCGTCGCGCGAAGCGTTTTGTTGCATCTCCAGCGCGCTGGTCGCGACTCCGCCGGCATTGGCCGCCTTGCCGGGGGCGTAGGCGACGCCCGCGTCGATAAAACGCTTGATGCCTTCAGGCGTCGTGGGCATGTTGGCCCCTTCGGCGACCACCTGGCAGCCATTGCGAATCAGCGTGCTGGCATCGCGGCCGGTAAGTTCGTTTTGCGTAGCGCAAGGCAGCGCTACATCGCACTTGATGTTCCACAAGTTTCCGCCGCGCTGGTACTGTGATTTCTTTCTGATTTCGGTGTACTTTTCAATCGGCGCGCGGTCCACTTCCTTAATTTGCTTCAGCGTCGGCAGGTCGATTCCCTGTTCGTCGATAATGACGCCACACGAATCGGAACAGGCGACAACGCGCCCGCCTAGTTGTTCCACCTTTTCAATCGCATAGATGGCGACATTTCCGGCCCCAGACACCACGCACGTTTTGCCTTCGAACGATTCGCCGCGCGCGGCGAGCATTTCGCGAACAAAGTAGCCGAGTCCATAACCGGTGGCTTCGGTGCGCACGAGCGCACCGCCAAAGCTCAGCCCCTTGCCTGTCAAAACCCCCGACTCGTAACGATTGCTGATCCGCTTGTATTGTCCAAACAGATAGCCGATTTCGCGTTTGCCCACGCCAATATCGCCTGCGGGGACGTCCGTATACTCGCCCAGATGCCGCGACAACTCGGTCATGAAGCTTTGGCAAAACCGCATCACCTCGTCATCGCTGCGTCCCTTGGGATCAAAGTCGCTTCCCCCTTTGCCTCCGCCGATCGGCATCCCGGTGAGCGCGTTCTTGAAGGTTTGCTCAAAGCCCAGAAACTTGATGATGGACAAGTTGACGGAGGGATGAAATCGCAGTCCCCCTTTATAGGGACCAAGCGCACTATTGAACTGCACCCGATAGCCGCGGTTGATCTGCACTTCGCCCCGATCGTCCTGCCAAGGCACGCGGAAAATAATTTGTCGCTCCGGCTCGCAAATGCGCTCGATGATTTTCTGCTCGGCGAATTTGGGATATTTGGCGAGCACCGGCCCGATCGACGCCAACACTTCCTTTACCGATTGAATAAACTCGACTTCACCTGGATTACGCTGTTGAACGTTCCAAAACACCGCCTCAAGCTTCTCGTCCATTTTGCCTTCCTGAAGGTTTTGCACGACACTACGATCCGTGGCCGCAATTGCGTAAACGCTCACTGTGACTAAAGACGTTTGGGAGTCAAGACCTAAGGCGATACAAACTCGTAAATCCTCGCGAACAATGTGCTTTCGACACGCGATAATTCGGGCGACCCTGCGCCATCGACATTTGCAGAAAGTTTTTCCTGACCCCTGCCTTGGGAGCGGACCGCTCAGGGTGACAATCTGGCGTCGATCATCCGCCGGGCGTGGAAACGTTTCGCTAGGTGGCAACCTGAGCTTGCGCGCGAGAATCCATCGCGGTTGCCGGCGGTCCCTTTCGCGCGGTCGCTGTCATGAGTCCCCAGAGCCACGTGATTTTGTATTTGTCAATGCGGACGTCCCGCGCCTGGGCGGCCGTCAGCAAGGCTCGAAATTGCGCCACGCTGTACATGCGAAAGTGGGAAGGATCGAACCAGCGCAGGTAAAGCTCGCACAGTTTGCAACTCACGAAGTCATGGCACCAGTCCGTAATGACCAACGTTCCGTGAGGGCGAAGCACGCGCAGCATTTCGTCGAGCGCGGCGCTGGGCCGGCGGATGAAGTGGAACATATTGCACGAGACGACCGTGTCGAACGAGCCCTCCTCAAACGGCAGGTCAGTGGCCCAACTTTGGCGCAAGGCAATATCGGCCGGCAAACGCGACCGCGCGATGGCGAGCATTTCGGGGGATGCATCGATGCCAGCCAGGTGTGAAGCGGGGAATTCACTGGCCACTCGCGCGAGGAGCGCGCCGGTGCCGCAACCGACATCAAGTACCGCCCCAGGCGCCAGCGGCAAGCGGGCGACGGTGGCGTCCGTCGTGGCGCGCAGATAATGCGACCAGCGCGCATCGTAGTTGCGCGCCAGTTTTGCGTACTGCGCAGTGACGGCTTCACGCTGGCGATCAACATCCATGGACTGCTCCCGGCCGCGACAGGATTAAGGAAGACACGCCACTTTGCCAGGGAATGGTTCTGCGGCAGCCGCAATTCTAAACCCTGTCGCCACGAACCGCACGAGCGGAGGCGAAGAGGGTATAAACATAGCTGCCGTTGGCCTGGTCCCTGTGCTTTGCTTGAGCGTTGTAATGATTAGTGTCGAATCGTTGATTCTGTTTGCAGGAATATTGATGCTGCTAGGCATCGCGTCGAACAAGTTCTCGGCGCGCCTGGGCGTGCCGGTTTTGATCCTGTTCTTGGTGGTGGGGATGCTGGCTGGTTCGGAGGGGATCGGGGGGATCGATTTTGAAAACTATTCGCTGGCCTACGGCATCGGCACAATCGCGCTCTGCATCATCCTGTTCGATGGCGGACTACGCACACCCTACACATCGATCCAAGCCGTCTGGAAGCCCGCAGGCGTACTCGCCACCTTCGGCGTCCTTGTAACAGCGGTCATCACGGGTCTGGCAGCCACTTGGATCCTTCAAATCACGATTCTCGAAGGACTTCTGCTCGGCAGCATCGTGGGATCGACGGATGCCGCGGCCGTGTTCTCCGTGCTGCGCTCTGGCGGAGTCAATATCCGGCGCCGACTGGCTGACACACTCGAGGTCGAAAGCGCCTCGAACGATCCGATGGCGATTTTTCTCACGGTGGGATTGATCCAAGTGCTGACCAACGCGGTTCCGCTGGGCGTGGGCCTGGTGATGTTGTTTCTGACGCAATTTTTCGTGGGATTGGCGGTGGGTCTGCTGGTGGGCTTTGGCGGCGTTTGGATCATCAGACGCATTCGATTAGATGCGGCAGGGCTGTATCCCGTTCTGGTAACCGCGCTGGGCTTATTTTCGTTCGGTCTGGCTGCACTGCTGGGAGGCAGCGGTTTTCTGGCCGTGTACCTCACCGGCGTCGTGATCGGGAACCGGTGCCCGGTATTCCATCGCGGCATCTTATTATTCCATGATGCGGCCGCGTGGATGTCGCAAATGATGATGTTTATGACGCTGGGGCTGCTGAGCTTTCCTAGTCGCCTGCTGGACGTCGCGGGCCTAGCGCTCTCGATTGCGGCGGTGCTGATCCTGATTGCTCGCCCGGTGGCGGTAGCCTTGTCGGCATTCGCTTTCAACTACTCCATTCGAGAATTGCTCTTTCTGTCGTGGGTGGGCTTGAAGGGCGCGGTTCCCATTACGCTTGCGACCTTCCCGATGCTTGCCGCTTTGCCTGGAGCGTCGCTGATTTTTGACACGGTGTTTTTTGTCGTCCTCGTCTCCGCGCTGATACAAGGCTGGACGTTGCCCATCGTGGCGCGTTACCTGAAAGTCGACGAGCCAGGCAAGCAGCGACCGCCGGTGACCTTGGAGATCAGTTCGTTGCGAAATGTGGACGGAGACATTGTCGATTACTTTGTCGACTCGCGTTCCCTCGCGGCGGGCCGGATGGTGCAGGAACTCGCTTTGCCCAGCGGAGTCGTAGTCGCCTTGATCGTTCGCGGCAACGAGATCATTCCGCCTGGTGGTCGCTCGCGAATTGAAGTTGGGGATCATATCGTCGTGGTGCTGCGTCCCGCGGTTCGCGCAATCGTCGATCGTCTATTCTCCCAGAGTGGCCAAATGGAGAATTCGAACGCGCAGTAAAATGGGACCATTCCAGGTTTACTAAGAAACGGGAAGTCCCCGCCCGGTGCGCATCGCTATCTCCGCGACAAATTCGTCGCACTGCGCGGCGTCGCGGAAGGCGCGCACCGGCAGGATGATGCCGTTGAGCGCGGAGACGTAGAGCACGATGTATTGCGGCGCGCGCTCGATCCGCTCGATCGCCTCCCAGCGGTAATGCGTTTCCATCAAGGGACCGCTGACGATGAGTCGCGCCGGCGTGATGATCGCGCGGTACGCTCCAAACAGGGCCTGATTGCTCCCTTCGGCATACAGACGCTCGTATTGCTTGCGAATCGCGCGGCGCAGACGACTGGGTTGCAGCGAGAGCAGGATAATCGCCAGGACAAATGCAGCGGACGCGAGCATCGGCAGCCAATAGCGGCGGATATCCACGCCGGAGATGGCTAGCGGCACGAGCGCCACCAAGGCGACCAACGCCATCCAATAGAGGGCCCACTTGTACTGCGCCGAGCGCTGCGCCCGCGACTTTTCCCAATGCAGCAGCCCCAAGGCGACAAAATCGTCGCGCTCGAGCTGGTAATGCAGGATCCACGTCTCCCCTTCGCGCACGAGTCCCGCGTGGGGATCGAACGCGGAAGGGAGCACCAGCTCGGCGGAAATAGGGGATTCGTAAGGATTCATGCGCGCCACGTCACTCGTCACAACATCTGGCCAACCGCCGTCAGTATCCCTTGTCGCCATCGGCCAGACAAGTTCGCGCCCAATCGCCCCGCCGACGAACCCGTGCGCGGCGTCACGGCTAAAGCCGCGCAGCGAGAAGGGGGTGAATGACCCTGAGGAATCGCCGCCGCGGTGATTGCCCAGCGGGCTAGTAATCGGGGTTATTCGGTGGGGCGGTTGCGCGGGAGTAGCTGTGACTATTGGGGGATTACTATTACACCCAAACGCACGGCTTTAGCAGGCCCCCCCTAATGGCTTTCGGCATTAATACGAGCGGCACATTGGCTGAACCTAATTTTCTTAAAGCGTACCTGTGAAGTGAGTTGCGACAAATGGCTAGTGCGCAAGGGTCTAATAATTTTCCTCAGAGGGGTGGGTTTTTGTGGCAGGGGGGTGAACTTAATCGTATCGGAGGGCGTCAAAGGCGACGCGGGATCTTGCAACGAACCGCACGGCGAATACGCACGAATGCAGCTTCTGCCGGGGGCCGCTCGCGTCCGCGCGATTGCGGGTTCCGTCGCGCACGGCGGCGTCCGAAGGTCTGGCGACTGCGGCGGCAGGCCAAGCCGGACGGGGGTTTGCCAGCTTGGGCATCGCGCGGTACTTTGGACAGCTTTCCCAGCTTATGGAATGGCTCCCCAGCTTCGCCTACAGGTGCGATCATGCGTTATGTCTGTCCGTCGTTTCTCTTCCTGACCCTGCTGGCTGCGATTACAACGAGCGGGGGGTGTTCCAGCAAACCGGCCGATAACAAGGGGGCGGGGGGCGGTTCCGCGCCTCCGGTCGAGGAGAAGATGGCGGCCGACGATCCAGAGTCCGTGAAGGTGCTGGAATCGGCTGGCATTCAGTTGCAGTTCGACGATGCTAAGGAGCATGTGATTGGCGTTAGTTTCGCCGGCACCAACACCGGCGATGCCGAGACGGTCTATCTCAAGGGGCTGCCCAACATTCGCACCCTGTCGCTCGCGGTTCCCGGCGTGACCGATGAAGGGCTGAAGAACATCGTCGGGCTTAAATCGCTGCAAGCGCTCGACCTGGAAGGGACGGCTGTCACCAATGACGGAGTCGCCGTGCTCACGCAACTTCCCAAGCTCGAAACGCTCAGCATGCAGCGCACGAGCATGGAAGACGCTGGCTTTGCGCATCTCTGTCAGATTCCGAATATCCGCCGCTTGCGAATGTCCCAGACGCTACTGACCGACGCTGGACTCGAGAACCTCAAGCATTGCCCCAAACTCGTGCTGCTCGACTTGATGGACATTACCGGCATCAGCGACGTCGGACTCGCGCATGTCTCGCAACTCAAGAATCTCCGCAGTCTCAAGGTGTGGGGGAACAGCATCGGGGATGAAGGCGTCGCGCATCTTAAAGACATTACTAGCTTGCAAACGCTGGGGCTGGATCGCACGAACGTCACCAACGCGGGACTGCTCAACATTGCCGGGCTGAAGAACTTGCAAGAGCTGTACTTGTTCGGCGCGGTGCAAATTGGAGACGAAGGTTTGGCGGCGGTAGAGAATCTAACCAAGCTGAAAGTGATTCGCCTGCGCGGCACGCTGGTGACCGGCAACGGGCTGGCGCATCTCAAGAATTGCACGGCGCTGGAGCGGCTCGATTTGAGCGAGTCGCTCGTCTCAGACGCCGGCCTGGAAAACATCGCCGGGCTGCCGAACTTGCAGGATTTGAACCTGTGGTTGTGCGACGTGACCGATGCAGGCGTGGAAAAGCTCCAGCCGCTAACCGGGTTGACGCACCTCAATCTCGATAAGACGCAACTGACGGACGCGGGTTGTAAATACCTGCTGGTGTTCAAGAATCTCGAGTTCTTGCACATCGGCTCGACGAAAGTCGGCGATCCCGGTTTGGAAACATTGCACGGCCTTAGCGAGATGAAGAACTTGAAGAAGCTCGTCATCACGTTCTTGAGCGGCGTGACCAACAAGGGGATTCGAGCGCTCGAAAAAGCGCTCCCCGGCGTGACGGTCGAATCGTAACATCCGCCTAACTGGCGCCGCGCGTGGCGACGACCAGGAGCACATTGCTGGGAGCGCTCAGCGGCGCTTTCTTGCCTTCCCACAGACGAAACTTGCCGCCACCGGCTGCGGTGTCGATGCGATAGGTTCCGGCGTCCAGTTCGGGGACGATGAAACGCCCCGCGGCATCGGTGCGCGTCTTGAGGATCGGCCCGTTCTCGCGCGCCAGCCAGACTTCGTAATTCGCCTGGGCCATGCCTTCACGATCGACCACCTGACCGTGCAGCGTGTTGCGATCCAGCAGCGCGATATCACGCACCGCCGGCGCGGGAAGTTGCGCCATGAGGCCGCGACTGGCGCGGGCGACTTGGAGTGTCGCGCCAGGCTGCGCTGTGATGCCCGGCTGCGCTGTGACGCCAGGCGCTGCGAGGGCGGCTCCGCTAAGGGTCGCGAGCAAGGCGCAGGCGCTGATGAATGTTCGTCGTTCCATCGACTCGGTTCCTGATCGTAGTGATCCGCGCTGGAGGTTGACTCATGTCAGTGTAGGGAAAGATCGGCATCCCTTAAAGCGGAGTTTACCCCGATCTAAAGGCAGATCGATCTCCCTTGCGAAGGATTAACGTGGTGGTGATCGCACCTAAGCCAGCGGGGTGCTAGCACGGCTGGCAACCCTCCGCCGGAGGCGCTGCGAAGACCGCTACTTCTGCACCACGTTCCAGCGGCGAAAGTAGAGCGAGAACTGGGTCTCAGGCTCGGCCATATCGCGGCGGAGCCAGGCGCTGAGCTCGCCGGGGTCTTTGCCGGCTGCGTGCTGGGCGAGATAGCTGCGCAAGATGCGGTGCGTGGTCGCGCTCGAGTGCAAAAGAAAGTGCACCCACGCCCAGGCATCGCGGTATTCATCCTTCCCCATCTCGCTAATGTCGCGCAGCTTTTCGAGTTTCTGTAACTCGGGAACATAGCCCAACCGCACGTTCCACCGCACGCCGCTCACATAGGGACAGCCAGCCAGGCGCTGGTCGCGGGCGACTTCATAGTATTCCGCGAGTCCCTCGTCGAGCCAAAGCGGGAGGCTTTGAATGGAGGTGTGCAACAACGCGTGCGTGGCTTCGTGGCGCACGTCGATTTCCAATTCTCCGCTGCGATAGGCGAATACCATTCCGGGGCCGCGCGCTTTTATGAACAGCGCCTTCCGAGCCGGCACTTTGGGGAAGTACTGCTTCAAATACGCTTCGTACGTGGCCTTGCGTTCGAACAGGAACAGATGAATTTCCTCGCGCGGCGCGGCCAGGTCAAGATCGCGCGCGAGATCGTTTTCAAGTTCGCCAAGCTCAGCAATGAGCGGCTCGAAATGGTCGAGAGAAAAATCGGCATGACAGCGGAAAACACCAGCGGCGCGCTCCGCAGGCCATTGCGCTTCGGTTGCGCACAGTTGCGACGCACCAGCCCCCAGCGCGAGCGCCGCGCTCCGCAACAGCCAGGTTCGACGTGTGAGGCCGCGAGGTGGGTGCATGGTCGAGGTCGAGGCGGGGGAGTGGTGGTGATGCGGCGAGATGTGCGGTGTCGGTTGTGGGGAATGCCTACCCTCAGGCTAGGCCGCCGGTTTCCAGCGCATCCAGCGCGCGAGGTTTTGTTGCACTCGCACGGGACGACGTCCGGCAGGCACACGTTGGCCGGTTGCGATGTGGGCTGGATTGGTGCAACAGAGCGCGAGCGCTTCGTCCCGCCCCACGAGCTCGACCAGGCGTTCGTGCGTGCGTTTCAACAGCGGCCGCCGCGAGTGCATGCCGTGCGCGTCCGTGGCGACAAAATGCACGAAGCCTTGGGACAGCATCCAGACCGCCAAATCCTGGCAAGTGGGACCGAACGTGCCGAGGACGCTACCGGCGGTGACTTGCATCAAGCAGCCTTGGTCGACGAGCCGGTGGACCAGATCCCGTTTTTTAAGCAGGCCTTGATTGCGTTCGGGATGGGAAAGAATAACGTCAATCTCCGCAGCACGCAGTTCGACGAGCAAACCATCCAGCGGCACGTAACGCTCGTGCGGCAAGTCGAGGAGCAAATGTCGCCGATGGTTGGCCAGCGTGACAATCTCCCCCTTCGCCACGGCCTGGGGGAGATCGGGATGCCAGCGCACATCGGCGCCAGGCAAGACGCGCAGCGGAATCCGCCGCTCATCGAGTTGTTGCTGAAACTCCGCCACCAGGCGGCTAATGGCGGCCACCGTGTTGTGCGCAAACGCGCCCCCTTGGTGTGGAGTTGCAATCAGCGTACTCGTGCCGGCGGCCGCGGCGATGGTCGCCATCTCGCGGGCTTCGTCCCACGAGCGTGCGCCGTCGTCGATCCCCGGGAGGATATGGCAGTGAATGTCCACAAATGGTTCAATAGGATGCATGCGCCTGCGCCTTTGAAGAGGTAGCGGGGCGAAGTCTAACGAGGGTCGCGGCGTGGGGCAAGATAAATTAGCCAGTCCTTGCACTGCTTATTTTGGATAAACTGGGTGGAGTGCAACGACTAGCGACCGCCCCGAGCCTCTTGGCAATTGACCCTTAGCGCAGACAAGAGTATTTTTGTGGTTTCCTAGTTTGGCTGGGCTCGCCATTTAGACGGGTCCGGCGGCCAGTCTCCAAGCCGCTGGATTGCGCGGTTTTGGTGTGCGACTCTCCCATGCGTCCAATGGCTCTTTGCGTCAGAAGGCACAGCCCACGGTGAATTACGCAGCGGTCGGCCCCATTGCCGTTTATCTCCCGCCGAAAGTCGAAACCAACGCCGATTTGCAAGCGCTGTTTCCCGGCTGGGATCTTGATCTGATCTACGAGAAGACCGGCATTTATGCGCGGCATATCGCGGCGCCGCACGAGTGCGCCTCGGATCTAGGCGTAGCCGCTTGTGAGAAGTTGTTCGCGGAACGAGATATCGACCCGCGGTCGATCGATTTCTTGCTGTTTTGCACGCAAACGCCTGACTACGCGCTGCCGACCACTGCGTGTCTGATCCAGGATCGCTTGGGTTTGAGAACCAATTGCGGCGCGTTTGACTTTAACCTGGGCTGTTCCGGCTTCGTGTACGGGCTATCGATTGCGGAAGGATTTATCGTCAGCGGAGCTGCGAAGCGCGTGCTGCTGGTAACGGCGGAGACATATTCGAAATACATCCATCCCGAAGATCGTAGTCTGCGCACCATTTTTGGCGACGGCGCGGCGGCGACGTTGATCGAAGCCCGCCCCGAGCGCACGCTCACGGCGTTTCAATTCGGCACGGATGGGAGCGGCGCGGACACGCTGATCACCGCTAATCGCGGCGCGCGGCCGCTGGCAGACGCCATTAAACCGCGGCATCGTCATCGCTGGCCCAGCGATTTGTACATGGACGGGCCGGCGCTGATCAATTTCACCGTCGCCGCCGTGCCGCAACTCGTCGATAACATCCTCGCGGCCGCAGGCATT
>CAUJKE010000241.1 GCA_963205385.1 Planctomycetota bacterium | reverse complement strand
CTTGCTCGCAGCCAAGCGACGTCGGCTGTAGACTGCACGGTTACGTCCATTGAAGGGGGCTCTTTAGGTGGGGTTGCATCGGCCAATTCCGATGAACTTCGCATCCTGCGTAGAATGCCCATACCAAACAAGGTAAGATTTGCGAATGCTGACGACGCGCAGAACACGACGTTGATTGCAGCAGGCTGGGAGGCACGCGTTGCCGGCCTGGCTTTCACCCCCCTTCGCGCTGTGGAGTCCGTTTGAATCGAATGGCGATGCGTGGTACGCTCTTCCTCAAGAAATCCCAGTGAAAGCGTTGCGTATCCCTGGATCGTCCCCGTGAGAGGGTGCGTCATGTTACGTGACGTATGGCTGGAACGCTGGAGAGTGGTGACGCATCTTCCGCATCCGCCTTCACTCTCTCCGACTTGGAGTGCAAACGCTCGCCGAGTTTTCGGTTGGGCAGTCAGAACACGCAATTGCCAGGGTCGCTGCCGGAATTGCAGCCCCCTAGACGCAGGCGAAGTTCCGCGAGGAACTTGTCGTCGATGGTCATAGACCACCGATGAAGGCGACGCGGGAACGTCGCACGCCTGATGCTGGAGCAATAACTAAGGTGAATCTCAAGCAAATTTTGGCCCCCTACTCTCCTCCGCACACCAACCTGGTTGACGTACTCGCATATTGGGCGAACCACAAGCCGCGTGAGCAAGCTTTTGGATTTACCGATGGCGAGAACGACGAGCGCTGGTTGACGTATGGTGAGTTGGACACCCGCGCACGCGCCATCGCCGCGCGTTTACAAGCGCTGGGAATGCAAGGCGAGCGGGCGCTGTTGTTGTACGGACCCGGCATCGACTTCGTGGCGGGACTTCTCGGTTGTTTGTACGCTGGGATGGTGGCGATCCCCGCATATCCGCCCCGCAAGAATCGCAACACGTCGCGGATTCAAGCTATCTCCGACGACGCCGGCGCGCGCGTGGCGCTCACGATTTCCGACGTCGCCGACCGCGTGGAGAATCTGCTCGACGATACCCCGCGTTTGAAAGAACTCGCCTGGCTGGCGACGGACACCGTGGGGGACGAACTGGCGGCCGCTTATCGCGATATCCAGGTTCCCAACGATCAACTCGCGATCCTGCAGTACACGTCTGGCTCCACCGGCACGCCCAAGGGGGTGATGCTGACCCATGCCAACATCATGGCGAACCTGCGGATGATCATGTACGGCTTCGAGCCGGGGCGCGATGCTGTCGGTAGTTTTTGGTTGCCGACGTATCACGACATGGGGCTGGTCGGCGGCGTGCTGTTGCCGCTGAGCATCGGTCGTCCGAGCGTACTCATGTCGCCGGTCGCCTTCTTGCAGAAGCCGCTTCGCTGGTTACAAGCCATTACCAAGCATCGCGTGACGATCAGCGGCGGCCCGAATTTCGCCTACGATTTGTGCGTCGAGAAGATCACGGATGAACAACTGCAAGGTTTGGATCTGAGTTCTTGGCAGTTGGCTTTCAACGGCGCGGAACCTGTGCGCGCCGAGACGCTCGAAAACTTTACGCGCCGCTTCGCGCCGGTCGGCTTCAAATACGAAGCGTTCTATCCCTGTTACGGCATGGCCGAGACGACGTTGATCGTCACCGGCGGCGTTAAGGGAGACCCGCCGGTGTTGCGCAGCTTCGATGGCGCCTCGCTGGATCAAGGGAGTGTGGTGCATGTTGAACCGGGACAAAAAGGCGCCCGGGCCCTCGTCAGTTGTGGCCACGTGCTGCCGGATGGCGAAGTGGTGATTGTCGATCCCGAGACGCGCTGCGCGCTCTCGCCCGACGGCGTCGGGGAAATCTGGGTGCGCAGTTCGAGTGTGGGCCAAGGCTATTTAAACAAACAGCAGCTCACCGACGACACCTTTCACGCTTTTTTGGCCGGAACCCAACAAGGCCCGTACTTGCGCACCGGCGACTTGGGCTTTTTGTTCGAGGAGGAATTATTCGTCACCGGCCGGCTCAAGGACATGATCATCGTGCGGGGCGTCAATCGCTATCCGCAGGATATCGAGGCGACGGTGGAAAAGTGCAGCGATCGTTTACGCGCCACCGCTTCGGCCGCGTTCGGCGTGGAGTACGAGGGACGCGAGCGCCTGGTCGTGGTGAGCGAAGTCATTCGCGGCGCCAATGAAAGTTGGGACGACGTGATCAAGGCGATTCGGCGCGAAGTGACGGCCGAACACGAGCTTCCTCCGGACGCCGTGTATCTGGTGCGACATGGCTCGATTCCCAAAACGTCCAGCGGCAAGATTCAACGGCACGCCTGCCGCGAAGGCTTTTTGAACGACGCGCTCTACGTCATCGCCAAGTGGTGCGTGTGGGATGAGGAAAAGCAGCCAGCAGCGCAACCGCCCTATTCGCGGCATCGCCCCGTGGAAGCTTCGCCGCCCAGCGTTAACGGCCACCATTACGGCGACATCCAACCGGTCGTGGCGCAAGTGGTGCTGGATCAGGTGCGGATGGTCGCCAAGGAGCGCGCGCGGGAACTCAACCTCGACACCAATATCGTGCTCGATTTGGGGCTCGACTCGCTGGAGCGGATGCAGATCGCGAATCAATTGGAAGAGATTTTCGGCGGCCGCTTTCCCGAGGATGTGCTGCAAGAGATCTACACTTGCCGCGAAGTCGCGGAAGCGATCCAGACGCACATCGGCACTGAACCCAAGGTGCGCCGCGAGCTGAGCACCATCAGTTCGCCGCGCGCCATGCCGGAAGAAGTGCCGCCGGAGTATTACACCTTCAGCAAGCTGCCGGAGTATATGAAGCTGCTGGAGACGAAGCGGATGCTGCTCAGCACCGGGCTGCCCAATCCGTTCTTCACCGTGCATGAAGCCAACACACGCGACACCGCCCAGATCGGTGGACGCGAGCTGATTTCCTACGCGACCTACAACTATCTCGGTATGTCGGGCGATCCGGTCGTCTCCGAGGCGTCCAAGCGCGCGATCGATCTCTTTGGCACCAGCGCTTCCGGCAGCCGTTTGGTTTCCGGCGAGCGGACGATCCATCGCCAGTTGGAACGAGGCATCGCCCAGTTCTTGGGAACGGAGGATGTCATTGTCTACGTGGCCGGCCACTCCACCAACGAAACGACGATCGGCCACATGTTTGGGCCGGGCGACTTGATCGTGCACGATGCCTTGGCTCACAACAGCATCATCCAAGGCGCTATTTTGTCCGGCGCGCGACGACGCCCCTTTCCGCACAACGACTGGAAGACGCTCGACGACTTGCTGTCCGAAATTCGCCACGAATATCGTCGCGTGCTGGTCGCCATCGAAGGCGTCTATAGCATGGACGGCGACTATCCCGATCTGCCCAAATTCATCGAGGTCAAGAATAAGCATAAGGCGTTTCTATACCTCGACGACGCCCATGCGACCGGCACGATGGGAAAGACCGGGCGCGGATCGTTTGAACACTTCGGCGTTGACCCGCGCGAAATCGACTTTTTGATGGGGACGCTGAGCAAGACTTTTGGCAGTTGCGGCGGTTACATCGCAGGCTGCCGCGAATTGGTCGAGTATCTCAAGTACACGGCGCCGGGCTTTGTATTTAGCTGCGGTCTGCCGCCAGGCAATGCGGCCGCGGCCTTGGCGGCGATCGAACTGCTGCAACGTGAGCCGGAGCGCGTGGCAAGGGTGGGCGCTAACGCTAGTTTGTTTCTGAAGCTCGCTAAAGCCGCGGGGCTCAACACCGGCCTAAGCAACAACACGCCTGTCGTTCCCGTGATTATCGGCAGTTCGGTCGACGCGCTACGATTGTCGCTCGCCCTGTTTGAACGCGGGATTAACGTGCAGCCGATTTTGTATCCCGCGGTGGAAGAAAAAGCCGCCCGCTTGCGGTTCTTCATCACCGCCGCGCATTCAACCGAGCAGATTGAGCGGACCGTCGCCGCCATCGCCGAGGAGTTGACGAAGATCGATCCACGTCATTTATCCAAGCCCAACGCCCCCACCGGTGGAAAACTGCTCGTCTAACGGCTTTGCGGCCTTGCGTGATCAAAGCGCGCGAGGTGGGCTGGCAGAGGGCAAGCGGTAAATCCCTCGCAATGTGACCGGCTGTTCTCAAAGCGACTTCAGTCCTGATTCAAAGCCACCGCGGCGATTTGTAATGATTGTGCGAACTGCAACGGCTGGCATTTTGCCAATGGGCTCAGCGGTCTAAGATTAGCCGCTGACCACGAACTTCTCTGCCAATTCACCGTTGGCCGTATGCCATGCTTGTACACGCGCGTCTTGAACCTGGGATAGCATGGCGGTGGAAAACTTGAAACCCAAACACGCATGTATATCGCCTGTGGGGGCGAGGATGGTCCGTGGAACACTGACCATTGTCGTCGTGGTGCAAGCCGCGCTGCTGTTGATTGCGCCGCGCGTCTTCGCGCTTCCCACCCGCTGGCTAGCGCCAGCCTTCGCCCTCTCGCTCCTGCTGTTCTTTGCAACGCCGCTCTTGGCCTGGCGCTGGCTCCGGATTGGCGGCGGCGGGGCGCCATGCGTGTTTGGGGCGGGGCGCGCCATGAGCGTCTGGGAGGAACTCGACACCTACAAACATGCGCTCGACGAACATGCGATCATTTCGATCACGGATAGCTGTGGCCGGATTTTGCACGCGAACCAGCGGTTTTGCCAGGTCAGCGGGTATACGCGGGCGGAACTCGTGGGTCAAACCCATCGCCTGATCAATTCAGGACACCACCCTCCGCAGTTTTGGGCCAGCATGTGGCACACCATTTCTGGCGGTCATGCGTGGCATGGCGAAGTCCGCAATCGCGCGCGCGATGGTTCGATCTATTGGGTCGACAATACCATTGTCCCCTGGAAGGATGCGGCGGGAAAGGTCACACGGCACATCGCGGTTAGTACGGAGATTACGGAACGTAAATTGGTCGAAGCGGAGTTGCGGCGCTACACTCAGGAATTAGAAGAATCCCAAATCTTGCTCGAACACCAGGCGTACGCGCTCGAAATTCAGACGCAAGAGTTGCGACAAGCGCAAACGCGGGCGGAAGCCGCCACGCGCGCTAAGAGCGAGTTCTTGGCGAATATGAGTCACGAGATCCGCTCGCCGCTGACGGCCATTTTAGGATATGCGGACCTCATCGCCGACGAGGAAGGACGGCCGCAGGCCGCAGCAAACCGCCAACGGTACCTTGAAACGATTCGCCACGCCGGGCAGCATTTGCTGACGATCATCAATGACATTCTCGACTTGTCGAAAGTCGAAGCAGGACGGCTGACGCTCGAACGGATTGATATGGCCGTGCCGACGCTGCTCTTGGAATTGCGCGAACTGCTGCAACCGCGAGCGAACGAAAAGGGAATTGAACTGCAAGTTTGTTTGGCCACTCCCATCCCCGACGTCATGCTCGGAGATCCCACCCGACTCCGCCAGATTTTGATGAACCTGCTTGGGAACGCGATCAAGTTCACGGAAGCAGGGCGCGTGCAAGTCACCGCGAGCATCGCGCGCGAGGCGGCAGGCCAGCGCCTGGTGATTGATGTCGCAGATACAGGCCCCGGCATGACACAGGAGCAAGCCGCGCAGCTCTTTTGCCCGTTTGTGCAAGCGGATAATACCGTCACGCGCAAGTATGGCGGTTCAGGGCTAGGGCTGGTGATCTCGCGCCGGTTGGCGAGGATGATGTCTGGCGACGTCACGCTGGCGCGAACGTCGCCTGGAATGGGAACCTGCTTTCGACTCGAGTTACCCGTCGAGTCTGCGGCGGATGCGCCTACGATTGAACACCTGGAAGACGCGACGCCCACACCGCGCGCGACCTCGACACCAAGCTGGCCCGCGCTCGAAGGCAGGATCTTGCTCGCGGAGGACGGCCCCGATAATCAGCGGCTGATCTCGTTACTTCTACGCAAGGCGGGCGCTGAGGTTGAAATCGCGGAAAACGGCGCCGTCGCCTGGGAAAAAATGCAATCCGCAGCGGCTGCCGGACAACCATTCGACCTGCTGCTTACGGACATCCAAATGCCGGTGCTGGACGGCTATTCGCTCTCCCTGAAACTTCGCGCCAGCGGTTGGAGCTTGCCGATCGTCGCGCTCACCGCACACGCCATGGCGGAAAGTCGGCAGCGCTGCTTGGAGGCGGGTTGTAATGAAGTCGCAACGAAGCCGATCAATCGGCGGCAACTTCTGGAAACTTGCGCGCGCCATCTGGCTTGCGCCGCCGCGGCTCGGCAGGTATTGGCTACTTAAACACTGATAGTCGCGGCACTTGCCGCTGCGATCTGGATGTCGGGCCGCGCGTTGTCAGCAGCGCTAGCGGCGTGATTTGGGGCGTCAATTTTGTACTTGCGATTTCAGCCTCTGCCCCTACAATTAAATAGATAGGGCCACCAGAATGCTGCCAGCCTGGGTCGGTCTTGCCTTGTTTCTTCGAGGGAGGTTGTTTTGCTTACCGAATCCGAGGTCCAACGTAGTTTCAGCCAACTGTTCAAAATGCCAGATAATGTCTCTGTGGAGACGTTTGATCGGGCAGAAGAATTGCTGGACGAGTTGCGGTTGGAAAGCCCTTTGCGGCATCGATTAACGATCGAGTTGGAAGAACTCCGGAATATTTACGCCACCAAGGCGTAAGCGTTCGTCCTTCTGCCGGGCTGTTGCGCGTGTCCGCCGAATCTGGCGGGCTTCGCTAGAAGTGCAAGCGTCATCCGCTAATCGCTCCAGCGGACGACGCTTTCTTTATGCTCCGGGCGAGCGCGTCGGGCCCTGCTCAAACGCCAGCGGCCAGTGCTCGTCGAGCACCGGCCGCGATGACTTTTTACCGGAATGTTCTTGGCTCGCCTAGCGATTGACCGCGAAGCCAAACGTCAAGCCCTGCATGTAGACGCTTTGGCAGTTGTTGAAATAGTCGTTGTTGCGGCCGACGCCATCAAAGAAGAAGAGTCCTTCCCAGCCCACACGCAGCGACACGTCCCGCGTCAGGTTGTATTGCAAATCCGCTCGAATCTCGCCACCAGGCATGAACTCGCTGAAGTCGTCTTCCCGATACCACTGCCAGTTGACGCCGTTGAAGGACCGCAACTCTGCGGAGGTCTTCCAGAGGCCAATGTTCTTCCAGGCCCGCACGCCCAATTGTCCCGCGAGAATGTTGTTGTACACGGGATTCTGGAATGGGAACTCCCCCTCGTCGTCGAACCGGAGGTATCGCAGCCCGATGAATTGCTCGATGATGCAGTTGTGAGGGAGCGGATCGAAACGGAACACGCGATTGAGTTCAACACTCGTCAAGGCGCCTCGGAGTGCACCATTCCCGCCGGTGGGACCATCAAGATGGGTAAGGTTGAAGAGCCAGCCCCCTTGATCCTCCGTCATGAAGCCCATGTCGAAGCGATTACCCCAGGCGGAGTCCAATTCATAGGGTCGCGGCGCGTTCTCGGCGCGCGAGACGTCCCAGGCCATGCGGTCGTACGTAAAGAACCAACCCGTCGTCGGCGGCGCGGGGTCGTCAAAGTAGTCGACCTCCGCCGGAGCGAAGAACTGGAGGTCCGGGTCGAAGTAGTCCGGCGGAATAAATGGCGTTAAGTGTTGAGCACTTGCGGAGTTTGCTAGCACCACTAGTGTCACCACGGCCGCCAGCCACGACCAGAGTCTTTGCGCGATCATATTCGGTACCACCCTTGGCTGATGCGATTTGCCTGCGCCGACGCCTACGGCGAGACGACGTAATGCGGCATGTGACGTTAGTATCGGAAATGCATGTCGCGGAAGTTAAGCAAAGACGGCAACCCTTACGGAAAATTCCAGCTATGCCGTGCGTAACCGCGGCGAACAAGAACGAAAATTGCCCGCGCAAGTGGGGCAGGTACTTACGCGGGCAACGACAACCGGGAAAACCCAGGTGCTACATGGAATTTAGACTGTAACGGCCTGTCGTCAAGGAGTGAATTGCGGAAAATGGGGTGCAATCGCCAACATCCCCCGCCCGGTGCGAATTGCTGAATGGGTTCCGGCGGCGTAGAATTTCCAGTTCCGGTTGGCTGGGCCGGCCGTTTTGCTCGCTTTCGTCCGTAGAGGAGACCACCGATGCGTCACCGACGCCTACTCTTAGTTCTCGCTGGATATTTCGTGGCGTCGCTCGTGGCTCCTGCCTGGGCGCAAGAAAACAAGCCGGACACGGACAAGGATTCGCCGGTCTTTCTCCGGGTGCAGCGCAATGCCGACGGCGACGCGATCGCCTTGCAGACGGCGATCGTGCGGTACGTTCCGGCCGACGCCAAGGCCGAGAAGGTTAGCGTCGACTTGATCGGCGCGGTGCATGTCGGCGACCGCGGCTATTACGACGAATTGAACAAAGCCTTTACTGAGTACGACGCGCTGCTCTTTGAATTGGTCGCTCCCGAGGGAACGAAGATCGAAAAAGGGAAAGCCCGCGAACGCGGCTTCAACCCCGTCAGTGGCCTGCAGCGCGGCATGCAGTCGATGCTCGACTTGGAGTTCCAACTCGATCAGGTCGATTACACGAAGGACAATTTCGTTCATGCCGATATGTCGCCGGACGAATTCGCCCAAAGCATGAAGGATAAGAACGAGAGCGTACTCGGCATGATCTTCCGCATGATGGGCCAAGGCGCGCGGCTTTCGGCGAATGACAAGGGACGCACCAACGATGTGGATATGATGCGCGCGCTCTTCTCCGGCGACTCGTTGCTTCTGAAGCAAGTCATCGCGAGTCAGTTCGAGAATCTGGAAGGACAAATGGCGGCCATTGAAGGGAAGGACGGCTCGACGATCATCACCGCCCGCAATCAAAAGGCCCTGGAAGTGCTCAAGCGCGAACTCAAAGGCGGCAAGAAGAAGGTCGCAATTTTCTATGGCGCCGGCCACCTGTCCGACATGGAAGCGCGACTTCTCAAGGACTTCGGTCTGAAACGGGAACAAGAGCGGTGGCTCACTGCCTGGGACATGTCTCAGCCTGGCAAGTCGCCCAAGAAAGCCGCAGACAAGAAAGCCGCGGAAAAGAAAGCCATAGATAAGAAACCGGTCGAAGGGAAGGCCGCGGCGCCAGAGGTGGAGCAAGCAGCGCCATAAACGTGACTGCCGGCGAGGTTGATCATTCTCAGCACCCAAGGATTCGTCCAAGCGACGCATCTCCTGGGTGCTTTTTTCTGGAGTGATGACGATCGCACCATCCCAAAAACAAGGTGAGAACCATCGCGACGTGTATTGCACGTTGTGCAAAATCGGCCATCACGCTTAAGCGCGTCGCCCCCTGCCCTGTTCTGGCACTGCTAGCACACCCATCCTCGCGCGACTTTCTTTACAGCGGCGACACAATCTTGCATACTACGTGACCACGCGCGGCGCAGCGGAGCGCCGACGGAACACGCGAGGAGTAACAACACGGATGGCCGCTCTGTCGATGAACGAAATTACGACCTTTCGCTGGTCGTTGGAAGAAGATGTGCAGCACTATGCGGCGGCCGGATTTGCCGCCTTGGGGGTTTGGCGACACAAGCTGTCGGACTTCGGCGAGGAAAAGGGCGCCGAACTGATCCGCGACCACGGACTCCAAGTCTCGAGCCTGGCCTGGGCCGGCGGCTTCACCGGCAGCGACGGCCGCTCGCACCGCGAGAGCATCGAAGACGCGCTCGAAGCCGTGCGGACAGCCGCCGAACTCCACGCGAGCACGCTGTTGGTGCACACCGGCGCCCGCGCCGGCCACACGCACAATCACGCCCGCCGGTTGGTCAAAGCCGCCCTCTCCGAGGTCGCCCAACTGGCCGGCGAGCACGGTGTCACCCTGGCGATTGAGCCGATGCACGCCGGTTGCGCCGCGGACTGGACGTTCGTCACGTCGTGGGCGGAAGCTCTCGATCTCGTCACCGAGGTCGATTCGCCGGCGCTCAAAATCGTGCTCGACACCTATCACCTTTGCCATGCAGGCTTGCCGGCGGTCGATCATCCCGAAGTGCTCGAGCAGATTGCGATCATTCAACTCGGCGACGCCAAGCTTCCGCCTGACGGCGGCGAACAAAACCGCTGCCGCCTGGGCGCTGGCTGTATTCCCCTCGCGGAGATCGTGCCACGACTCGTGCGATGCGGCTATCGTGGCTTTTGGGAGATCGAGCTCCTAGGCGAGGATGTCGAAACGACCGACTATGTCGAGTTGCTCGTGGAGTCGCGGCGCGTCGCCTTGGAATATTTTGGCGCCGAACGACAGATCGCCTGACCCCTCCCCTCCCCTACACTGGCCTGGTCATGCCTACGCTCCCCGCCGCCGAACTCATGCTCCGTGTCGATGCCTTGCTGAGCCATGTCTGGATGGTGCGCACGTTCCTCAAACATAGCGATGAAGCGGCCGAGGACGACGAACTGGCGGAGGTTCATCGTGCGTTATACGACGTGATGCTCGCTGTCGGCGGTCCGTTCAAAGCGGGGCAACCGGAAGAGTATGTGAAACTTGCGCGGAAAAAACTCGCGCGGCTCCGCCAGGCGACGGAACTTTTCCGCGAGCTTCAGCCGGAGATCTCGACGCACACGAATTTCCAGATGGCGGTTCAATCCCTCACCACCGCCGTCGCCGAGATTGAACGGCTGCTGAAAGACTCCTGAGAGCCGCACAATGGCAGCATTCACGTGCCGCGGCGAAAGCCGTACCACTCGATATGTTTTCGCGGGCAAAAGGTGAGTCCATGCTCCGCGCAATACGGCGCGAGCCACGCGCCGGTCTTCGCCAACTGCTCCGCGGTCGTCCCCTGCGGCATCAGCAGTACGTGCTCGCGCTCAATCTCCGGCAGCTCGGCGAGATAGGCTTCCACGTCGGCACAATCGGCTGGCGTGTCAATCACGAATTTGAACTGGTAGGGATATTCGCGAATCAATCGGCGGATCACGTCCGGTACATGCCGCGAACGCTCGTGGCGATGGCTCCAGTCGCCGGCCGCCTCGATACTGGGGGTGGAGTTTGCCCGCTTGGGGCTGATCGACATCAGGTCGCATGCCAGCGCTAGATGCAATGTGCCGGCTGTCTCGATGGTGATGTGCCGTCCGGCCTTTCGCAGCTTGGCGCAGAGCGGCACGAGTTCGGCGAAGAGCATCGGCTCCCCGCCGGTCAGCACAACATGTTCGCACTCGGCGGCGAGCACCTGCCGAACAATCGCCTCGACCGCCAGATCGTCCCCTTCCGGTCGCCAGGACGCGTACCGCGTGTCACAGTACCAGCAGCGCAGGTTGCAGCCGCTGGCGCGCACGAACACGCTCGGCGTGCCGGTCAGCCGACCTTCGCCCTGCACCGATTGATAAATTTCCGCGATTCGCATGATAACTAGAGTGGAAGTTCGACGTCGTGGCGCGACCCGCGTGATGGCTGCCTGGGGGGCATTTTAGCGACCTCCCCCTGACCACTTTCGTCCCAATCTCGTATGATGGCAGATTCATAAGTAAGTCGAAAGGAGCAGTGATGGGCGCGCAGTTTCGCGAGACGCTGGAAACGTTCGAGAATCAGTTTCCCGACCGCGATTATACGATCGAGATTGTCTGTCCGGAGTTTACGTCCGTCTGCCCGATGACCGGCCAGCCGGACTTTGGCGTATTGACCTTTACCTACACGCCGGCGCGGAAGTGCGTCGAACTCAAGAGCCTCAAGCTGTATCTGCAGCAGTTTCGCAATGAAGGAATCTATTACGAAAACGTGACTAATCGGATCCTGGACGACTTCGTGGCGGTAATTGAACCCCGCAGGGTGCAACTCGTCGCGCGGTACAGCCCCCGCGGCGGCATTAGCACCAACGTGACGGTCGAGCACCAGGCAGCGGCGAATCAGTAACGCCGGCCTGAGGCGACTCGCGTGGCCATTATTGCAGGTAGTTGCATTCCGGTTGAATTATCCTCATGCTGTCAACACCTTGGAGAAGTGCGTATGCATTTGAATATCGCGGAAAACAAACAAGAGCTGGGACGACGGGCGGCCAGCCTGGGGGCGTCGCTATTGCTGGAAGCGCTCAGTCGCGGCCGCGCGAACATCATTCTCGCGACCGGCGCCTCGCAGTTTGAGATGTTAGGCGAACTGGTCGAACAGCCTGATATCGACTGGAGCCGAGTCACCGTCTTTCACCTGGACGAATACGCCGGTATGTCGATGTCGCATCCCGCGTCGTTTCGCAAGTATTTGCAGGAGCGGTTCGTCGACGCGCTCAAGCAACCGCTTGCGGCGTTCCATTACATCAACGCCGAGGGGGATTGTCAGGCGGAGTGCGCGCGTCTGGGCGCGCTGATCCAACAGCATCCGATCGATGTCGCGTTCATCGGGATCGGCGAGAACGGCCACCTGGCCTTTAACGATCCGCCGGCCGATTTCGAAACCGAAGCGCCGTATCTCGTCGTCGAACTCGACGAAGCCTGCCGCCGTCAGCAGGCCGGCGAAGGCTGGTTTCCCACGCTCGACCATGTGCCTACGAAGGCGATCTCGATGTCGATCAAGCAAATCCTCAAGTCCAACGCCATCATCTGTAGTGTCCCCGACGAGCGCAAAGCGGCGGCGGTTAAGAACGCCGTGGAAGGCCCCGTGACCAACGAAGTCCCGGCGTCGATCTTGCAAACGCACCCCCAGGCAACGCTCTTTCTCGATTCGCAATCGGCCTCCCTGTTGAGTCGCACCTAACGCACAGACGAATACTAGCCATCTCCTCTCGCCCCCCCAGGCACCATGACCGACAAACCCCGTGTGATTCTCTCTGCCTTGGCCGATGAAGCCGCCTGGCAGAAAACGGCCGAACAGCAATTCTCCGCGCTGGCCGCGCTGGGTTTGCAGTATTACACGCTCCGGTTCATCGACGCCGGTCAAGGCGTGAAGAACGTGATGCAACTCACGACCGGCGAAATCACCAAGATTCGCCATCTGCAAGATGAGTATGGCCTCAACGTCACGAGCATCGGCTCGCCGCTTGGCAAGGTGAAGCTGCTGGATGTCGAAGACGGCACTCAGAACCGGTTCGTGCCGTTCAAGAAGTACCTCAAGGACGTCCAACAAGCCTGCGACTTAGCGCACGCTTTCGAGACGAAGCTGATTCGCGGCTTCTCGTTCTATCATCCCAAGGGCTCCGATCCCCGCGAGCATCTGGCCCAAGCGATCGATCAACTCGGGCAAATCGCGGAAGTCTGCCATCGCAGCGACTTGACCTATGGCCTGGAAGTCGAAGCGAATCTCGTCGGCCAGACCGGCGACTTGTGCGCGGAGCTTTATAAGCAAGTCGACCACCCAGCGATCGTGCTGATCTTCGACGGCGCGAACATCGTCACCCAAGGCTACAACGCCAGCGAGACCTTCGAGCAATACCTGGCGATGAAGCCGGGGCTGGGTTGGCTGCACATCAAGGACTATCGCAATCCACCTGGCACACAGCGGACCACGCATGTCGATGAAGAGGCGCTCAAGCACTTCGTCCCCTGCGACATTGGCGACAGCGGCCACGAAATGATCCTCCGCGACTTCAAGGGCTCGATCCCCAAGCTGGAAGCTACCCTCAAACGGCGCGGCATCCCCGGCGTGTTTTTTGATCTGGAGCCGCATGTCCGCGGCGGCGGACAGTTCGGTGGATTCAGCGGTCCCGACGGCCTGGGGCTCGCGCTGCGAGCGCTCTGCAAGGTGCTCGACTACGTCGGTATCGACTACCACCTCCGTGACTACGACGACATCGTCGCCTCCCGCGGTTTATAAGGTTGGATGCTCATGCAACTTAAAGGCAAAGCGGCGCTCGTCACCGGTGGCGGAACCGGCGTAGGCCGCGCGACGGTGCTCGCGCTGGCCAAACTCGGTTGCCACGTCGCGGTGAATTATTCGCGCTCGCGCGATGAAGCCGAACAAACGGCGGCCGACGCGGAGCAGCTTGGCGTCAAAGCGATCGCCGTGTGCGCCGATGTGGCCGATGACGCCGCGGTGAAGAACATGATCACAACCGCGGATCAGGCGTTTGGCCGCATCGACGTCCTCATCAACAATGCCGGCACGACGAAGTTCATTCCGCACGCAGACCTCGACCGCGTGACCGCTGACGATTGGCGGCGGATCATGGACGTCAACGTGATGGGCCCGTTCCACTGCGTGCGCGCCGTGCGCGAGATCATGCTGCGCGAAGGTGGCGGTGAGATCGTCAACATCACCAGCGTCGCCGGTATTCAAGCCAGTGGGAGCTCTATTCCGTACTGCGCAAGCAAGGCGGCGCTGATCAACATGACGATCGCGCTAGCCCGCACGCTCGCTCCCAAGATCCGCGTCAACAACGTCGCCCCCGGCTTCATCGCCACTCGCTGGCTCGAGAACGGCCTGGGACGCGAGGCTTACGAAAACACCCGCAAGGCATTTGAAAGCAGCTTGCCTTTGGGCCGGGTTTGCCAGCCTGAGGACGTTGCCGCGACAATTCTAGGCCTCATCACGGGGAGTGATCTCGTCACTGGCCAGACTATCGTTTGTGACGGCGGGCAAACCATCGCCCAGTGGCAAGCCTCCGTCAGCCGCTGAACTCTCGTCAGCATCCGGTGATTTACACGACGCTTCAAGTTCCGCGAACGTCATCGTATCGCGGCAGTCGCTCGGAGTCTCGCCATTTTCGTCAAGTTCAGGCTCTTCACCACGTTCGCTGGCCGCCGTGTCAGGCATGTCAAACGTCAACTCAATACTGGTCTCGTCCGCCTCGCTTTCGCTGGCAAGTTCTTCGTTTTCGAGGACTGACTCGACTGCGTCCACGGCGGTTGCTTCTGGAGTCACCGGCGTTACGGGAATGATCGGCTGCACGAGCGTCGCCTCATCGTCGACGGGTTGTGGCTCGGCCGCGACTGGCTGCTCCGCAGGTTTCGCCGCTTCCGGCTTTCCGGCACAGCGTCGGAAGCGGACGACGACCAATTGCAAACCCCACACCACGGCCGCGCCGCTGGCTGCCAAGGCGCCGACATAACCGAGCCAGAAGCCATAGACGGTGGCAAACCAGAGGGACGCGACTGCGGCCAATGCGGAGATCAACACCAGCGTCGCTAGCGACTTCACGCGCCGCCGCTGCGTCCGCTTGCCGCTGCTATCGATGGCCACGCGGGCACTTTGATTCGCCAACTGCCGCATCGCCGCGAGTTGGTCCCCTTTCTCCGGCGCGCTGCGTGGACGATAGCTGCTGGGATCAAAGGGCGTTTCCTCGTTCGCGGAACCGTGAAGGCTCGGGATCGGCAACGATGGCTCGTCGGGCGCCGCCGCGGGGCGTTCGACGATCGGACTCGCAACGACGCGCGTCGTCTCCGTGTCGCCGCTGACGCGCTTCAGCAACCGCTGCATGTAGTTCTCAATGGAATCTTCCTCCTCGACCACCGACACGGTCGCCGCTGGCGATGTCGTAGTGGGCTCGTCCTCTGCCACCAAGGACTTCCAGGCCGGCTCCGGTGAGGCTGCTTCCGCCTCGTCATCCAACTCCGCGTCGACTGCGCTGTCCTTCCACACGCCAGACGAACTCAAGCGGGCAATGACCTCAGCGGCGCTGGTGGGCTCAAAAGGTGTTTTGTCTTCCGCTTCGCGCTCGTTCGCCAATGAATCTTCGGCCAGAGACTCACTCGCGCGCTGCGCGAGCGCGCTGAGCTCGTGTTCCAACTCCTGCTCTCGCCGCACCAGTTCCAACCGCTGGCTCTCGAACTCCGCGGTCATGTTTTCGATCCGCGAATGCTCTGCGGCCATTGCCTGTTCGCGAGCCAGCAGTTGTTCCCGCGCCGCCTGCATCCGATCCCGTTCTTGAATCAGCTCGTCCCGCAGCGCATGTAGTTCGCTGGTCTCCCGCGCGAGCTCCGCCCGCTCTTGGTTCAGATCCACTTCACTCGCGGGCGTCATTCCCACAGGCGGACGAGACTCTAGCTCCACAAACAACTTCGCGCGTTCCTCTTCCCAAGCCATGCGATCCTGTTGAAAAGTCGCGCGCAATGTTTGTTGTGCCTGGGTGAGTTCATCCACCTGGCGGCGCAGTTGGTTGTCATCCGCCCCTAGCGCGCCGCGTTCTTCTGCGAGCTGCGCGCGTGCGGCTTGAATTTCTTGCTGCTGGATCGCGAGTTGATCACGCTGCGTAGCCGCTTCCGCCTCGCGCGTCGCCAGCTGTGCTTGCCACGATTCGTTCTCGCGAAACGTGTTCTCCCGCTCGACATTCCAAGTTTCACACGCTTGCGCATGTGCTTGCCGCTCAGCATTCAATTGCGCCGTGGCCTGCTGAAGTTCCGCATAATCATTCGAATGTTTGCCTGCGATCGCCGCCTGTTCCGTCGCGAACTGCGCACGCTCGGCGGCCAGTTGTTCGCACTCGGTGGCAATACTGGCCAGGCCTTCTTCACGCTCGGCGCTCCACGAGCTGGACTGTTGTGCGAGTGCGGCGCGCTCTGCTGCAAGCTTCTGTCGTTCTTCTGCAATGAGTGCGTCCTGGCCTGTCAATACTTGCTCGCGGGCGACAAGTTCTTCTCGTTGTTGCTCAATTTGCTTGCGTTCCAACTCCAATTGAAGGACGATTTCCTCGCGCTCGGCGTGCCAGACCTCGCGTTCGTGATCGTATTCCGCGCGCGCCTTCTGCAACGACTCGCGATCCGCGGTGAGCTTCGCCCGCGCCGATTCCAATTGCTGGCGAAGGTCGGCGATTTCACCTTCCTTGGCGTGTTGCGCTTCGCGCGCCGTCGCGAGCTCCGCCGTGGCCGCGTCATGCTCGCGCTGCCAGGCTTCGTGCTGCGCTTCGAACGCCGCCTGCTCCGCTTGCCAGGCGGCTTGCTGCTGCGCAAGCTTCGCCCGCTCCGCTTCAAGCCGGCCGCGCTGGTCATCCAATTGGTGCCGTGCGAGCGCCAACCCTTCGGCCGTGGCGTGCAAATCGTCACGACGAGCGTCGAGCGCCGCGGTCAACTGTTCGTGTTCGCTGTCCCAGGCCGTACGCTGCTGCAGCAAATTCTCCTGTTCACTCTCCCAAGCCGTGCGCTGATGCTGCAAACTTTCCTGTTCACTCTCCAGTCGCGCCAGACTGTCGGCGAGGGCTTGCTGCTGCGCAGCGAGCTCTAGGCGCTGCGTCTCTAGCTGTGCTTTCGCCTCCTCGACTTCCGCTTGCCACTGCGATTGCAGCTTCTCGAAAGCGTCTTGTTCGCTCAACAGCCGCTCAGTTTGGGCGTCGAGTTCGCGTGCCCCGGCTTCTAGTTCCACACGGAGCTTCTGCTGCTGGTCGCTCGCAAGCTGGGACTCTTCCAAGTCGACAATTTGCTGCCGCAGCGCGCCAATTTCGCGCCCCTGCTCTTCCGCACGTTCGCGCCAGTGCGTGACGGCGACTTCCAACTCTTTGACGCAGCGTTGATTCTCAACTTGCTCCGCCGACGGCTGGCGTAATTCGGCGATGGACTTCTTGAGCTCCGTTCGCTCTCGCTCCCACGCCGCGCGGGATGCTTCGAGCGATTCGCGAATCGCCGCCAGTTCCTGTCGCGCGCGTTCGGCTTCGCCGCTGACCGCTTGCACGAGTTGCTGACCGTCGTGAATCTGCCGCTCAAGCTTCGCCCGCTCTGCTTGCCAGGCTTCACGTTCCTCGGCAAACGACTGCCGCGCAGTCTGGAACTGGTCGGCGAGCGTCTCGGCCTGCTGCCTGAGCGATTCGATTTCGGCCAGCGTCTCGGGGCTGGGCCCCTGCTCGGCCTCCGTCTCCCGCTGCAATTCGGCAACCAGGGTCTCCGCCGAATTGAGCCGCGTTTCCATCGCCGCGAGCAGTTTTTCCCGCTCGGCGAGGGTCCGCTCCAATTCAGCCTTTTGCTTCTTCGCGGCCCGGCGTTCGCGCTGGAGACGGTCGATCTTGGCTTGCTGCTGTGGCGACAAGGCAGGCAAAGTCGCTATGGGTTGCGGCGCGATGCCGGTTTCCAGGATCTCGAGTTCGATAGGACCGATGGTTAAGCGGTCGCCGGGAACGAGCGGCGCGTCGGTGAAGATGCGTCCGTTGAGGCGCGTGCCGCGCGCCCAACTCTTGGCCGCCAG
>CAUJKE010000240.1 GCA_963205385.1 Planctomycetota bacterium | reverse complement strand
GTGTCTTTGTGTCTTCGTGGTAAATCCGTCTCTCCCCGCTGCGAGTAATAAATTATGCCTTCCCCTTTCCTGCCGCCGGACCGGCGGACCGGTGGCGGAAGTGGTGCAGGCGGAGGAGGAGCGGAGGGAGCGCGGCGGGTGAGGCGGGGGCGGAATGTCGATATTCCGGCGACCGCCGACACGCGTTCACGCCGGCAATAGGTCCAGATCGACGCCCCACTTTGCCGCTCCCGCTCCACCCGCTCTCGACACCGCGCAACGAACGGCGAATTCGCCGCCCGTCCCATAAACACCTCCACGAGCCAAAGGGATGAAACACCCCTCCAGCCTACCGCGCGCCGAGAGAAGACGCACGGCGTAGAGGCGGAAGCAACCACGGAGTCGATCGCCGCTAGAGCCACACAACATCACAGTCGAGTTATTGCTCCATGAGCGGGCCGCGCTGCTCCGGGGGCGCTTCACCATCGACGAGGTGCGTGAGTAACTCGAGGCGTGCGCATCGAGCCGGCACGTCAAGCGCATCACTTTTACCGCCACCGACGTTCACTTCCTGGCAGGCAATCTGAACCACGCGATCGTCAAGCGCGGTTGCCGAGACGAGGACATCATCGAACTGAGCAAGCGTTTCGACTATGTAGAGCAAACCGGCGACGGCTCGCTCGACGCCTGGTAGTGAGCAGCCGAATCACCGGGCGCCGTGAGTGGCGACTGCGTCTGAGTGGCATGGGTTTGCTCCAGGGCAGCTATGCTTTGGCCGGTGAGTCGGGAGCGGTTGCGATTGGTTCTCGCGTGGCGCCTGCAAGTTGCGCCGAGCCGCCGCACCAGGCGTATATCGGCGGGAGCAGAAAGAGATTGAGTACGATCGAGGTGGCGAGTCCGCCGAGAATCACCACGGCTAGCGGAAATTCAATTTCGTGCCCCGGTTGATTGCCTGCAATCACCAAGGGGATGAGCGCCAGGCCGGTGGTGAGCGCGGTCATGAGAATCGGCGTCAGGCGTTCGTCGCAGCCTTGCAAGATGAGGGGGATGCCGAATTCGATCCCTTCTTCCAATTCCAAGTGTCGCCAATGGCTGACCATCATAATGCCGTTGCGCGCCGCGATGCCGAGAACGGTCACAAAGCCCACCAGTGAGCCAAGCGAGAGAATGCCGCCAGTGACATACACCGCCACAACTCCACCGATGAGTGCGAACGGTATGGTGAGCGCGACGATCAGCGTCGGCCGCCAGGCTTGAAAATCGACGTACAACAAGAGCACGATCCCCAGCACCGCCAGCGCCGCAAGTCCGTAGAGTCGCTGGGTCGATTGCTGGCGCTCCGCATATTCGCCCAGGAACTCGGGATGGTACTCGCGGTCGAACTTGATTTGATTGACGCGGTCTTCAATTTCGCGTGCGACCGATCCAAGATCGCGTCCCGGCGCAATGTTGCAGGTGATATCGAGGCGGCGAGAGGCGTTTTCGCGTTTGATTTCGTTCGGCGCGGGGACGATCGCCACGTCAGCCACGTCTCCCAGGCGAACCTGCTGGCCAAGCGGTGTGTCGATGGGGAGCTGCTGGATGGCGGTGATGTCGGTCCGGACTTCCGGAACGCCCCACACGACGATATCGAACTTGCGTTGCCCTTCAAACACTTCGCCAACCTTGGCGCCTTTGAGCAGCGTTGTCGAAGCGCGGCGCACATGTCCGGCCGTGAGGCCAAAGCGCTCGGCGGCTTCCGCGCGGAGACGAACTTCCACCTGAGGGACGATGACCTGCGATTCGACTTTGAGATTCGCCACACCGGGGATGTCCGTCATCACCGCTTCAATTTCCTTCGCTTTGGCGCGGAGCGTATCCATGTCGGGACCGTACAGTCGCACGACGATCGCGGCGCTCGTGCCGGTGAGGACTTCCTTGATCCGCTCGCGGAGATACGTGAGGACATCGCGATACAATCCTGGATAGGAATAAACGACGTCTTCCACCTCCTGCACCGTTTTTTTGTAGTCGTGATCTTCGTCGATGCTGATCCACAGCTCGGTAAAGTTGGGGCCCACAACCTCGTCAGCGACTTCGGTGCGTCCAATGTGCGAACCAAAGTTGCGCACCCCAGGAATCGCGCGCAATTCGCGACTTGCATGCGTGGTGATGCGGCGCATTGCTTCCACAGAGGTGCCTGGCTTCTCGACAAAGTGCATTAAGAAGTCGGTCTCTTGAAAGTGCGGCAAGAACTCTTGCCCCAAACGCCATGCGGCGATGGAGGTGAGGGCGAACGCCAAGACGATCGTTAGTAGCGCAAGCTGCGGTCGGGCGACAATCGGTGGCAGGAGGGGGGAGTAGAGCTTCTTGAGCCAGCGCGTGAGCGGCGCGTCAGTGCGCGGGGCATGCTTGCCGGCGAGCAGCATCAGCGACAGGGCCGGTGTTACGGTGAGCGCGACAAACAGCGACGCCAGGATGGCGAGAACGTATGCGCTCGCCAAGGGACGAAAGAACGCGCCGGCCAAGCCTTCCATAAAAAAGATCGGCATAAACACCAGAATCACGATCAAGCTAGCGTAGACGACCGCGCTACGCACTTCGAGCGAAGCGCTGAGCACTACCGCGAAGGCTGACTGCGGTTCGTCAGCGGTGCGGTTGAGTCGCAGGCGGCGGACAATGTTTTCAACATCGATGATGGCGTCGTCGACGAGTTCCCCCAAGGCGATCACCAGTCCGGCGAGAACCATCGTGTTCACGGTAGCGCCCGACCACGTCAAGATGAGCACGGCGGAGACGAGCGATAGCGGGATCGCCGTCAAGCTGATGAACGCCGTGCGCCAGTCGAACAAGAAGGCGATCAGCACGATAATTACCAGCACGCATCCAATGAGCAGCGCGCTGGAAAGATTGTGCAACGCCCGCTCGATAAAAGTGGCGGGGCGAAAGATGGTGGAATCGATTTCGACGTCCTGCATGCCGGGGGCCAGCAACGCCAACGCTTCTTCCACACCGCGCGTCACGTCGAGCGTGTTTCCCTCAGGCTGCTTTTCCACGATTAACAAGAGACCTGGGCGTTCGTTAATCACCGCGTCGCCGATGGGAGGCGGAAAGCCAACTTGAACGTCGGCAACATCTCCCAGCAAGATCGGAGACTCGCCCCGATAATCAACGACCGTTTCCGCCAGGTCGCGCGGCTGGACGATAGGCGAGAGATGCCGCACGGCCAGGCGTTGATTGGGCGTATCCAAGAATCCACCGGTTTCCAACGTCGCGGCATCGCGCGCGCCGGCAAGCACGGCGTCCAGCGTGACGCCGCTGGCGCGGAGATGATCCGGATCGACCAGAACCTGAAACTGCTTATCGCGCTGTCCCCAAATCGCCACGCCGGGGACCGTCATCAATTTGGGCCGGATGGTCCAAAAGGCAATTTGCGAGAGGTCTAGTTGCGAAAGCTTTTCGGACCAAACGCCGATCTTCATCACGCGACTGGTGGACGAGAGTGCCTGCAAGATCACCGGCGCATTGGCCACGCTGGGGAGCAACCGCGTTTGGGCCGCGACGCGTTCTTGAACCAAGACACGCACGCGCTGATGATCAGCCCCTTGTTCGAGCACCAGCACCACTTGCGAAAGTCCAAGCACCGACTTTGAGCGCACGGTTTTCACTTGAGGAATGCCGGTGAGGGCGTTTTCCAGCGGGATCGTCACGAGGCTTTCAACCTGTTCGCTGGACAGGCCGGGAGCTTCCGTTTGCACTTCGACAATCGGCGGGGCAAACTCGGGAAACACATCGAGCGGCGCATGACCCAGCGAGCGGTAACCAACGACCATTAACAGCACGCAGCCAAAGAGAATCGCGACGCGGAGCCGGAGCGAAGTTGAGACGAGCCAGGAAAGCATATCGTCGCCTCTACTTCGTGAAGCCGGTTTCGGTGCCAAACAGTTCCGCCGCGCCAGCGATCACGACCTTGGTCCCCGGCGGTGGACCAGCATCCAAAACGGCGAGATCGTTTTGCACGCGACGCAGGATAACACGCTGGCGAACGAACGTGTGCTCGCCAGTTTGCTCATAGACCCACGTTCCGCCGTACACGTCGTAGATGATTGCCGACCAGGGGACCGTGAGGCTATCCGCGCTTCCCTGCATCTGAATTTGGGCCGCGACGCGTTCTCCGGGACGATGCCGCCCGCGCTCGTTGTCCAGTTCGTAATACAGATCGACGGTTGCCGCTTGCGGATTTGCTGTCGGCGGCGCAAGTACGGGTGTCGCGGTAACTCCCGTCATTCCCGGCTTGGCGGTGAGATCGGTGATCGTTGCGTCCTGTTTGTCGTCGAGTTGATCGGCATCCCCGACGAAGACCGGTACGCGCACCCAAAGGCGCGTCAGATCGACCACTTCAAACAGCGGGGCGCCAGCCGGTACCGCCTGCATCGGAACCGCGGATAGCACCCGCAGGATGCCGCTTCGGGGGCTTTCAATGTTCAATGGCGCGGCGGTCCCACTCTTAACTTCGCCTAACATGTCTTGGAGTGCAGTATGGCGGGCAACTACAGCTTCGCACGTTTGTTTGGCCACGTTTAACTGCGCGAGTGTCTCATCAACGGCGCGTTGGCTACCGGCTTCGCTCTTAAACAGGCGTAGCGCGCGGTCATAGGCGACCTGGGCCAGGTCGCACTGAGTCTTCGCCGTATTGACTTGTCCTTCGGCGTCGACCAGCGCGGTCGTTAGGTTCGCGCGTCCTTCGGGTGTTAAGATTGGCAACAAATCAAAGACAGGCTGCCCCGCGCTCAACTGTTCGCCGGCGCGAATCGCTCCTTGGGCAGGAGCACGCAGTTCCCCGCTCACCGGTGCGGAAACCACGATGGATTGCCCAGGCGGCAACACGATTTCCGCCCCAAACGAGCGCGCCACGGGAACGGACTTGCGCTCGACCTCTGCGGTTTCGATCACGAGCCGCGCAAATCCTTCCGGCGAGAGCGTAATGACGTTGATGTCCGCTTCGTTGAGCGTAATCTTGGCAGGCGCGGGTTGCTTGGCCTTTTCTTTCGCTTGCGGCGGATGAGCGATCAACCACCACGCGCCCCCCGCTGTCGCCACGACGAGCAGCACGGCGATGATGCCAGTCAGGAGCCCGCGTACTTGCATGTGAGATGCCTCCGCACGTCCGGCTCAGCCTGCCGCAACACATGCGCGAAGGGCAAAGTTTGAAAAGTGATGGTGTGGGGCGAGTCGTTCACAGAATGTCGAATCTTCTATTCTAGCCGGCGTCCCACACTCCGCTCAAGTTCCGCCCACGTCCGCCGGAGTTGACCGTGCAATTGCTCGCGGCGAGCATGCGAGTCCAAAAGTTGCCGCGAAGCTTCTAAGACGACGAGGTAGGGGGTATCTCCTTCGCGGAAGGCAGTCTCGGCTCGTTCAATGGCAATTCCGACCTCCGGCATCACTTTTTCGTTGAGCACGACAAGTTCCGCTGCCGCCTGATCGTACTGCAAGTGCGCCTGCCTTACTTCCAGTATAATTCGGTCGTGGAGCGTTTGTCGCTGGCGTATCGCGCGGTCGAGTTCCGCGTCCGCCCGCGAAATGAGCCCTTGGTTCCGGTTAAAAATCGGCAAGGTGACTCGAACCGCCGGGCCGAACTCATGTCCGTTCACACCGCTGGTGGCGTCCAAAATGCCTAAGAAGCGAAACCAACTTTTCTCCGCGAGTTGGACGCGCGCGCTAGCCGCCGCAATTAGTTCCTCCGCCGAGAGCATATCGGGACGCGAAGCGAGGGCTTCCAGCACGAGCGATTCGGTGTCCTGCGAAGTGCGCGTTGGCGGCACATAAGGGACTAGTTCGAGTGCCCCTTCATAACGGCCAAGGCCTAGCACGTTCCGCAACCGCTCCTCCGCGAGATGCACGTCGTATCGAACCCGCGCGAGGATCTGTTGCGAAAGCTCGGTGTCAATTCTGGCAACGGACGCTTCTTGCGGACTTGACTCCCCGGCCTCCAGTCTTGCTTGCGCTATCTTGCCGATCCGTTCCCGCAACCCGACGGCCTCTTGGGCGACATCCAATAGTCCGCGGGCCACTACCACATCGCTATGGGCCTGACGCGCGTCGCGAATCAAGTCAAGGCCCGCCTGCGCGAGTCGCTGACAGGTCCGTTGCGATTCACGATCGGCGGCTGCCAGCCGTATGGGGCGCAGCCACAGCGCTTCGATCGGAAAGTCAAGCGCGTACTTAAACGGCTTGTCGTTCACGGGGAAGAAGTAGACGACTTCCGGATTTGGCAGCAGCCCCGCTTGCACCAGGTCGGCCGCCGCCAGATCGAGATCAACAAGCGTCTCTTGGAAGAGCGCGTTGTTCCACAAGGCGATTAGCACCGCCTCATCTTCCGTAAGGCCATCTTGCAGGTTCGCCCCGTTGGGCAATCTCAAGGCCCCGCCGTTAGTCAGATGATGCACTTCCTGCGCGGTTCGCCGCTCCAACTCCCCTACAACCGTCGGTTCACCACAACCGCAATAGCAGCCATCCGATCCGCAGGGAAGCGACGCGCAGCCGCTTGCTAGCAGCGACATTGCTAGTAGCACCCCGCTAAGACCTTGCCGCCAAATGACCATAAAACCGTTCTCGCGCGCATCGCTCTACCAACTCCTTTCTGAAAATCGACATTCCGCTTGTAATAGATTTGACGAACAAATTGAATCCATCGATTTAGCCTATCATTGGCATCTGCACTCGGTTACCCATTTCCTCTTGTGCGTTGAGAAATTGGATCGTGATCGCCTGCTTACCTCTCACCTGGCGAGGGCAAGGCGTTCCACCAAGCGCTCAAACGAATCCTCGTCGTCGGAACCCACTTCACCCAAGACCCACTTGCCGGGCCAAAAGTGGGCGAAATCATAAGCGCGGGGCGGGCCTGCTGGCAGTTCAGCCTCCCCTTCGCCGACGCCGCCGGCGTTAAGAAAATTGACGACCAACACGGCATCAAGAGGGTTGAGGAAGTCGTCGCCGGAGACATCGAGAAAGAGAGGCGGAGCCGTGCCGCTGGGAAGGTCGGTTAGCCCGTGAGGACCAAGTGCATTTATCTCCATAGCGGCGCGGTGGGTTTTCGAACGGATCGTCACGATCCGTCGCACCTGGATACAACGCGCCGGTCGCCTAACCGCGCCTGCGGGAAGACTCACGCTGACCTTTTGTGCAGGAAAGCAACTTAAGGAACGCCTTCTGTAGCTGGTTCAAGCCCTGGCTGCATCCATGGAAGCAAACTTGTTGCAGTGCTGGGGGCTACTTGGAATGTATTGCGGCGTGTACTATAGTCTGCCACTTATCTCGCGCGTCAGCATCTCAACACCTAAGTCTGCCAATGAATACCAAGAATTGTCCTTTATTCGCCTGGAGCGGCGTGCTGGCACTGGGGGGAGCGACGTTGCTGAGCATCGGGTGCCGCACAAAATCACCGCCGGTCGCGGAAGTGGTTCGTCCGGTCAAGACGATCGTCGTCGCCGCTGGCGCCGACACCCGCCTGCGTTCCTTTCCGGGGACGGTGGAAGCGGCGCGGAGAGTGGAACTGGCGTTTCGCGTGCCTGGTCTATTGGCCAAGTTGCCGGTGAAGGAAGGGCAAAAAGTCGCCAAGGGGGAGCTCATCGCCCAGCTTCGCCAGGATGAATTCGTGGCCCGCCTGGCGACGCTGGAAGCGGAACTGGATCAAGCCCGCGCGTCGCTCCGCGCCCTTCGCGCCGGCGAACGTCCGGAGGAGATTCGTCGCCGCGAGGCGGTCGTCCGCGCGGCGCGCGTGCGGCTAACTAACTCGCGGGCTGAATATGCCCGCAATAAAACGCTCGTCGACCGCAATGCCGTGTCTCGCCTGGATTACGAGCGGAGCCAAACCGCCTATCTTGTCGCGCAAGAAGAATATACGTCGGCGCAGGAGTCCCTCGAACAAGCGACGGTTGGCCGCATGGAAGATATTGAGGCCGTCGAAGCCCAAGTGCGTGGGCTGGAAGGCCGCGTCGTGGAATCCCAAATTCAACTTAATGATTCGACGGTGCGAGCCCCCTACGACGGCGTGATTGCACAGCGGTTTGTCGACGAAGGTCAGAACATTACCGTCAATGACCGGGTCGTGCAGTTTCAAGACATTGAAGAGATCGACATTGCCGTCGATGTGCCTGAAACCGTCATGGCGGCGGAAATTGGCCTTGCGGACATCCTGGACTTGACGGCGGAGATCAGCGCGGCGCCCGGCGTGAGGTTTCCGGTGCGCATTCGCGAGATCGCGCAAGTCGCTGACCCCGTGACGCAAACCTTCAATATTCGGGTCGCGATGGAGGCTCCGCCCAACATTCGCGTTTTGCCCGGCATGAGCGCGAGCGTCACTTTGGCTTATCGTCGCGCCATCGTATTAGGCGAGCGCTTGATGATTCCCGTCGAAGCGGTGGCCAAGACCGCCGAAGGCGAACAAGTGGCTTGGATTCTCGGCCAGAACAACACGGTCACTCCCAAAGCGATCAAGCTCGGGAGCGCCTCAGGCGGGCGCGTCGAAGTGCTCGAAGGCCTCGCCCCCGGCGAGCGGATCGTCATCGCCGGCGTCCGTTTTCTGCGTGCGGGAATGGAAGTTCGCGATTTGGGTGACGCCTTGGGAGAGCAATCATGAACCCAGGGGTTCTATCCGTTAAATATAACCGGGTGATGTTTGTCGCGATGGCGCTCATGCTTGTGGGCGGGCTGATCGCGTATCAACAGTTGGGTCGTCTTGAGGATCCCGAGTTTACTATCAAAGAGGCGCTCATCATCACGCCCTATCCCGGGGCGAGCGCCGAGGAAGTGGCCCTCGAAGTGACCAATCCGATTGAAAGTGCTTGCCAACAACTGGGCCAACTCGAGCGAGTCGAGTCCGAATCGGTCCGCGGCCGTTCGGTTGTGAAGGCGGTCATTCGGGATCGTTACGATCAGCAGCGGATTCCGCAAGTGTGGGACGAATTGCGCCGCAAAATTGCCGATGTGCAGTCGCAGTTGCCGCCGAGCGTGCGCGATACGTCCATCGTGGTCGATGACTTCGGCGACGTGTATGGCGTTTTTCTGGCAATTAGCGGTGAGGGATTTACTTATCCGGAACTGCGGCGTTATGCGGAGTTTTTGCGTCGTGAGTTGATGCTGGTCGATAACGTGAAGAAGGTCGACCTATTCGCCGCGCAGCAGGAACAGGTGTATCTGGAAATCTCGCGGCAACGTCTGGCGCGACTCGGCATTCCTGAAGAGCAAATCTACCGCTTGCTGGTGGCACAAAACGTCGCAGCCGATGGAGGACGCGTGCGCGTGGGGGACGAGCATTTGCCGCTCGATCCGGCCGGCGGTTTTCGCGTCCCCGAAGAGATGCTGGAGCTCGTGATCGGCTCGGATCGGAGCGGCCGGCAACTCACGCTCCGCGATGTGGCCACGCTCGAACGCGGCTATACCGATCCGCCGCGTCGGATTCTCCGCCACGATGGCCAGCCTGCCATCGGTATCGGCATCTCCACGATTCAAGGGGGCAACGTCGTCCGCATGGGGGAAGGCGTTCGCCAGACTCTGGAGCGATTGAAGCCCGATCAACCGCTAGGCATCGACATCGGCGAGATCAACTTCCAACCTGAAGCGGTGACGGCCGCCACGAGCGACTTCGTTTTCAACCTCGTCAAAGCGGTGAGCATCGTGATTATCGTCTTGCTGCTGACGATGGGCCGCAAGACGGGAATGATTATCGGCCTGGTGCTGTTTCTCACCATCATGGCGACCTTTTTGGTGATGTTCATGGAAGGGAACCTGCTCATGGAGCGGATTTCCCTCGGCGCGCTCATCATCGCGCTGTGCATGTTGACCGACAACGCCATCATCATGATCGAAGGGGTCAAGGTTGGCATCGAGGCAGGCGAGGACAAGCTCGAAGTGGTGCGGGACGTTGTTGCACAGAATCAGTGGCCGCTGTTTGGTGCGACGGCGATCGGCGTCATTGCGTTCGCGGCCATTGGTCTCTCCGAAGATCGCACCGGCGAATATTGCAACTCGTTGTTTTGGGTGATTCTGATCGCCTTGAGTTTGAGTTGGGTGTCGTCCGTCACCATCACGCCGCTCTTGGGCTGCATGTTTTTCAAACCGCTGCCAAAGAGCGCAAGTGGCGAAGCGCCGGCCGATCCGTATGCAGGGCGAATCTTTCAGGCCTATCGCTCGCTGCTGATCCTCGCGCTCCGCCAGCGTTGGGCGGTGATTGCTGGCTTGCTCGTGGCGTTCGTTCTTTCCCTATACGGTTTTCGCTTTGTCGATCAGAGCTTCTTCCCCCCTGCGATGCGCCCGCAGTTCATGGTGGACGTGTTCCTGCCTGCAGGCACACACATTCGCGAAACAGAGGAATTTGCTGGCGAGATTGAAGAGTACATTCGCGCACAGGAAGGCGTCACGCACGTGGCTTCGTTCGTAGGTGGCGGCGGTTTGCGATTTTTGCTCGTCTATTCTCCAGAATCGGAGAACAGGGCGTTCGTGCAGTTCCTGGTGGAAGTTGATGACCCCGCGAAAATCAACGGCCTACTTGCAGACATCCAAACCCATCTGGATACCGATTACCCCGACTCGAACGCCATCGCCAAGAAGTTCCTGCTGGGACCAGGCGACGGCGGCCGCGTGCAAGCGCGCTTTAGCGGGCCTGACCCGACCGTGCTGCGGAAACTTGCGGACCAGGCCAAGCAAATCCTAGAAGACGATTGCCACGCCAAGGGAGTGCGGCACGATTGGCGCGAACGTGAAATGGTCATCCGCCCCACACTGCTCGAATCCCAAGCACGCCGTAATGGAATTAACCGGGTCGATGTCTCGCAAGCGTTGCAGACCAGCCTCGAAGGGCGTGTGGTTGGCTTCTATCGGGAACCTGGCGATGCGGGAACGGGGGCCGGCACGTATCCGCAAGAAACACGTTTACTGCCCATTATCGCTCGCCCACCGCTAACGGAGCGCAGCGACGTCGCGTCCATCGAGAGCATGCAGATTTGGAGCCCGGTCGCGGGGCGAATGATTCCGCTCAGCCAGGTCGTGTCGGATGTGAATCTAGCGTGGGAGGATCCCGTCGTTCACCGCCGTAATCGCTTTCAAACCATCACCGTCCACGCCGATCCTCGGAGCGGGCTGCCGAGCCAACTCTTTGGCCGCGTGCGCGACGAAATCGAAGCAATTGAGTTGCCCCCTGGTTACGCGCTGGCGTGGGGGGGCGAGTATGAGGATTCGAGTGAAGCCCGCACCGCGCTCGCCAAGCCCTTGCCATACTTCCTCGCGTTGATGGTGTTCATCGTCGTCTGCTTGTTCAACTCCATCCGCACCACAACCTTGATCTGGCTCATCATGCCGATGGCGATTATCGGCGTCACGGTTGGACTGCTACTCACGGGGCAGCCGTTTGGGTTCATGGCGTTGCTCGGCGTGCTGGCCTTGGGCGGCGAGTTGATTAAAAACCAAATCGTGGTGCTCAGCAAAATCTACACGGAAATCGACAACGGCATGCGACCGTACGACGCCATCCTCTACGGCGGCACGAGCAAGATGCGGCCGGTCTGCATGGTGGTCATCACGACGGTGCTGGGGATGATTCCGCTGCTGAAAGATCCGTTCTTCGGAGCGATGGCGGTCTGCATCATGTTCGGCCTCTCGTTCGCCGCCGTGCTGTCGCTGATCGTCACGCCGGTGTTGTACGCGATCATGTTCAACGTGCATGAGGATCGCACGGAAGCCACCAGATAAGTTCGCGCGACTCCACGACAGAACCAATGCCATGACAACGCCATCCGCAAATGCCCCGACCGACGACCCACCGTTCGTTTCCACCGGGCATCTGCCTTCCCCGGAGCAAATTCGGCAACTGGTGAGTCAGGCTCACGAGCGTTATCAAGCCAACACGGACGGCCAAAACTCGCAGGTGTATCCCGCGCTGGCCCGCGTGCCTGCGGACCTCTTCGGCATCTGTCTGATCGGGACGAGCGGGAGCGTCTATTGCGTCGGCGACGTCGAGCACGAATTCTCGATGATGAGCGTCTCGAAGCCGTTCATCTTTGCGCTAGCGTGCGAAGCGCTGGGGCCGGAGTTCGTGCGCGCGCAAGTGGGCGCGAACGCCACCGGCCTGGCGTTTAATTCGCTCGCGGCCATTGAACGGAGTCCCACCGGCCGCACCAACCCGATGGTCAACGCCGGCGCCATCGCCACCACGAGCCTCACCCCCGGCGAGTCCCTCGAGGCGAAATGGCAATTCATCCACCAGGGCCTCTCGCGCTTCGCCGGCCGCGAGCTGAAACTCAATGAAGAGGTTTTCGCCTCGGCGACGGAAACGAACTATCGCAACCAAAGCATTGCCCGCTTGTTGCAAAGCTTCAACCGTGTTTATACGGACCCCGCCAGCGCCGTGGAACTCTACACCCGACAGTGTTCGCTCAACGTCAATGCCCAGGACTTGGCGCTGATGGGCGCGACCTTGGCCGATGGCGGCGTCAATCCGGTGACAAGAGAGCGCGTCGTCAGTCCCATGGTCTGTCACTACACACTGGCCGTGATGGCGACCGCCGGTCTGTATGAAACTTCAGGCGACTGGCTGTTTGACGTTGGTTTGCCAGGCAAGAGCGGCATCGGCGGCGGCATTGTCACCGTCGCGCCGGGCAAGGGAGGCATCGGCACGTTCGCGCCCCCTTTGGATGCCTCCGGCAACAGCATCAAGGGACAACTCGCCACCAGGTTTCTTTCGCAACAGCTGGGCCTGGATTTGTTCTTATCCAAGCCGGAAGTCTAACCGGTGCGGCACTTGCGCGTCGGGCAAACACATTCTCGCTAGCACTCGTCCGCCAATCATCACAGTCGATACAATCCTCAAAGTTTGCCTGGCCGTTACGACGATGAGATTTTGACGCCTCCACTCAGGAAGTGGGGCGCTGCTCGTCTTCTCAGCGGAATTATCGAAATATGCAAGTCTTCACCAGGCCGTGGGCCCTGCTAGCACTCTGTATAGCGTTCCACGCTCCAACGCTATTCGCGCAGGTGCAGCTTTCGACAGGTGATCTTCAGCCAACCGCGAGTGACGACTTGTTGAACGAACCGGTTTCGCAACCAGACATCCTGCAACGTCTACAGCAACTGGAATACAACCAACAGCGTCTCGCGTCGCGGTTCGATGAGCCGCGCGGCCAGGGTGAGACTCCCGGCGCCTATTACGACCCGGAGTATCAAGCGCCGCCTGCTTACTTTTACGAGTCGTCGTACTACAACCAATACTACGGCGGCGCCCGGCCTTATGCCGACTACGCGCCCCCCGGCTATGAAGCCCGCGATCAACAAGTTGGCCCAGGGTCGCCTGAGTTTTCACGCCTCACGCCTCCACGTCCTCCGGAGGCTGGCCAAGTTGATAATTTCGTGACGCGGGGCATGTATCCCGGATCGTTCCTCGCGCCGGGAACCAACACTTCGGTGCGGCTGCGCGGTTTCGTGCGTTTAGCGACGCTCTTCGATTTCGATCCGATCGGCGTGCCAGACGCTTTCGTGACCAATTCGATTCCCGTGCCGCAACAAATCGGCCAGAATTTCAACATGAGCGGCCGCATTAGCCGGTTCGCACTAGAAACATGGACGCCAACGTCGTTCTGCGAGTGGAACGTGCACACGTTCATCGAGGGGGACTTTTTCAACGGAGCGGGGCAAGCCGCCGGCGGCGGTGGAAATCCGTTTCGTCTGCGACATGCCTTTTTCGATTTTGGCCCGTTCCGCTTCGGTCAACAAAACAGCGTCTTCATGGACGCTTCGAGCTGGCCGAGCCTGGTCGACTTCCAAGGGCCTAACGGTTGGGTCAATCAACGCCAACCGTCGATGCGCATGACGCTCCCGCTCGCAGATCGCATGTTCTGGGCCACCAGCATCGAACGCCCGTTCTCGGACATCACGACGCTCGATCAAAACGGCGTCGCGCAAGGGGCGGCCGTGCAAAATATTCCTGACCTGGCGACGCATTGGCGCTATGAAGGGGATCGCGGGCATCTCCAGGTCTCTGGCCTGTTGCGGACGATCAGCTATCGCCCCACCGGCGGCGAAGTCACTCGCCGAACCGGCGGCGCCGTCAGTGGAGTCGCTGTCTTTCATCCCTGGGCGATTCTGCTCAATACCGATCCGGTGCATGACGAAAATCCTTCCGGCCTGACGCGCAGCCGCATGCTCCTGCAAGGAACCTGGGGCGGCGGCGTAGGACGTTATCTCAACGATCTCGCGGGGCAGGGGCTCGACGCGCAAGTCGATCCGCTCACAGGCAATTTCAGCCTCGTGGACGCCAACGGTTGGAACGCCAGCTATGAGCACTGGTTCAACGAGCAGTGGTTGACCAACCTCACCTACGCCCAGGTGAATGTGGATAATGATGGCGGTATGCCGGGCACGACTTATGACTCGACGCAATATATGGCCGCTAGTCTCTGGTGGGTTCCAGTTCCGCGTTTGTCCTTCGCCGTGGAAATCATCAATGGCGAGCGCGAAAACCTCAACGGTGACGTCGGCCGCGCGCAACGCCTGCACGGCCTGGCACAATACAACTTCTAGCCACCATTTGCATGAAGGGCCACTTGCGAAGGGCGCGGTCTCGCCCTAAGACTACGGTATTCTCGCGCACGTGCTGCTTCGTCGGCGCATGGCGTCAACGGGCGAACTTTTCGTGCACCTTTAAAGATTCGGATGACTCCTGAGTTAGCCATCGTTCTAGGGCTGCTTGCGGCGGCGATTGCCATGTTTGCAATCAACAAGCCGCGGATGGATGCCGTTGCGCTGATCATGCTGGTGGCGCTGCCTCTGACCGGCTCCGTCACCGTGGCGGAAGCGCTGGCCGGCTTTAGCGACGCCAACATCGTGCTCATTGCCGCGCTGTTTGTGATCGGCGATGGGCTCGTCCGCACCGGCGTCGCGCGGCGACTCGGCGACTGGCTGGCCGCCAAGGCTGGCAGTAGCGAGGTTCGCCTGGTCGTGATGCTGATGTTGGTCGTCTGTTCGCTGGGAGCGTTCATGAGTTCCACGGCGGTGACGGCGATCTTCGTTCCCGTCGCGCTCCGGATTGCCCACAGCACCGGCGCCTCGCCGAGTCGACTCTTGATGCCGCTCAGCACTTCGGCGCTCATCAGCGGCATGATGACACTGGTGGCCACCGCGCCCAACCTCGTCGTCAGTAGCGAACTCGAACGCAACGGCCTCGACGGCTTCCACTTCTTCGCCTTCTCGCCGTTCGGTATTCCGATTCTCGCCCTGGGCATTGTCTACATGCTGTTTGCGCGCCGTTGGCTGGGAGATGGCGCCGCGGTCCCGGAATCCCGTGGCGGGCCGAAGATCGCCGAGTGGGTTAAGGAATATCAACTTGCGGATCGCGAGCATCGCGTCATGGTAACGGGGCGCTCGAGCATGGTTGGGAAAACTCTGGAAGAACTGCGGTTGCGTGAGAGTTCCGGCGTCAAAGTGGTGGCCATTGAACGCGACAGGGTGCTGCTCCAACCGACCGCCAAGACGAAGTTCAAAGCTGGCGATATCCTGCTAGTGGACTTGCAAGCGACTCCCGACGAAGCCGCGCAAATTCGCCAGCAGTTTGGCGTCGAAGAACTGCCGCTGACCGGCGGTTACTTTACCGATCACTCGCAAGAAATCGGCATGGCGGAAGTGCTGCTCCCGGCACTGTCGATTCTAGTCGGCAAAACGCTCGTCGATGCACATTTTGCGGACGAATATGGCTTGCGCGTGATTGGCATTCGGCGCGGGCGGTCGCCGATTATTGGCCGCATGGAAACTGAAGAATTGCAGATTGGCGATACGTTGCTGGTGATCGGTCCTTGGAAACAGATTCGCAACTTGCAATCCCACGGCCAGGATCTCGTCGTCTTCAACCTGCCGGCCGAGATGGCGGAAGTGTTGCCTGCCCCCGGCAAGGCGGTGCAAGCAGTGTGTTGTTTGGTGCTGGTGATTGTGTTGATGGTCAGCGGCCTGGTTCCCAATGTCATCGCGGCGCTACTCGGCTGTTTGCTGATGGGCGGCTTGGGCGTGACCGACTTGACAAGCGGCTACCGCTCGATCGATTGGAAGACGATCGTGCTGATCGTCGGCATGTTACCGTTCTCGATCGCGCTGCAACGCACCGGCGGTGTGGATTTAATGGCCGAAGGCTTGATGTCGGTCATCGGCAATTCCGGCAGCTATGTCGTCTTGGGAAGCATTTTTGCGATTACCGCAATCCTGGGAATGTTCATTTCCAACACGGCCACGGCGGTGCTCATGGCGCCGGTCGCGATCGCGGTCGCAAAGGACATGGGGGCGTCTCCCTATCCGTTCGCCATGATCGTGGCGCTCGCCGCATCCACAGCGTTTATGACGCCGGTCTCCTCGCCGGTTAATACGCTCGTGGTGACGCCTGGCAATTATAAGTTCAGCGACTTTGTGCGTGTGGGCGTGCCGTTCGCGATTGTGGTGATGCTGCTTTGCACCCTCCTTGTTCCTTGGCTGCTGCCTCTATAGACTTCTTTCATATTGTTTCGAAGGCCGCAAGAGGTTCCGCCATATGCCTGAAGCCAAAGATGCCCCCAAGGGGCTAATGCAGCGAATTCTCGACGTTGTCGAGAAAGCTGGCAACATGGTGCCGCATCCGGTGTTGATCTTTCTCTCCCTGATCATCATCGTGATCGCACTCTCGCACCTGTTCTATATGACAGGCGTGAGCGTCACCTTCGACGCGCTCGTGCCCAGCGCGGATGACACACCAGCGGAATACTCCGCATATTCTCAGGCGTACGACACCGGCGTCACCGTCGACTACGAAACACACGACGAAAAGAACTATGAAATCAAGGAGCAGACCGTCGCCGTGCGGAGTTTGGTCACGTCTGACGGCATCCGTTTCATTTATTCCTCGCTCATTCCCAACTTCATGAGCTTCACCGCCGTGGGTCTGATGATCGCGGCCATGGTGGGGGCAGGCGTGGCGGAAGAGTCAGGACTCGTCAATGCGCTGATTAGGAAACTGGTCATTGTCTCACCCAAGTGGGCGCTGATTTATATTCTGTCGTTCGTCGGCATTCTGTCGAGCGTCGCGGCCGATGCTGGTTACTTGGTGCTGATTCCCCTGGCAGGTACGGCGTTTTTGAGCGTTGGCCGTCACCCGATCGCCGGCTTGGCGCTCGGTTTCGCGGCAGTCGCAGGCGCCTTTACTGTAAACATGCTGATCAAGCCGCTCGATGCGGTGCTTGTCGAGTTTACCAACGACGCGATCGCACTCGTGGATCCCAACCTGTCCATCGGCCTGGCGTCGAACCTTTGGTTTTCAATTGCTTCGGTGATTATCCTGACTTTCCTGCTGGCTTTGATTACCGAACGGCTGATCGAACCGCGGTTAGGCAAATATGATGTCGCGTTGGCCGGCGATGATCCGCCGAGCGTCGAGCAGGGCGCACTCTCCAAGGACGAATCACGCGGGCTGTTGTATGCCGGCCTGGCTTTCGTGGCGACGATAGTGGTGTTCGCGTTTCTCACCATTCCCTCCGGTGCTCCGCTCCGCGATCCCGAGACGGATGTCTTGATCGGCAATTCACCGTTTATGAACGGAATGATCGCCGTCATCATGGTGCTCTTCCTCGCCACCGGCGCCGCGTATGGTTACGGCGCGAAGACGATCACCAGTCTCACCGGGATCATTCAGGCGATGGAGAAGGCGATGAAGGGCCTGGGAGGGTTGATCCTGCTCTTCTTGGTGCTGAGCCAGTTCGTGGCCTACTTCAACTACAGCAACATGGGGACGATTCTCGCTTTGAAACTAGCGGATATCCTCACCACGCTGAACTTTCCGGCGCTCGCGTTGCTTATCGGTTTTATCGTTGTCGTCGCGATCATTGACCTCTTGATCACCGGCGCCATTGCGAAGTGGGCACTCTTCGCACCGATCTTTGTGCCGCTGCTCATGGCGCTGGCCGTCACGCCTGAAGCGGTCCTCGCCGCGTATCGCATTGCGGATAGCCCCATCAACACGCTCACGCCGCTCAACGCTTACTTCGCGCTCGTTGTTGGTTTTTGCCAGAAGTACGATAAGAACGCCGGCGTGGGAACGGTCGTCTCGATGATGCTGCCGTATGTGATCTTCATGTTTATCATCTGGACGACTCTCTTTGCCGTGTGGCACTTGCTGGGAATTCCCTGGGGGTTGTAAGCACGGCACGTGAGCGTAACGAGCCCAATCCACCTTGTCCTGACAAAGAAGCAAACCTATGAATCACCTCAAAATCGATGAACAATCGGCCGAAGAACACTTGATGCGATTTTTGGCCGTGGAAGGCGTCACTGGCGAAGAGGCTGCGATTGCCGCGGCGGTGTCGGATGAACTGCAGAAGGTCGGCGTTCCGGCTTCCGCAATTCGCTTTGACTCCGTTCACAAGCGCATCCCGGTGCCGACGCAGACCGGCAATCTCATCGTCGACCTGCCCGGCACGCGTCCTGGACCGCGGCTCTTGTTTTCGACACACTTGGACACCGTTCCACTCTGCGCGGGCGCGAAGCCGAGTCGCCAAGGGGATCGGATCGTGTCCGACGGCACGACGGCGCTGGGGGGCGATAACCGCACCGGGTGCGCGGTGCTGGTCTCCATGATCGAAACGCTGCTCAAGCAGAACCTGCCACATCCCCCCATCACGCTGCTATTCACGGTGCGTGAGGAAAGTGGTTTGCACGGGGCTCGCGAACTCGATCCCCAGGATCTCAACGGCGCGGCGATGTGCTTCAATGTCGATGGCAAGCTCGCTTCAGAACTCATCACCGGCGCGGTCGGTCAAGAGAACTGGGACGTCGAGATCGTCGGCAAGGCCGCGCACGCCGGCGTCGCGCCGGAGAAGGGGATCTCCGCGACGCTCGTAGGCTCGATTGCCATTGCTGAGGCGCACCGGGGCGACTGGTTCGGCAAAGTCATTAAGCCCGACGGCAACGGCACGAGCAACGTCGGCATCTTCGGCGGCAAGCCAGGCAAGCCCGCTGGCGATGCCACGAACGTCGTCACCGATTATGTCCACATCGTCGGCGAGGCCCGCAGCCCCGATGTCGCCTTCGCGACCAAGATCGCGGCCGCATACCGCGAAGCGTTTGCGAAAGCCCAGGCTGACGTGCAGGACGCCGACGGGGCCACCGCCGAGGTCACGTTCAGGAGCAAGCCTGCCTATCCCTCGTTCAACATCGCGAATGATGCTCCAGTGGTGAAACATGCAAAGAAGGCGGTTGAAAGCCTGGGGCTCAAGCCGACGACGCTCTTCTCCAACGGCGGGTTGGACGCGAATTGGCTCGTCAAACACGGCGTGCCGACGGTGACGATCGGCGCCGGCCAGTACGAGATTCATACGATTAAGGAATACGTAGACGTCCCCGAGTTCCTGCAAGGCTGCCGCCTGGCCGTCGCCTTAGCGACGCTAGAGAGCTAGCCGCGCTGGTACAATGATCGGTAGCTCGTTTTAATTTGCAAAAACGTCGGATTTCCAATACTCATTTTTCCAGGAACAGTACGATGGCAACTTTAGTAGTGATCGACTATGAGAGCGAAGTAAAGGCGGAAGAAGTGCGGCTGGCGCTGCTCAAGATGCAAAAGGACTATTTGATCGACGTCGCCGATGCGGTGGTCGTGGTCCGCGACGAAAACGGCAAAGTACGCCTGCGCCAGATGTACAACCTGACCGCCGCGGGCGCTCTCAGCGGCGGCTTTTGGGGAACGCTGGTCGGTGTGCTGTTTCTTAATCCGCTATTTGGCCTGGCGATTGGCGCCGCCGCCGGCGCGATTTCCGGCGCACTGAGCGACGTCGGCATCGATGACGGGTTCATGAAGAAAATGGCGGAGACCATCAAGCCTGGCTCCGCCGCTTTGTGCGTGCTCATTCGCAGCATGACGGAAGACAAAGTCGTTGAGGAGTTGAAGCAATTCGGCGGCACGCTGATCAAAACCAACCTCTCGCACGAGGACGAAACCAAGCTCAGCAACGCCTTGGCAACTGCCCGGCAGCACGCCACGGCATCGCCTACGAATTGAAATCGTGGATCGGACGCCAGCCGCGAATTTCGCGGCTGGCGACGTCCGCCGAGTGCTCGTAAATATCACCGCTTCTTTGGATTAGCCTTACCGCGAGAACGTTGCCATGATTTCCTCAGCCGATATCCGCGCCCTGCAAAAACATCGGGATTATCCCTCCATTTCCATTCTGGCCCCGACGCATCGCACGGTGCCTGCGAACCGCAAGGATCCGATCAAGGTCGACAACCTGGTGCGCAAGGCGATTGAGCGGTTGCATGGCGAGTTCAGCAAGCGCGAGGCGGCGCCAGTCGTCAAACAATTGCAACAACTCGTCAAGCAGGTGGACTGGGAGCATTCACTGGAAGGACTCGCGCTGTTTGTCAGCAAGGACCATGCGTCGATCATGACGCTGCCGTTCAAGGTCAAGCCGCGGGCCATCATTGATGAAACCTTCGCGACGCGCGATCTCGTGTACGCCTATAACCGGGCGAAGCCGTATCGCGTGTTAGCGCTCAGTCATGAAGTGCGGCTGTTTGACGCCTGGACGATGGTGCTTGAGGAGCATCTGCAGGAGCCGTTTCCCATGGCATATCGCGCCGGCTCGGGAAAAAAACTATCACGCCGCCAGGTGATGGTGCGGTCCGACGCCCGCGAGGACGATCACCGCAAATTTTTCAAGCAAGTTGACGACGCATTAGCAGTGATTCAAAAAGCCGATCCTCGCCCGCTGATTCTTGCCGGAGTGGAACGCAACCTGGCGTTTTTTCGCGAAGTCACCAGGCACACGGATGTCATTTTCGGCATGCTCTCCGGAAATTATGACCAAACATCCCCCAGCGAGTTGGGCAAGTGGGTGTGGCCGGTCTTCGAAGTCGGTGCCACGCGCGTGCGGGCAGAGGCCCTCATCACCCTCGACGATGCCGTGAGCGCTCACCGGCACTCGTCGGGAATCGATCAAGTGTGGCGACTCGCCGAGCGCGGCGACTGCCGCATGCTGTTTGTCGAAAAGGACTTTTCGTATCCCGCCGATCTCAGCCCCGACGGCAAGCTGCTGTTGCCGCATACCGGTAAAGGGGCGAACAGTTTAGACGACGCCGTGGACGAAGTCATCGAGATGGTGATGCTCTCTGGCGGCGAAGTTCACTACTATCCCGCGGGCGACCTCGAAGCGCATCAGCGGATCGCAGGCATCGCGCGCAAGAATTGAAGTTGACAACTGGCGGGGCGAAATACCGCGATTACGGTTTTCGCCCCAGCAGTCTGCTTAAGCGCCGCAGTTGGTTTTGCCGCCACTTCGCGGAGTCGACCAGGCCTTTGTAGATCGATGCGCCAATCAGCGTACCCAGCGCGATGGAGACGATCGCAAAGAGCGCGGTGATCATCCCGTCTATTCCGGCCTCGCGATCGCTGAACATGTACTTCACACCTACGAGGCTCAACACGCCAGGCACGAGCACCCAAAAGCCAGGCAAGAATGTCACCATCGCCGGCGGGCCTTTGAATCTGGCTTGAATAAAGTAGCTCAGGGGTGTAACCGCCAACATGCCAAAGAAGCCGCTGGCGGTAGTGCCGACGAATTGCGCCGAGATTTGCTGGGTCACAAAGGCCGTTAACACGACGACTTGCATCCACAAGAGCGATTTGCGCGGCGCCGAATAATGAATGAAGACGCCGAACGCAAACAGCATGACTCCCAGCCAGTTCGCTCCGAATGTTTGCGAAGGTGTGATGGCCTCGCTCGTGTAATCGACCAGGTTCTCCGGACTGTAACCGACGAGCGTGGCGCCGGCGGCAAGTCCGGTTGCGAGCAACAGGAGTTGCACAAATCCCGTAATGAGCCGGCTCGCGCCGCTCACCATGTCTCCATAGGCTAACTCAACCATTCCCAGCGAGAGCCGACCGCCGGGAAGAAATGTGACCAGGGGCGGAATCAACGCATAAAGTGGATCGACCGGAAACCATTTAGAGGCTAAAAAAACGATGGCCGAAACCAGCATCGCCGCGAACACAGGCATTTGCACCGAGAGCAATGGGCGATTGCGGTTCAACAACTTCAGCGCGCCGACGAGGGCGCCAAGCATGCTCGCCATGATCAGATTCGCCAAGGTGGGCCTGATGACCATTGCCAGCCCCAGTGATAGGATGGCGTGCCCGCCGATCGCGCCTGCCAGGCCAAATCGGGCAGGCGTTCTCAGAATCTCGGATATCCTGGCGAGCCCGGCTTGAGGTGTGATTTCGCCGCGCTGCGCTGTGTCGCCTAGATGATAGATGTCGCCGATCTGATCCAATCTCAGGCTGATTGTGAGCCCCTCGGCCAGCGTGACGTGCTCTTCAAATTTGTCGTGCAGGCTCAAGAAGATGGCTGTGGGAAATGCCACCACCCGCGCACGTCGTGCGCCATATGCCACCGCGACGCGCCGCAGGATCGACTCCACTTCGGCCGTTTGTTCGCCACTGGCTAGATACGCCTGCCCCAACTGGATGATGAACTCCAGCAAGGAATCTGTTTCCGGAGCAGGCGGTGGTGAGGAAGACATCGGCGAGGTCTATCGTTAAAGAAACTGTGGCTGCGCGATCATGGCGTTTTCTTCCCGGCGTCGCTGCTACCGGTGGAGTCGTCCGGCGATTTCGCCGGCCCGTCGCCCCTGCCATGTCCCAAACTGCTGGGCGCCGTTACCCCCATCGAGACATAGATGCTGACCAGTTCTTCCAAGCTGCACCCGGCCGGCTCGATCCAATCGGCTTTCACGCATAAGAGCGCGCCTCCAAACGGAACGGGGGCCGTCGGCAGGATCACCAGGTGGTAATCGACTTCGCCCATGCGCACCAGCTCCGGCGTGGGCATCAAGGCCGGCGTGCCCACTGAGCGGTCCCCGCCGAAATAACACATCACCGGAATCATGCTCTGCATGGCGTCGGGCTTGCGATGAAAAAGACTGGTGAGCTGTTTCGCGGCTTCGTACAGCGTGCCAAACATCGGCACGCGGCGAAGGAGCCGGTCGAGCAACTCTCGCCAACTACGAAACAGGCCCCATTCGCCGAGGAGCCCCAAACCAAACACTAGCGCTGCCGCGCCTAGAAATCCCAGAACATAGGCAGTGATTTCGCACGCCACGAGCGACAGGCCCGCGGACGTCAGCAATCGGCCGATGCTACTGCCGGGGCCGGCCAAATCGTGCAAAATCCCCACAACCCAACCGAGCACATACAGCGTCAGCGCCAAAGGCAACAGCGCGAGTACGCCGGTGATGAAGATGCGGGTGAACCACTCGAATAATCCAGGCCTGGCATTCGCCATAGGTCATTCCCTGTGAATTGGCCAGTCTTCGTCGAAGCTATTCGTCTCGGAATCCACATACTGTACGTCACGACGGCCCAAAAGGCATTCCCAACAAGTACCACGCGAAAAAGAGGAGCATCCAGGAAATCATCGTCGCGGCGGAATAAGGGAGCATCATCGCCACGACCGTCCCCACGCCTGCGTCTTGTTGCCACCGTCGTGCAAAGCCTACCACCAAGGCGAAGTGCGGCAACAGGGGGTTGATAACGTTCGGCGGCGAGTCGCTCACGCGATAGGCGGCGAGCACCACCTCGGGATCGACCCCTAACTTCATGAACAGGGGAATGAACACCGGCGCCATGATCGCCCACTTCGGCAGAATGTTGGGGACCGGGATACTCAAGAACAGGCCGATCACGATAAACGCCAGCAGGAGCGTAACGCTATTGAGGTCCGCCTCTTTGAGAGCGTTCGCTAAATTCACAGCCAAGACTGTGCCTAAGTTGGTGAATGTGAAATAGGCGACGAATTGCCCAATCACGAAAAACAGAAAGAGCAGCCCCGCCAGGTCGGCGAATGTTTCGGTAATTGCGTTGATCATGCTGTCGGTCGATTGCATCGTCTTCGCACCGATCCCATAGGCGATCCCCATGACCAAAAACACGAGCATAATCAGAAACACCAGGCTCGCCATAAACGGAGAATCGCCAATGATGTCGCCGGTCTCTGGATTTCGCAGCGGCGCGCCGCTGGGGAGCGTCAGCGCTAGAATGACCGCCATGAACCCAAGAAACGCGAAGAACGCGAAGAGGAGTCCGCGAGACTCTTCGGCCGACAGCCCTTTATTGTCAGGGATGGGCGCATCGCCGTCATACTTCCCTAGTCGCGGTTCAACAACACGATCGTTGATCAAAGTGCAGACGACAATCAAGAGCAAACTCGACGCGATGCCGAAATAGAAGTTTGCGGTGAGCGTGATCGAGCCGGCTGGATCGACGATGTGGATGGCGTCGTTGGTCATTTCCGCCAGAATGCCATCGATCGGCTTGACGAGAAAGTTCGCGCCAAACGCGGCCGCCACGCCGGCAAACGCGGCGGACATCCCCGCGAGCGGATGCCGCCCCAAGCTATGAAACGCGACCGCTCCCAACGGAATGAGCACCAGATAACCTGCATCGCTGGCGATGCTCGAAAGCACGCCAATCGTGACCAAAATCGCGGTCATGGTTTGTGGCGGCGCGACGAGGACAATCTTGCGGATGATCGCCCCGATCAAACCGGAGCGTTCCGCGAGCCCCACGCCAATCATCGCCACCATGATAATGCCGACTGGCCCGAAGTTGATGAAGTTGGCGACCACCGACGTGAAAACGAAGCGAATTCCCTCCGCCGACAACAGACTTCGCACGGCCGTCGTCGCTTCCTCGATTTCATGCGTCTCGGGATTGATGCGCTGATAAACAACGCTGGTCCCCAGCCATTGAAACAACTGCGAAAGGATCACCAGAATGACGATCAGCGATAGGAACAAAACCGCCGGATGGGGCACTTTGTTGCCTACATATTCGATGCCGTCCAGGACTCGTTGAAAGAAAGTCTTCGGATCTTCGCCAGGCGGAGGCATATTATGTAAACCTTGAGGGGATACGTTTGGCCAACATCATACCGCTCGATCACGCATCCCAACAAGCCGAGCATGTCCTCCAGCAACTAACAATTCCCGATGGTATTCGCCAGCCCATCGGCAGTCAGCGTTGCAAACGAAATGTAACCGAACTCTCGACGACCTCGGCCGCGAATGAATGCAATCTTGGCGTCGAGGCAAATCGTGTGCGGGGACTGGGTATCAAGTTAACTATCTCGCCCACTAGTTTGCCGTGAAAATAGAAATTGTCTCCACCCTGCGCATTGTGGGTTATCTTCATTTGGCGTAAGTTTGAGGTGCATTTCGCATTAAATAGTGCCGTGGAGATAAAGACGATGGTGAAGTTTCCTCAGAAAATGGTGTTGTTGATTGGCGCGCTAGCACTGCTTGCAAGCGAGTATGCGCCATAGCGATCGCTCGAAACATCGGCAAAGCAAGAATCACACGCGCAAGCCCCGGCAACGCCTCGCCGGGAGCGTGTCTTGACCCAAGAGGAACAGGCTGCATTGACTCCGGACGCTGTCTTGGGATTATTAAAAAACGGCAACGAGCGGTTCGTCGCCGGAACGCTCACCAGTCGCGACTATTCTTCCTCGGGTTCGTCCATGCGGACGAGCAGAAAGAATTCAGATCGTTCGGCGCCAAAATGCACAAGCACCGGCGCTTCGTCGAGCGTGAGGTTATAGATGCCTGTCTCAATCACCAGATTGTCGTCTTCGCCTAACCGCATGGCGACGCGCTGCGTGTCGTGGTCGACTTGCCCGAGAACAGTTTGCGAAACCTCGGTCTGCGAATTGAAATAGGTGCCGCTGATGATTCCCTGTTGGCTTACCGCGAGTTGCACGTAGCGCGTCGGTTCACCTTCGTCTTCGCTCGTGGAGACGGCGAAGGTTCCCAGCGGCATCCACTCGGTCTCGTCGAGTTCCTCTTCGTCGTAAGGGGGAGGTACGGTGGCTAGTTCGGCGGCGCTTTGCGCAAACTCTTCAACCGAGCCGACATCCGCGCCGCTGATGAAGACGCGATTGTCAATGAAGTTCACGTTGCCGCCGGGGCCGAAGTCGTAAAAAATCGGCTGCGACCAGACGACGCCGGGACCACGCCACACAAACCAATTGGTCAACACGGGGAAGCGCGTCCGATGCCACCAAAAGCTCCACGGATGCCGATTCCAATGATGCCAGTGATGCCAGCGACAGAAGACCGGATGATGGTTTGTCCACCACACCGGGCCAAACACGCCGTGGCCGTGGATATGCCAGCGAAAACGCACGCTGTTGCCCCAACTCCGCCACCGCGCGACGCGGTCTGGGCGGCGCTGCGTCCAACGATGCAAATCGTCCGGTCGCCGCGTAATGGCATTGCCCCAGCGGTTATGCACGTTTTCCAGGCGATCACGGTCGATATTCACCCACGGGGGACGACTGTGAATCTGGTCGTTCCGGTCCCCACCGCCGATGATCGGCCGCTCCGGTCGTTCGTTCCAACTAGGACGATCGAAACTAGGGCGGTCAATGCCGGGGCGATCAATACTCGGGCGATCCCAACTGGGTAAATCGCCAAGTCCTGGACGACCCGGCAGACTTGGACGATCGCCCAGACCTGGTCGATCTCCTAAACTGGGTCGCTCGCGATCACCAAGGCTAGGTCGCTCTCGGTCTCCCAAGCTCGGACGATCTCGATCGGGCCGCGGAAGGTCCAGGAAATCGTTCAGACGGTCGCGCGACGGGAGAGTCGTCGGGCGTTGAAACTCAGGCCGGTTGCCTGCGTCAAAATCGGGTCGTGTAATCGGGCGACTGCCAGGGCGCGAACCGAGATCGGGAATGCTTGTTCCGCCGCCGGGACGGTTACTGCCGATGTTCCCGAAGTCGGGGCGACCGGATGGACGGTTCTCGGGGAGGCTGGGCCGCGTGATGCCTGTTCCCGGCCGATTGCCGCCGATATTGCCAACGTCGGGCCGATTGACCCCGGTCCCAGGTCGAGTCACCCCAGTCCCAGGTCGAGTCACCCCAGTCCCAGGCCGTGTGACGCCTGTGCTCGGCCGCGAGATATTGCCGCCTGGCGTGGGGCGATTGACGGATGGGCGATTGATCGATGAACCGCCTCCCAGCGACGGCGCACTCGTATTGGGGCGCGAGATGTTCGGACGTGCGGCGGGGACATTGCCACGGTTGATGTTCACGTTGCCCCGCGCCGCCCCCACATTGGCGCGTGCTGCCGCGGCGCCTCCGCCACCGCCTCCGCTCGCGGCAGCGCCGCCGAGGTTACTACGGGCCGCACTAAGATTCGCCCGGCGATCCGCAGTCGCGTCCGCAGCGAGCAGCAACACGCCCACGGAAGCGACGATTCCCCAAGATATTTGCATACGCATGGAACGAGTCCTTAACTTTCTGGCAATATAAGTTCAGCTTAATTTTCGTCTCGCCCACCAGCGCGCACGACGCGCACGGCCTCCGTGGAAGGGAGCGTCTCGCCGTCAATTTCCTGGCCAACCAGATGCACTAACAACGTATTCTCATCGACCCTGGTAATCACCTGCGTCGCGCCAGCAACCCGTCCATCGGCCAAAGTCTGCGTCAGTTTCAATTTCCAACCGTCCTCACTGGCGGACCAAACCCCTTCGCCGAACGAACCGTTGGAATCGAAAGTCCAACAGCGAATCTGCTGCTCGCGCGGATCCCACCCAATCACTTGCGTGCCTTGCACAAGCTGGTCATCGCCGCGATCAACGGTGTACGAGCGCACGAGGAACGAGCGGTTAGCGCCCCAACGGTAGATGGTAGTGACGCGCGCGTCTTGATTATCATCCACCCACCGGCCGACCAAAAACTCCCACGACTCCAATGGTTCGGCTCGCCGGCCCGCCACGACCGCCGGCAGAGGTGTTTCGTGAATGCTATCGAACAGCCACCGCTCGCCATCACGGACGAGAATCGCGGTGAAGTTGCTTGCGAGTGGCTCGTCCCCCGCGCCGACGGTCATCGTCACGCCGGTTACTTGAGCCACTTCGGGACGTATAAACCGCACCGATTCGATTCGACCGCTCAGGGACAAATTGTCGTGCCCGCTAAAAAGCACGCGGAAATTATTGGCGATTGCTTCTCGGCCCATCGTTTGCGCGCCACTGGCGATGTCGAAGAACTCGCCTTCGGGTCGCCACCTGGCCTTGAGCGCATCTACATCTCGCTGGTTGAAAGCGTCGACGTACTCGCCCAGGGCCGCGCCAATGGCGGCCACAGCGTCGTGCGCCGGCGGCGCCGCCGCCTCCTCCGCACACAAGCGCGCCGACAGCGACCACGCGCTCAGCAGGCTACAAACGAACAAAGGGAGTGCCGATTTCATGGCGGGTTCCACGCAAAAACGGAGTTGATAACTAAAACAATGCATCTTCAATCTACCTGCTAAGACAGCGCGAACGACACACCCCCCGTAAATTGGCACATTTTCAACGCGAACTTGCCCCCACATCCGGCAGATTCGGATCGGTGCCCGACCGCGCGCCCGACTAACAGAACCTTGTGACTTCTACGGCGCTAAGTACTGACCTGGCAGTCAGTTTTGCGATGGTGAGGTATTCGTCCGCTCGTCTGCCGAGGCGCAAACAGTTGCCGTTAGGATACAGTAGAAGGTAGGTAACGATTGGCAACCCTCCTTGAATGGCGCAGGTCGATGAAAGCTCTACGAATTCTGCTGACTGGCGCCACTGGTTATGTCGGCGGACGCCTGCTGCCGCTGCTGGAACGCCGCGGCTATCGCGTGCGCTGTCTCACGCGACGGCCGGAAACGTTAACAGATGACGTGGCTGAAACGACGGAAGTCGTCGCCGGAGATGTGCTGGAGCCAAATTCGCTCGCCGCCGCCATGGAAGGAGTCGATATCGCTTTTTATTTTGTCCACTCGATGGGCTCGCAGGCGGATTTCGAGTCTCAGGATCGGATCGCTGCCCAGAACTTCACCGACGCAGCGAAGCAGGCAGGGGTGCGGCGCATCATTTACCTTGGAGGACTGGGCAATCGCGATAAGGTGCTATCCAAGCATCTTCGCAGCCGCCAAGAGACAGGCGACGTGCTTCGTTCTTCCGGCGTGCAGGTGATCGAACTACGGGCCTCGATCGTGATTGGCTCCGGCAGCCTTTCGTTCGAGATGATTCGCGCACTGGTCGAGCGGTTGCCCGTGATGATTTGCCCTCGCTGGGTGCGCGTGCTGGCGCAGCCCATTGCCATTGAAGACGTACTCGCCTACTTGATGGAAGCTGTCGAGCTGCCAGGAACGGATTCAAAGATTTACGAAATTGGCGGTCCGGATCAGGTCTCCTACGGCCAGATTATGCAAGAGTATGCGCGGCAGCGCGGCCTGCGTCGCCTGATGATTCCCGTGCCGTTGCTCACCCCGTTTCTGTCGAGCCTGTGGCTGGGGCTGGTGACGCCGCTCTACGCGCGCGTGGGGCGGAAGCTGGTGGAGAGCTTGCGAAATCCCACCTTGGTTTCCAACAACCTCGCGAGCACGGCTTTCTCCATTCGCCCGAAGAGTCTTTCGGAAGCGATTGCTCGCGCGCTCATCAACGAAGACGCGGACTTTGCCGCCACGCGCTGGTCGGATGCACTTTCCTCCGCAGGCGAGCCGAAAACTTGGGGCGGCGTGCGGTTTGGTTCTCGCCTGGTGGATTCACGCACGACGAATTGCACCGCGTCGCCAGACGCCGCATTTGCGGCGATTCAGCGGATTGGCGGCGAGACCGGCTGGTACTATGGCGACTGGCTGTGGCAGTTGCGCGGGTTTCTGGATCTATTGGTCGGCGGCGTAGGTGTTCGCCGTGGGCGGCGCGACCCGGTGAAGATTCGCATCGGCGACGCCTTAGATTTCTGGCGTGTGGAGACCTTCGAACCTGGCCGACTGTTGCGCTTGCGAGCCGAAATGAAAGTACCCGGACGCGCGTGGCTGGAGTTCGAAGTTTCGCCACACGAGAAGGGGAGCGTTATTCGACAAACCGCCATTTTCGAACCGGTCGGCCTGTTCGGACTCGCCTATTGGTACGCGCTCTATCCGCTGCATCAAATCGTGTTCTCGGGAATGCTGCGCAATATCGCTCGAGCAGGCGACCGGATCGAAGATCAATCGAGCCCACCCGCGAGCGCGGCCTGAGTGCCTGAAGTGCCGATCAGCTCGCGCTGGCACTGCGGCTTAACGAGCGTGATTTGCGAGACGCCAATCTGTTGCTCGCGGAAACCGGCTTCGCAGTAGCAGAGGTAGTAGTGCCAGGTGCGAATGAAGCGCTCGTCAAAGCCCAGCGATTTTACGCGCGTAATCGCTTGCCAGAAGTTTTGCCGCCAAAGGGCGAGCGTTTGGGCGTAGTGAGCGCCAAAGTCTTCGACGTGCAGCCGGCGAAGATCAGTGCCGCCGCGGATGCAATCGTTGATTGCTCCCATGCTCGGCAAAAAGCCGCCGGGGAAAATGTAGCGCTGGATGAAGTCGACCGACTTGCGATAGTCATCGTAGCGCTCGTAAGGAATAGTGATCGCCTGCAGACACATGCTGCCATCCGGCTGCAGTAGCTGCGAACATTTAGCGAAGTAACCGGGCAGGTACTTCTCGCCAACAGCTTCGATCATCTCGATTGAGACGAGTTTGTCAAAGCGGCCTTCCAGATCGCGGTAATCTTGCATCAAGAGCGTGACGCGATCCGCGATGCCTGCGGCTTGAAAGCGTTGGCGAGCATAGTCATGCTGCGCGCGCGAGATGGTGGTCGTCGTCACCCGGCAACCGTAATGTTTGACGGCATGTTCCGCGAATCCGCCCCAGCCGGCGCCGAATTCGAGCACGTGATCACTCGGCTGGAGCTGGAGCTTGCGACAGATGCGATCGTACTTCTCGATGGAGGCTTCAGCGAGCGTCGACTCCGGCGTGGGAAAGATGCCGCTCGAGTAAGTCATGGTCGAGTCGAGCATCAGCGCGAAGAATTCGTTGCTGAGATCATAGTGTGCCGCGATGTTCCGTTTGCTGCCGGCCCGGGTGTTGCTACGTAACCAATTCATGGCAACACGCAACGGGCGCAAGAGTCCCGCAGCGCCGCGTTCGACGCCTGCCAGGAGTTTCATGTTCTGAGCCAAGACGCGCATCGCCTTGGTCAGGTCGGGCGAGTCCCAGTCACCGCGGATATAGGACTCCGCCGCCCCTAATGAACCGCCGAGGGCGACCGCGCGATAAAAGCGGCGGCGATGCACGGCGATGGTCGCGGAGAGTGCACTCGGCGACGCTTCGCCGAACTCAAACGCCCCGCTGCGATCGATGACGTTCAGCCGACCTTGACGCAGTTCTGCGAGACGACGCAACACCGCGCTGCGAAACAGGCAACTCGCGTCGATGGCCGCTTGCCAACGTGTGGCTAACGGGGGACGGTGGTCGAGGTCATTGTCGGCAAGCCGCTCGCGGGCGGAGCAAGAGAAGGCGAAGTCCGCTTCTTGGGATGTGGGTAATAAGGGCATCGTTTCCACCACAGTTTACAGGCTTGATAGTAAATGCCGCCGATAATCTGAGCGGTCATCAGTGGGTAACGCATAGTCATGCGGCGCAATTCTGCAGCATTCAGCTCACGCCGCCGCAAAGCCATGCCAGCGTCGAAAAGTCTATCGGCACAGGAATGGTTTGCCAGTTGGACGCGCAAATCAGCACCAGGTTCGCTTAGCCGCCAGCGATATTCCAGGTCCATGTCCATGAAGGGCGAGACATGAAACTCCTTGCGGTGCGCAAATCGCAGTTCGTTATTATGCGCGGTTTGGTTTCCCGACCACAGCACATAACAGTGCCGCTCGTTCCACGGAGTGTTGTTCACTTCCGCCACCACAAATTCTACCCGCTGGTCGGCTTCGTCGAAAACGAAAAACAAGTTCAGCGGACTCATGTAGTAGCCGAAGTAGCGCAATTGCGTCAGCAGCCGAATGCGCCCGCGCGTTTCCTGGCTGGTTTGCTCACGAATCAACTGTCGCACCTCGGCCTCTAAAGGTTGGTCTGGCGCGAACAAATGATCGCTGCGCACGAACGAACTCGCGGCATGCCTGCTCGTGCCAATTGGTCCATGCCGACTTGCCAGCAACGGTAGCTCATCGAGATCCAGATAAACCATAAATAAACGGTTCTGGAACTGATGCGCTACCGGCTGACGACGGCGATGGGTGACGGTTCCTTCGTAGATGCAGCTGTGCATGCGGATAGTTCGATGCCGAAGTGAGCGGCGACGGCGACCGCGCTGTTGACGCCGTCTTCGTGAAAGCCATAGCCCCAATACGCGCCGCAGTAGTGTGTTTTCCGCCGCCCGCTTATCTCACGGTGACGCTTCTGCGCTGTGAGCGAATCGCGGGCATAGGCCGGATGGGAGTAGTTAAATGTGCGAATGATTTTGGTCGAGTCGATTTCGGACTTAGCATTTAATGTCAGGAGGAGAGGTGTTTGCGACGCGTGATTTTGCAAGCGGCTCAAATCGTACGTCACCGACGACGCCCCGTCGTCGCTACGAGGCAGGTGGTAATTCCAACTCGCCCAAGCACGACGTCGCCGGGGCAATAATGCTGTATCGGTGTGCAACACGGCTTCGTTCGGTTGATAGGGAAAGGCACTAAGAATCTGCCTCTCCGCCGACGAAGCATCCACGAGCATCCGCAACGCCTGGTCCGCGTGGCAGGCAAAAACGACTTCATCAAACGACTCCCGCGACGCATACTTCGAGGTGATATGTACTTCGTGCGGCGAACGGGCGACCGATAGAACAGGGCACGCGTACCGCACTTGCTCGCGGAGCGGTTCCAAGAGCGCCGCAACATACTTGCGTGAACCGCCGACGATCGTCCGCCACTGGGGCCGACCGCGGAGTTGCATTAGACCATGATTGGCGAAAAAGCCGATCATGAATTCGGCGGGAAACTCGAGGATTTCGCGCGGATTGCTCGACCAGATCGCAGCAGCCATCGGCGTCAGGTAGTGTTCGACAAAGCGACGGCCGACGCGACAGTTATGAAGAAACTCCCCTACGGTTCGCCCGTCGTGCAACTCGCCGCTAGCGGCCGCTTGCATTCCCCGGCGATTGAAACGGAGGATGTCCGTCAGCATCTTGAGAAACGACGGCCGCAGCAAGTTCGTCCGCTGGGCAAACAATCCGTTCAGCGAGCTGCCTTGATATTCCAAGCCGGTCTTCGCACAGCGCACGCTGAGGCTCATGTCGCTCGGTTGCGATGGTATTTCCAGCATTTCCAGCAACCGGCAGAAGTTCGGGTAGGTCCGCCGATTGAACACCATAAAGCCAGTATCAACCGGGAAGCTCTGACCGCCGACGGCCACATCGACCGTGTTGGCATGCCCGCCGGCATAATCATTGGCTTCAAACACGGTGACTTCATGCCTGGTGGAGAGCAGGCGCGCCGCCACGCTTCCGCTAACACCGGTGCCGATGATCGCAATTCGCATGACTAGCTCCTCGTTCGCGGTGGAGGCATGGGCGCGGCCAGCACACGCACGGGGACTGGCTTGAGATCCCAGACAAGGCCTAGCCAGGACACCACCACTAGCAGCGAGTAAGAGATGTCGATCTCCCACCAACGAAAGCCCTGCCGGGCGGAGTTCGGGTAGTAGTGGTGATTGTTATGCCAGCCTTCGCCGAAAGTCATGATGGCCAGCCAGAAGTTATTGCGACTGTCGTCGCCTGTGTCGTAACGGCGCGTGTCATAGGTGTGCGCAAGTGAATTGATGCCGAAGGTGACGTGATGGAGCGCGATGATGGGAAATACCCATGCAAAGTAGACCCCGATCGCCACCACCACGGCGACGGGACTCCAGCCAGCAATCAGCACGAGCAAACATGCAACATGCAGCAGGAAAAACAGAGTCACGCGGAACCACTGAACCTTGTCAAAGCGGGCCATAGACGAACGCCGAGATTGAAAGCAATCGCGAAGCCCCTCTGGCCCCGCCACGAGGCTCTATAGGCGGGGAATTGGAAATGGCAAGTCCCGCCGAGCGCTAGCTGGCCTGTTTCGGCGGCAGCGGGAAGAACGGGCTGGTGGTCCGGACGTATTCCTCGTAGCCTTCGACGCGGCTTTTCAGGGAGCTTTCCAACAGGCGGACGCCGGAGACCCGCACAAGCAAGAACGACATGAGGAGAGGTCCGATGATCGTCCACCACCACGACGTTGATTCCACTGCCGTGGCGTAAAGCCCCCACCACACGAGGAAATCGCCGAAGTAATTGGGATGCCGGGTGTAGCGCCATAGTCCTCGGTTCATGACTTTTCCGCGGTTTACCGCATCCGCCTTGAATCGCGCAAGCTGATAATCGCCGACGGACTCAAAGAACAAGCCGGCGGCCCACAGGATCAAGCCAATCGCGATGCCGACATGCCAGTCGCTTGCTCGCCCGGCGCCCACCTGAATTGGTAGCGAGATGATCCACATCAATAGCCCCTGCAGGCCAAAGACCGTGAAGAGACTCACCAGCGGAAACCAGTCGCCGTGCCGCTCGCGCATGGCCTGATACCGATAATCTTCCGGCTTCCCCCAGTTTCGCCAGGCGAGGTAACCGGCCAGGCGCAGGCCCCAGATAGTCACCATCCCCACCAGTAGGCAAGCGACGGGGGACGTTTGGCCGCGGACCAGCAATGTGAGCCAGGCGATGAGCACGAAGCCTGCGCCCCAGAAAATATCGACGATGCTGACATCGCGCCTCACGGTGGCAACGCCCCAGACCAAGGCCATCAGCAGGGCGAGCACGGTGAGGTTAATGGCCAGGATGGAACCGAGCGACATGGTGTGATCTCGTATTTAATGCGGCAGACGAACTCGCCAACGCTTCGAAGAGGTATTCAATCGGCCAATCCCAAGAGGGCTTGTCTAGCGTCTACTATGTTAGCCACGCGTCAAGAGTGTATGGATTCAATCCGCGGGTGCGCATCAAACTCCGGGAGACTTTGCCATGACCGTCGCAATCGAACTGGCCGAACGAG
>CAUJKE010000239.1 GCA_963205385.1 Planctomycetota bacterium | reverse complement strand
AAATAGGGCAAGCTTCCACCCGTCTCGGCGCTCACGTCGACAAACTGCCAGCCTGTCCTACAATCATTGCAATCCAAGCAATCCGCGCGATTCTATTGGTTGTCGCGCGTGCTCAATGCCCGTTGACTCAACTGGCTGTGGGCGATTTGCAGGCCAGCTTGCAGCACGGGATCGACGTCGCTGGCCGTGCCGGGGGCGCCGTCCTCGCCGATGATCGGCTTGGCGGTGGTGCGAACTTCGACATCCGGCGAGACGCCGCGGTCGCTGATCGCTTGACCGCTGGGAGAGAAGAACTTCGCAGTGGTTAGCCGGACGCCGGCCTTACTGGTTTGCAGGGGGAAGATTCCCTGCACCGAGCCTTTGCCGTACGAACGGACGCCGACAATCGTGCCGCGGCGATGATCGTGAATCGCGCCTGCGAAAATTTCGCTCGCACTCGCGGAGTCGCCGTCGATGAGCACCACCAGCGGCACGCGCCAGGTGCCCACGTTGTGCGCCTTGTAGTCGAAATCTTCCTGGGCGCTGCGTCCGCGGGTCGAGACGATTGTCCCTTGCTGCACGAATTTGTCGGCCACTTCCACCGAGCCGGTCAACAGCCCGCCGGGATTACCTCGGACATCGATAATCAAATACCGCAACCCTTCGCGATGGAGCTTCCACAAGGCGGCGTCCACGTCGCGGCTGGTCGTCTTCTGGAAGCTGGTGATGCGAAAGTAGCCGACGCCTTGCTGTTGATCGAGCATTTGCACGCGCTCGACACTGGGAACGTCAACCCGCTCGCGAATCACGCGCAACCGTCGCTCGGCATCGTGCTTGTCGACCAGCGTGACAATCGCCTGAGAGCCCTCGGGGCCTTTGAGCATATCGGCGATCACGTCGGGGGAGTTGTCGCGTGTGGTCTGGCCGTCGACGCCGATGATGCGGTCGCCGATGCGCATCCCGCCCCGATCGGCCGGACTTCCCTCGATGACGCCGACAACTTCCAGCGAGTTGTTGACCGTCTTGAGCTCGATCCCCAAGCCGACGAAGTTCCCTTCGATTTGCGAGAACAGGTCGTCCAGTTGCGCCGCACTGAGGAAGCTTGAATAGGGATCGAGCCCGCCCATCGCTCCGCAGGCGAACTCCAAGATGATCGCAGGCTCTGCGATGCCGAGTTGCTGCGCTGCGCGGTACGCGACATCGGCGGCCATTTGTTGGGCGTCTTGGCGATTCTGGGCCTGGCGCGAGGCGACGAGCATCGGCAGTTCACGGCGGAATGCGGCAATTGCATCCGGCGAGACATTGCGCAAGTTCTGGGCGACAAAGGCCGGCTCGTCGAGCGCGGTTTCCAACTGTTTCGCGCCACGGGCGAGCAGTTCCTGCCAGTTGGGGGCTTCTACATAATGCGTGTGAATCTTGAGCAGGATTTCGCCATATAGCTCGAGCGCCGCGGCGGTGTTCATCTCGCCGAGGCTCTTGAGGTAGCTGCCATCAGCGTAGCGGCGGCCCAGGTCGAAATGAATTCGCGAGCGCGTCAGCCGATCCTTCAGTTCCGCCTGGCCGGGGAACTCCTTGACGGCTGCTTCGTAATGTCCCAGCGCTTCGCCCCAGCGGCGAGCCCGTTCGAGCAATTCGCCTTGGTTAAGGACTTCCTCGAAGTGGGAAGTAGCCGCCGCCGGCGCGGTCAGCTCAAGCTGTTGGGCGGGTAAGCGCGTGGTGACCGTCGCGGCGCCACAGAAAACGACCGCACTCAAACACAGGGGCGCGGCAAGCGACTTAAAGATCCATCGACGCATAGAAGTCGTTCCATCTGGTGCAGGATACATGACGGCTGCTAGCTGCAAGCAAATCCGCCAATTGGAAGATAGGCCACGATTTGCCCGCGGTCAAAAAATCCGGCCAGATTATTTGTGCGAAGAATCGCTACAACCGGCACAATCCGCGATGGGGTGTGCTGTCGTAGGGGTGGGTTGCACCGTGGCGAAAAGAAGCCACTTGCCGGATGCGCATCCTGGCGCGACAGTGCATCATGCACTGGTCCTGCTTGGGGGCAGTCCAATTTGATCTTAGAAGTGTCCAGCCGCCGAGGCTAGTGGCGCCGCGGGGAGGAAAAACATCCTTCCAACCGCTCGCCCCCAACAGTGGCGTCGAAGTAGCCAGAAAACAAAGCGTGGAGGACAGAGCATGTTTCGGCCTCGGCGGAGTGCTAGCGGTCGCGACTCGGTGACGTCTGGCGGCCCAGGGTTGCGCCACGACCCTGGGGTTCGTTCTCATCGTCTTGCGCTCACGCAGTAGTCGCATTGCGCGCGTGGCGCTGGCGTCCCCGCGGATACTCTAGGTGACGATCGCGACCTTGGGCTGAATGTGTTTGAGCGTCGCGCCGCCATGCTGGCTAAGCCTGGGGCGAACTTGCAATAGTTGGGGCGTCCCGAGGGACGGGTCGGTCCGGTCCTCATCCGACTGCACAAGGCAGAGGCCTTTTTCCAAACCCAGATTCGCAACTTGCTTGAGAGACAGCGTCTTCAAGTTGGGCGCGGCCTTCTTTAGATAATTGATCGCATTTGCGGTGGGCAGTTTGAAGATGAATCGCGTGGTGAGGTACTTGAAAATCCGTTCCGGAATGCGCTCGGGAAATTGTGACGCTAGGATAAACGACATTCCATCGTGACGAATTTGAGTGATCGAATTTTCGAGCTCGTCGATCAATTCCTTGGAATCAACATACTCGTGGGCTTCGTCGAAGACCACCAGCTTGTTGACGCCGTTACGGGTCCGGCGCGCTAGATCGGTAATCACCAGGCAAAGCTTCAGGGCTTCATCCTTCGTCAACGTCTGCATGCGCAGGTCGAAAACGTTCATGGTTCCCTCGCTCAGCACTTCACTCCATTCGTAAGCACGATCCTCCGCCAGCCAGCGCGCGACAAAGCTCATGCGGTTCATGGCCCGCCGCCTTTGCGAATCGGAAAGCCGGTCGTCGTTTAGCACAGCTTTCTCCAAATGCTTGGCTGTCAGGCGATCCTGGTAATACAAGTCCTGAATGATGTCACGCATGACTTCCATGTATTCCGCCTGCGGCGTCGGTGGCTTCATGAGCATCGTCCAATGCTCCGCACCGAGCTCTTCAGGCCGAAACTTGATCGGGAATTGCGGCAAGTCGTGATAGTCGGCTTGTCGCCGTTTTAGTTCCGGTTCGTAGCCGAACACGTTTAGCTTCGAAATGCCCGCTGGAGTTGCCCCATAGCGAGCGGATAATAATTCCAATTCGCGTTCTGTAGCATTCGGCTGAGCGAACCCGTGATATTCGAAGCGCGCCGACGGATTTCTGCGATAGTTGAAGGCAACCACCGTCATCGGTCGAGCCGATTGCACCAAGCGTGAGTTCGACTGAAGCGCGTTTTCAAGGAGTACGCCAAGCGCGTAGGACTTGCCGGAGCCCATGTAACCCAAGAGAACCATACACTGGGGCTTCGAGAGAGAGATTCCCAATGTTTGTTGTGAATCCTGAAGTTGGCCCACGACCCCAATGTGCTGACTATCGAGTTCGCAGTCGCCGATTAGTGCTTGAACACCGAAAAATTTCTCGCGAACTTGGATGGCGCGAGATGCTGCCGGGGCCGGAAGTTCCGGTCGCTCCAGCACTTGACAATCCCCTGTTCGAGTTTCGGTCGCCAAGGCAACCGCGGTTTGCACGTCACGAACACCGCTCAGCAACGCGTCTTGCAGGCTTAGGTCGTCTTGGCCATAGTCCGCGTTGTGCGACGATTCTTCCAGTCTGTCAAGGCATGCATCTAAACGCAAATCGTCGATCTCCGACTCCTCGCCGGCTTCTGGTAGTGTCGTACCGGGCGTTACGCGGCCTAGCGCGTGCTCAACGCAATCAGCCGCCGTGCAAAGGGCGCGAAGCAGCATCGAGCGGCGGTAAACGCCGCTGCGAACTAAGAATTCTTGAAAATGTTCCACCTCCATATTGCAACCACCGATGGAAACGTTGCGTTCTTCAATGGCGACCAAGAGGTCGTATAACGCGCTCAATAGGATGCACTCCTCGGCGGTGAGAATGAGATACTGGCCTTTGTGCCGTTTGAACACTTCGAGATGCTCATCGGCGCGCGCTGTGGCCGGGGCGCACCTGCAGTCGCGCACCAGGATGGCATTCTGAATCTCCTCGCCATCGCGCATAGCGGCGGTCAGGTTGCGAATGCGGGCAGTGAAAGAACGCCCGGCGCTGTTCAAGCACGCGATACACACATTGTCGCCATAGGCCTGCGAGCGCAAGACCATATTGGGGGGCATCACGAAATGGCCCCAACGGGCCTTCGCATAGTCCACCGTCTGGCCACGCAAAATCGCCCGCAGCAAGAAGCGAATGCGCCCTAGCATGTCTTGCTCAGTCGCAATATCAGTTCCATAAGTCGCAAGTTGCTTGGCTTCGAACTTTTGTAGCGCGTCGAGCAGCACGACATCGGCGTCAAGGGAAGGGCTTCCCAAGGACACCTCCGCCGCGAATTCGGAGGCGTCGTCGCTGGCGTCGAAGTCTTCGTCGAGCCACCTGTCGAACGCCGCGTGCGCCGCTTGAATGAACAGCCGAGGGGAAGTCGCTTGTGCACAAAGCTCCGCCACGTCGAGTTCAGTGAATGGGTACGTGCTGGTGGGAAGCGAATGCGTACTACGGATGGCTTCCAACTGTTTCTCGAGCAAGCGGCGACCATGCTTGGGCTGGAACGCTTCGAGCTTCACCTGGCTTTGGGAAATTCGCTGTTGTACACTTTCGTCTAAGTTACCTTGAAACCAGTCATTCCACAGCGAAGGATAGATACAAGTGACGATGAGGAAATTGGGGGACATGGTGAAGATTTCTCGTAGGACGTCACCCCATCGTTGTGTCAACCGCTCTTCATTGCGCAAACCTTCCAGTTGATCGAAGGCCAAGACCAACGGCTGGTACTGCGTCGATAGAATTCCGATGGTCTGAATCGCGCGAAGAGCTTGTTCCTCCTGCCGCTGTTGCAAGGAAACTTCACTGGAGGTTTCGTCGACAGTGATCCACGCGCGCGGCAAACCTGCGGCTTGCGCTTCGCGTTCGTCGATTTCCTGCCCGGAGAGCCAGTTGAGCAGCACGCGCCTGCGGGTCTCGCTCGAAACAAAGCAATAGCTGATAAGCGCATGGGCTATTTGTTGATCGACGTCGGGATGAACGCGCTGAAGAAATCGCAAGGTGCGGCTTCGTATCGAGCGCATATTGGCGGTTCGGCCCTCGCCTTCGCCCAGCATATTAAACAGATTGTAAGGGTCCGCGCGCAAGAGCTCCGCCCACTGCTGTTTGCGCGACGCGCCCTTGCTGGTCTTAGCGTCTTGCTCAAACTCGGGAATCAGCACTCGTGAAAAGACATGGGCCAACATGTCATCCAACTGGTTACGGTCCCTGCCATTGGTCGACAAGTCGTAAGACAGGCTGTTGAGGATATTGACCCAGACGTGCTGCGCCACGGACTCCTCGTCGTTAGGTTTGCGGACGAATAAGATATGATTTGACTTGGCAAGATTGTGCGCTACCCGCATCAGCAAATGCGTCTTACCGGTGCCTGTTTCACCGAGAATGAGAATGCCTTTGGACGCAGGTCGTCCATTCTTTGCCGAATTCCGCAACCGGTCCAGTTCACGCACGATTTGTCGATATGCAGAAGCGTTGTAGTCGCTATCGTCGGGAAGATCGTCCCACGGGGAATCGACGCGATCAACAAATGCAGGCAGGTCTTTCTGAAGGATCTCGCGGAATTTGCGGTTTGGATCTGAGTGCATGTGTTGCCCCTTCTGTAGCGATTATGCAAACGGCAAGTCTCGTCAACGCCGACCACATCGGCACGTGACCAGCCCAAGTGAACTACGGTTCTTTGAAGAGTAGGTCACCGCTATTGGAGTGGTGGACGTGGAGTGGTGTTTGAAAGAGAATTTTCCTTGATTAGGCCTCAAGGGGCACCTAAACTGGCCGGCCGGACTGGCAACGAGGACTGAATCACTCGAAGGAGTCACGATGATGGTTTTTGGGCGATTGTTTTTTCTTGCGGCGCTCGGGGGCGTTGTCTGGTCTGCGGGCGCGAGCGGCGAAGATCGTGTGATCTGCTGTGGTGGCGAGGAGGTGTTTGTGGTGGCGCTGGCGGGTGCAGACCAACTCGCGGATGCGGATCCTGTTTGGCGGTGGACGGCGGCGGACTCGCCGGAGATTCCGGAGGACTTGCGGTCGCACTTCCGCACCACGGATGATTGCAAGCCGACGGCGGAGACGATCCTCATCACATCGTCATCCGGCGGCGTGGCGCTCGTCACGCGAAGCGATAAGAAGTCTGTTTTCTATACGTCGGTGAGGAACGCGCATAGCGCCTGCCGCTTGCCGAAGAATCGGATCGCCGTCGCTTCCAGCTATGGCGGAGATGCGCTGTTGATCTATTCACTCGCCAAGTCAGGCGTCGATCTTGCGCCGCTCGCCACGCTTAAATTCGAGGGCGCGCACGGCGCGCTCTGGGATCACGAGCGGCAGCGGATCTGGGCGCTCGGCGATCATGAGTTATTGTTGGTCGAAGTCCAAGATGGAGCGGAGCACGTCACGTTGCAGGTGCAAGAGCGGTGGAAGCTTCCCACCGCTGGCGGCCACGACCTGATGCCCGCGCGCGACGCGCGACATTTATTCGTCACTACCAACGAGGCGGTCTACCGGTTTGACACCCAGAATTCCAAGTTTGAGCCGTTCGCGCCGCTCGCCAAGGCCAAGGGGATCAAGTCGATCGACGAGCATCCCGAGACTGGCCGCGTCGTCTACCAACAGGCGGACGCCGCGAAGGATGTGTGGTGGAGCGATAAGATTCGCTTACTCGAACCGGAGCGCACGATTACCGTCGCTGATGAGCGGTTGTATAAAGTGCGCTGGGACGTGGATCGCGGGGCGCGTTAAATGCCTTCGATCTTGCTGATTCGCACGCGGGTGTAGAGTTGGCGGTGGCCGGTGCGGCAGCGGTGATTCTTGCGGCGGCGGAATTTTTGAATGTAGATCTTCTCGCCCTTTTGCGGGCCGATCACTTCGGCCGAGACCGTGGCGCCGTCCACATTCGGCTCGCCTAGCTTGACGGTCGCGCCGTCCGAGACGCAGAGGACACGGTCGAGCTTGAGCGTTTCACCGCCGGGCACGTCGCGGTAGTCGAGGTCGATGATCTGACCTTCGCTCACTTTGTATTGGCGGCCACCGTCGAGAATGATTGCGTACATCTTCGTTACCTGCGCAGGCTAAACTGGGCGAATTTGGGTTCCATCCGGCGGAAGTCGTCCGCGCCGGCGTTTTGTGCGGTCGGCCACCGCCACGGCTGGCATTTGCCGCTAGGTGGAAACTCCTAAATGTACCGGGCGGAAAGGGCGGCGCGAAGGGGCAATTCGCGTGCGAATGAAGGCGGGGTGCATGTCAGCTTTTGCGGGCGGTTTTTGCTTTTGCAAAACGTCAATAGGAGATTTTGGGTTGGATGCGTTAAACTGGGGGCGACTCGGATGTCTGGCTAAACTTGATTTGGGATTCAAAGGAGAATCGCATGGACG
>CAUJKE010000238.1 GCA_963205385.1 Planctomycetota bacterium | reverse complement strand
CGGCATGGTGTTTTTTGGCCTGGAACTGATGAAGGATGCCTGCGCGATCATCAAGGATACGCCGGACTTCAAGTCCTGGTTCCAAGCGTTTCAAGCCGACAGCTATCTGGGCGTACTGAAATGCGCCTTGGTGGGCTGTATTCTTACAACTGTAGTGCAATCGTCGTCCGCCATGCTGGGCATTACGATTTCACTCGCGTTCCAGGGGGTGATCAGTTATGAAACGGCGGCGGCCCTGGTGCTGGGCGAGAATGTGGGCACGACGATTACAGCCTTCTTAGCCTCGCTCGGGGCGACAACGAACGCGCGCCGCGCCGCCTACTTCCACGTGCTATTCAACCTGCTAGGCGTCTTTTGGATCACGCTCGTGTTTGCCTGGTATATCGAACTCGTGCAGTGGCTAGTGCATGTGGATGTCAACCGCGAGGTGCTGGTCGCCGGCCAGGCGACCTTTCCCAACACCACGGCGGCCATCGCGGCGACGCACAGCATTTTCAATATCGCCAACATGTTGCTGTTTTTGCCCTTCGTACCGCTCGTCATCCGCTTGCTGGAGCGCGTGGTCCCTGCGAAGGAGTTCAAGGAGCAACCGCGTCTGACCGATCTCGACGTGCGGATGCTCGACACTCCGGCCTTGGCCATCGAGCAATCGCGGCGCGAACTCGAAAAGATGGGGGACAGTTGCGAGAAAATGCTGCAGTGGCTTGTGGAGCTTCGCGAGCAAGACGATCCCGATAAACAGTTGGCTGATCGCCTGAAGCGGCGCGAGCAGATCCTCGATTCGATTCAGGACGAGCTCTCCGTGTACATCACCGACTTGCTCGCCGGCAACGTGCAGCACGCCGTGGCCGACGAAGCGCGCCGCCAATTGCGGATGGCCGACGAGTTCGAATCGGTGAGCGATTACGTCGCCGACCTCGACAAGTTCGACCGCAAGCTCCGCCGCGACGGCCACCGCTTCACGCCGGACCAACGCGCCGGGCTTAACGAACTCAACGGGCAATTGCTCGCGCATCTGGTCTCCATCAACGAGGCCCTCAAGCAGGGAAACCGCAACATTCTGGTCGAGACCATGCCGACGGCCCAACGCATTCGCAAGCGCATCAAGCAACTGCGCCGCAAACATCTCGACGACCTCTCCAACGGCGACGTCCCCCCGCTCGTGAATGTCGCAATCCTGGCCTCGCTAACCGCCTACGCCCGCGTGCTCGACCACACGCAGGACATTGCGGAAGCGATCTCCGGCGAGAAGTGACCTTCGCACCGTGACCTTCATACCGTGAACATTGGTGCTGCCTGGAATCCGCGGCCTGTTTCGCGTTACAATAGGGGGATGGATTCCCACACCCGCTTGGCGCGTATATCCGAGGCTCGCGACGACGAAGACGCGTGGCGGGAGTGGTATCGACTAACGCCGCTCGAGCGGTGGCAGGAATCCATGAAGTTGTGGCAGTTCTATTTGCAGGTAGGGGGCTCGCTTGATCCCGAACCCGATCCACAAAGTCCTTTCGACGCTTTCCTCCCACGAGGTGCGGCACCTGCTTATGGGCGGTCAAGCCTGCGTGTTCTACGGCGCGGCCGAGTTTAGCCGCGATTGTGACATCGTCATCCTGGCCGACAGCCTGAACCTGGCGCGTTTGACCGCCGCACTGGCGGAACTAAAAGCGGAGTGCATCGCCGTTCCGCCGCTGGACTGGAAGTATCTGGAGCGCGGGCATGCGCTTCATTTCCGGTGTCAACATCCCGACGCCCTCCACATGCGCCTGGACGTGATGACGAAGATGCGAGGTTGCGAACCATTCCCACAACTGTGGGAAAGGCGCACCACGCTCCAAGACAATGACAGCCACGTCTATGAGTTGCTGGGCATCGAAGATTTGATTCAAGCCAAGAAGACCCAGCGCGACAAAGACTGGCCAATGATTCGGCGACTGGTGGATGCGCATTACGACGAGTTTCAGGACGAACCTACCGAAGATCGCGTGCGCTTCTGGCTCCGTGAGTCACGCACGCCGGAGGTGTTGATTCAACTGGGCGCCCAGTATCCAGAACTGCTGCGCGACGTAGCGCAGCGTCGCCCTTTGCTGGCTCAAGCGGCGCAAGGAGACGCCTCGGCGCTCGCTCGCGAATTGGAGCAAGAGCAAGCGCGGGAGAAGGCGGCGGATCAAGCTTATTGGGCTCCGCTGAAACGCGAACTCGAGCAACTGCGACAGCAGCGTCCGCCGAAACCGCAGTAACGTCGCGCAGGTCGAGCCGATCGAGCATCTCCCCCGGCCTTCGCGCATTCCCTAGGGCGCGACGTGGAACGAGCGCAACTGGAAGGGATACAGCTCAACCTCGAATTGGCCGTCGGTCCTGGGCACCGGCTGGCCATTGACGGCTTGTTTAAGCTGGCCGCCGGCGCACTTCACCTTCGTCTGCTTGGGCTGCATGGAAGTGTTGATCACCGCGATCCAACGGCCATCGCGGTCGGTGTCGATGGTGCGGACGACCACTTCCTGGTCACTCGAAGCATCCGGCGCCAGGGTGCTCGGCAGGGCCGGCAAGGCGAGGAAGTTGGCGTTGAACTCGCGCACATATTCAGGAAACCCGCGCCCGAAATTCGTGCCGCACAAATACCCAAGCATGGTTGGGTCGCCGTGGGCCAGCGCGAGCGCCTCGGCCATCATGCAATACGGGCCGGCCCGTTCGAAGTCGCAGATGGAATAGCCTAGCTTTTCCTTGTCCGCGGCATCAAACAACATGTGTTCATTCAGTGCGTAGTGCCGAATCATCGCTAACCCGGACGTGGTTCGATAGTCGTCCATCGTCTGCGGATCGGCGACGGTGTAATTTCGATTGAACGCGTGCGTGAGCAGGACGCCTTCGGTCTTGTGATAGTTTTCCGGATCGTCGGCCGGACGAGAATGTTGAATCTCCCACTCGCCCCAGTTCAAGCCCGGCGCCTTTAGCGCCTCGCGATACAAGTTGCGGCGCACCACGTCACCGATCGAAATCGGCTGCATCGCCGGTTGCCCCGCAGGCGCCTGCGCAGGCTGCTTTAAGAGGTCACACCAACGATCGATCTGGTCCGTCACGATATACGGTTGCCAGGTCGCGAAGCTAACGCCTGGCTCCGCTGAGCACCCGGTGAACAGCACCACTTCGCGCCCGTTGCCTGACTGGCGAACGTAGTCCCGCATGGCGGTGAGGAAACTCTGGCGTTTGCCGTTCCACCAGGCGATATATCTCGCATACAACTCTTGGTCTTTCTGAAGATCTTCGCGGCTGACAGCCTGCCTGGCGTTGGCTTCGTTTGCGAACCGCTCCCGTGTCGCTTGGGAAAAGCTGATCGGCAACTGGTTGCGCGGGCGAATCCAAATGCCTGCGAAGTTGGCCCGATTGCGTAACTGCACGACGGTCAAATCCAGCATCTTTTGAAAGTCGGCAATCGTATCGGGATCGGTGATATCTGCGTTGGCGCTTTCGATCCAAGCAATATGCGAATAGGCATCGTCGCGCGTCAGCGGCTTCGCGCGCCGCTCGTTTCCCAATCCGTGATAGCCTTTACTGCCGGCGTATTCGTAATAAGGCAGCAGTTCAAAGCCATGCTTCCCCATCAAGGTCACGATCTCCGGCCACAGATCCTTTGTCGCCGAATCGAAGAAGACCCAGTCATTGCCGCCGTGCGGTGTTGAATCCCAGTGTTGGCACGCGCCAAATTCCAGCAGATCCTTGCTGAACGTGTTGATCGCCAAAAATTGCATCAGCTTGGCTTTATGACGATACCACTCGATTGGCTCCGTGATGCCAGGTTGGGGGTTCTTGCGGTCGATGACGCCGTCCGCCATTTCTTCGCGCCAGAATAAATGCCGATGCGGCAAATGCTTCGGGGGCAATGTGACTTGCTGCGTTAGCGCGTCTTCATCGAGCACTTCGAACAGGCGAATCCGCGCTACGGCAGCGCCTGCGGAGAGCGGCATATTGCTGGCCGAAAACTGCGCAATCGTGACATCGAAGCCGTCCTCAGGCGTCAACGTGCGCGGTTCGGGGCCGCGCAGCAACCCGCGTTCCGCAAACCGATCATGCAGCCGAAACAATAGGGACCACGTTTCCCATTTTCCTGATAAGGGAACGTTGAGCGATTCCGGCAGGCTTTTCACATACTTGGAATTCAACGCATCCCCTACGGCCGCGCCGGTATGAAACCCGCGCGAAGTTTCGTTGCCGGTGTTGATCACGATCGTGCTGCGGGCAACATCTTCAGGATAATCGACGGCCAAAACATACGCCGCGCCGGGGCGCAGCAACTTTTGCTTGCCAATCCGCCATGTGACGGCGCCAGCTTCCCGCTCGTTAGGAACCAGCACCCGCGCCGGCCGACCGAGGATCGTCTCGACGCGACTGACATCCGCCGGCGTTTGCGCGAAAGCGTGCGTCGGTTGCGCGGCGGCGCAGTCGATTTCGTCAACCAGTGAAAGTCGCCCATACGGCCGCATGTCCACGATCGGCCGCCGCAGCGCTTGCTCACGCGCCGTTTGCAATTGGGCTTGCCGAACCTGCTCCGCGCGGGCCGCTTCCTCCTTGCGCTTTTGCAACGCTGTCCAGGCGGCCGGGGAATGTTCGTAGACGGCGATCTCGCTGAAGTTCGCCCCCGGCGTCATGCGCGTGAGCCGCAGATAACGCGTTTCCGCGTCCAGTCGCACTTCGGCCCACTTCAAATACGCGCCGCAGTCGTACTTGGCGACTTCCCGCCACCGCTCAGGGCTCCCCACGCTGATCACGACTTCGCCTTGGCCGTTGGTGTCGAAGAGCCACAAACTCGCGAGCGTCTTGGCCTCCCCTAAATCCAAGGTCACACTATAAGGAAAGTCCTTCGCGTGTTGCGGCGGGATCTCCCAGTTGGTGGTCGGCTTACCGACAGGCGCCCCGATGATCTCCCGCTGTTCATCCACCAGCGCCGCCGCGTCCCCTTGCTGGGCTTCGTTCGTCAGCATCTTCGCCGACAACTCCACCCGCTGCTGCTGCTCCTGTTGCTCCTGCGCGGCACAGACGCCTATGGCCAGCACCGCGAACAGAACGAACGTGAAAGTCGTGGCAAGATGGTTCATAACGGATGGCCCAGGTGATAGGAATCGGCTGGCGCTCGATTCGTTTAACGGCCAGCCGTAGGCGTCGCTGTCAAAAGCTGTTGCACCGCAGTCGCCTACGGCTGGCCGTTAAACGAGGGACGACGCCGGGCCGATCTGAAAAACAGCACTTTGTCATGGTAATGTGCGTGCGCGACCAATGCCAGCGCGGAGTATTTTGCGGGGCGGGGCGGGGAGTACGGAACTAGTTCCGTGCTACTTGCGACTGGCCAGGGGAGCAGGCGGGAGAGTAGAATGGCCCCGGCCGTCCCCTGTTGGAGAATGTGAAGATGTTGACAAGGACACGACTTGCCGTTGTCGTTTGCGGTCTGATTCTCGCCAGCCTCACTGGGCATAACGCGCAGGCACAAGCGCAGCCGAATCGCCTGGTCACGAGCGAGCCCGGCGACCTGCCAATCATTCTCTCGGCGCCACATGGGGGGCGCGAAGCCATCGTCGACGCGCCGGTGCGCCTGGGTAAAGGCGTCGCCCGATTCGTAACAAGTACGGATGCTCGCACGGACTTGCTCACCGAGAAACTCGCAGATTCCCTCGAGCAGAAACTTGGCAAGCGCCCCTACGTTGTCATCGCGCGCGTGCAGCGTAAGTATGTGGATGCGAACCGACCAGCGACGGGCGCTTACGAATCGGAACTGGGCAAGGTTGCGTACGACACCTATCACCGGGCTTTGGCTGACGCCCGCGAGAAAGTTGTGCAGCGCTGGGGTCGTGGCCTCTTGCTCGACATCCACGGACAAGTTGCCGAGCCGAAGGCCATCTTCCGCGGCACGCAAAACGGCAAAACGGCGGAGCACCTCGTCCAGCGTTTCGGCCCGGCGGCGCTCCTTGGCGAGACCAGCCTGTTTGGGCAATTGGCCAAACAGGGCTTTCCGGTGATTCCCGCCATCGACTCGTCGGATCGCGAGCACGCCGCCTACAACGGTGGTTACATTGTCGCCACCTATGGCAGCGGTTCAGGCGGGACACTGGATGCCATCCAGTTAGAACTGGGGAGTGAACTGCGCTCGTCCCAGGCAATGGCAACCACGGCGGACAAGCTGGCCACGGCCGTGACAGCGTTCGCAACGAAGTATCTTCCCCAGGAAGAACAAGCGGCGGCAGCGCAGCATCAACCGCCCCGCACCGCAAAAGTGCGCGTAGGCGTCTACACCGATGAGGGCGCCGGCAAGAGCGTTGCGCTCAAGAGCGCGCTGCAAAAGTCTGAGGACGTGGCTGTTAAGGAATTGACGGCCGAGGAGATCCGGTCCGGCGCGCTCGCCGAGTTGGATGTTCTGATTCATCCAGGCGGAAGCGGCGGCGCGCAAGGTCGTTGCCTGGAGGAAGCTGGCCGCGAGGAGATTCGCAAGTTTGTCCGTGAAGGCGGGGGTTACATCGGCATTTGCGCCGGGGCGTATCTGGCATCGGCGGACTACGAATGGTCGCTGAACATTTTGGACGCGAAAGTGCTCGACCGCAAACATTGGGCCCGCGGGCGAGGCATGGTGGAAATTGAGTTGAGCGATGTCGGCCAACAGGTGCTGAAATCCACAGCAAAGCAGCGCGCGATCTATTACGCCCAGGGGCCACTGCTGGCTCCCGGGAATCGTCCCGACATCACGGACTATCAGACTATGGCGACCTTCAAGACCGAAATCGCGAAGAACGGCGCTCCCCAGGGAGTCATGCCAGGCACGACCGCCATTGCGCGCGGTGAGTATGGTCTGGGGCGCGTCGTGTGCTTCAGTCCCCACCCCGAATTAACCAAAGGCCTCGCAACCTTCGTGTTAGAAGCGATCACGGACGTTAAGCGGAAATAAGCGGGGAATGGGTTTGTTGAAATCGTAAAATGTGAGCGGGGCGGAACTGAAGAGGGAGACTAAAAGGCATCGTTGTACCCGGCGGACGGATTTAGAACCCTGATCGTCACCACGAACTATGAACAAAGCGGCGTTTTGCGGTCCGCTGGCGGAAATGAATTATACCTCTCCGTGTTCTGTTGCGTGCTTCTGCTAGATGCGGTGTTGTACCGCGCCGCTGGGACAGGCGCATGGTTGAAGGATCGCCGGTAGATCGGAACTTGTTCCGTTCTGCCTGTATCGCGGCGTGACGTCGCCGTCAGGATAAACGGAACAAGTTCCGTTCTACTGGATTCAATCAATCTTTCGCCAGCGCTTGTTTCACGGCGGCGGTTAGTTCGGCGAGGCCGCGGTCGCGGTTGACTTCGTAGAAGCCGACGTGGTAATGGGCGACGCGGCCCTGTTTGTCGAGGACGATCCAGAGGGGAAGTTTGGCGCCGGCGGCGCGGGGGTCGCCGAGTTGGTCGAGAAGCCCGGCGTCGTCGAGAAGCACCGGGTAACTGAGGTTCATGAACGCCTTGGTTTTCTTGGCGCTCGTTAGCGCCTGGCGACGTGTGTTGGGGTCGCTGAGCCGTTCGTCGACCACGACGCCGTAGACTTCGACGCCTTGCTTCTTGGCGCGGGCGAGGAAGTCGAGATAGCCGACCTGTCCGTACGGCGCTTCGAGGGGCGTGTCGCGGTAGTCCCAGAAGTGCAGGACGGTGACATGATTTGGCAGCGCGGCGGAAGTCAACTCTTCCCCGGCGGTTCCCTGGAGTTTGAACTTTTCGAGCGTCTTGCCGAGCGCTTGCTTCTGGAGGGCGGCGAGGGAGTCGCTGCGCTGGCTCTGGGTTTGGGCGTCTTGCTCGGCAACCTGCGCGAGTTCCACGAGCGGAGCGAAGGTGAGCTGCGGCTTTAGCTTTGGATAGGCGGCGAGGAACTTTTCGAGCTGCCCAGGCTTCCAAGGGACATCGAGTTCGGCGGGTTGCAAAGCGAGCTCGTCGCGGAGGTTGGTGAAGGCGGTGAACTGCGCGTGGATTTTGCTGGCGGCCGCGTCGTCGAGCGCGACGCGGTCGGCAAGTTCCCACGTTAAATGGCACTCCACACCGCGGCCGATGAAGACGCGAGCCTGACAGGCGACGATGAGGGTCGAGCCTTTTTCGACCCAGAGCGTTTGCCGCGGGCCAGAATTGTTGCTGACGACGATCTTCCAGGCAGGAAACCCGGCCCCCTCCCCTGCCCCCACGACTTTGTACGTCCACTGGCCAGCTTGCCAAGTCGCATCCGGGGCGAGCGGCTGGTCGGCGGGGATGCGATGCGGCGGGAGCGGCACCTCGGAGAGCCCGTCGCCCCGATCGAAGAGCAGCGCCGGGTGGGGGTGATGCTTGATGGCGGCCGACTCCGTGGGACCAACATTGACCCGCTCGGTCCAGGCAAAACCGCCGGGGGCGGATTCGACCAGGCACCAGGCATCGCGAGGCGGATGGTCAGGCAGTTCGACGACGTGCAGTTGAAACGTCTTGCGAGCCTCCATACCCGGTTCGGATTTTTCCAAAGTAAAAGAGCCCCGGAAGGTGAGGTGTTCCGCGGCGAATACATGAACAGACGAGTTTGCGGTGAATGATGCGGCAACGGTCACTAGGAAAGTGAATGCCGAGAGGACCAAACGGGGAGTCGTGGTCATGGAAAATCCTATCTTCGAAGTTGGTTTTTAGGCGGGAGCAGTGATTCTACCCCAAGACATGAACCGGTGCTCAATCAAAGGTGCGAACTTGCTCACTCCCACAACTCGCATTCCGCCCAGTTCGCACCGGTTTTCACGTCCACGACGAGCGGCACGGTGAGTTCTGCTCCGGCGGCGAGCATTTCTTCGTTCACGAGTTGCGCTAAGTGGGGCAGTTCCGCTTCCGGCGCTTCGAAGACGAGCTCATCGTGAATTTGCAGCAGGAGCCTGGCGGCGAGTTTTTCGCGCCCTAAACGGTGATGGACGAGGATCATCGCGCGCTTGATCAAGTCGGCCGCGGAGCCTTGAATAACCGTGTTGATGGCGATTCGTTCCGGCAGAATCTTTTGCCGAGATTCGCTGCGGCGTTCGGCGGGGCGGACGCCGATCACCGGCCGGCGGCGGCCGGAAATCGTCGCGACGTACCCACGCGTGCGGCAGTCGTCGAGCGTCGCTTCCATAAACGCCGCCACGCCGGGGTAGCGGGCGAAGTAGGCATCGATGAATTTGCCGGCTTCGTCTTTATCGATATCGAGCGCGGTCGCCAGACCGAAAGCACTTTGGCCATAGATGATGCCGAAATTGATCGCCTTGGCGCTGCGGCGCTGTTCGCGCGTAACGTCCGCCAGCGGCACGCCATAAACTTCGCTCGCGACGAGCGTATGAATATCTTGATTGCCTGCGAACGCGCGCCGCAGCGCTTCGTCGCCGGAAAAATGCGCGAGCACGCGGAGTTCGATCTGCGAATAATCCGCCGTGAGCAGTTTCCACCCGTCATCACCGGGAATAAACGCCGACCGAATCTGCCGCCCGGTCTCCGTCCGAATCGGAATGTTTTGCAGGTTGGGGTCTTTGGAACTGAGCCGCCCGGTCGCCGCTACATCTTGTTTGAACGACGTGTGCACGCGCTTGGTTTGGGGATGCACGAGTAGCGGCAAGGCGTCCACATAAGTGCTCTTGAGCTTTGCAAACTGGCGATATTCGATGATCTTCGCTGGCAGCGGATGTTGCTTGGCGAGTTCCTCCAGCACGTCCGCATCGGTACTGAGGCCGGTCTTGGTCTTCTTGCTACTGGGGAGCTTGAGATCCTCGAACAGAATTTTCGCGAGTTGCTGCGGCGAGTCGATGTTGAACTCGCCGCCGGCCAGGGCGTAGATTTCTTGTTCGAGCAGGGCAATGCGCTCGGCGAAATCGGCGCTCAAGGCCGCGAGACGTCCGGTGTCGATCGCGATGCCGTTGAACTCCATCTCGGCCAGGACTTCAATCAGCGGCATTTCGAGCGTATCGAAGAGCTCGACCAGCCCTTCCTCTTTCAGCCGCGCGGCGAGGATGGTTTTCAACCTTAACGCGACATCGGCGTCCTCGGCGGCATAAGGCGTCACGAGCGCAACGGGGACTTCGTCCATGCGCTTTTGATGCTTGCCCGCGCCGATCAGCGACTCGATGGTGATGTTTTCATGTTCGAGAAACCGCCGGGCCAGGTCGTCGAGAGTATGGTTACGTTCGCCGGGGGCGAGCAGATAATCGGCGACCATCGTATCGAACGCGACGCCTGAGAGTTTCACGTCCGCGGCGCGCAACACAACCATATCATACTTGAGATTCTGCCCCAGCTTCTGAATCGCCGGATTCTCCAGCACGCCGCGCAGCGCGTCGCGCGTTGCGTCAGGCGGCAGTTGCGGTTCGCCCTCGGGCGCTCGCACCGGCACGTAATACCCTTCGCCAGCCTTCCAGGCAAAGCAGTAGCCGACGATTTCAGCGGCGCGCGGTTGCAGCGACGTGGTTTCCGTATCGACCGACAGCCACGACTGCTGGGACATCTGTTCCACGAGTGTCGCTAACTCCGCTGCGGTCGCAACCGTGCGATAGTTCGCTACCCATTTCGGCGCGATAGGCGAGGCGGCATCCGCGACATCGGCCAACGCGGCGAGCTGATCGGCCAACCGGCGAAAGCCGAACTCCTGACAAATCTCGTTGATCGCCTCGCCGTTGGCGGCGGTGACACGCCCGGCGTCCCAATCGATCGCGATCGGCGTATCGCGTTTGAGCTGCACCAGTTCGCGCGACAGCAGCGCTTGGTCTTTGAACGTGACCAGGTTTTCGCTCCGCTTCTTACCGGCCACGTGGGCGGCGTTGGCGAGGACTTCATCCAGCGTGCCATATTTCTGGAGGAGTTCCCGCGCGATCTTCGGCCCAATCAGCGGCACGCCGGGGATGTTATCGACCGAGTCGCCGACCAGCGCTTGAAAGTCCACGACTTGCTCAGGCCGCACGCCCCACTCCGCGGCCAGTTTCTCGGCATCCATGAACTCGTTCTTGCGAATGTTGAGCACTTGCACGCGGTCGCTGATGAGTTGCCGGCAATCCTTATCGCCGGTCACGAGGACGCAATCCCACTGCCGCGCGTCGCACTCGTGGGCGATGGTCGCGAGGATGTCATCGGCTTCATATTGCTCGAGTTCCAGTACCGCGACATTCATCGCCGCCAGCAGCCGGCGAATGCTGCCGATCTGCGGGCGAAGATCGCCCGGCATTTCCTCCCGCTGGGCTTTATAGGCTGGGTAGATGGTGTGGCGGAACGTGCCGCCGGGGGCATCGAAAGCGCAAAACAGATAGTCCGGCTGCTGCCGCGTGCGAATATCGACCACGTCGCGAATGAAGCCATGTACCGCGCCGACCGGTTGTCCGCTGGGGCTCGACATTTCCGGCAGCGCGTGGAAGACCTGATAGATCAGCGAATGCGCGTCGACAACATAAACCAACGGCCGCTCGCGCTGCGGCGCGCTGGGGGGCGGGCTGGCTGCTTGAGGCGCCGCGACCGGTTCAGCGCGCGTGGTGGAAGATTCGACTTGAGGAGCCGGGGGGTCTTCAAAACCTAGGAACATCGCTTGTTTCTTGGACATTGCTTGTTTTGGTTCGTCACCAGACGTTGTGGGTAATTCTGAGCGTTAAGCGGCAGTCAGGTTCGGTTTTCGAGGCTTTTACGGCCAAAGCATGCATGGCTTAGACGGAACAGTGAGCAGGCCGGGGACGCGCGATCCCCAGGCCCAGCGGGTTCATGCGCCCGCGCTGTCCGGCGACCCTCTATGGAGTTGCTTCCCAACAGCGTTCAACTCCGTTTCACCGGGATAGAACCCAGTGTACCGTGGCAATATACCGTGGCTTGATGGGCGGAGAAACAACTCCCCACCGCGCCACTATCTTGCCAGCGCGGAAGCATTGCCCGTGCTCAAGCACGGGCCTATGACCCGCCTGACGGCGGGAAAGGACCGTGAACGGCCCTGAATACCGACGTTTTCAACCATGAAACCGATCATCATTCCCCCACCAATAACGGTGATTATTAGCGCGTTTGCGCAACACTGCCACCGCCGCCCCGCGACCCCTTCGGGCTCGCCGCGATGGTGACCGAGTACCCAAGTTACTCCCGCGCAACCGCCCCCACCAATAACGGCGATTATTAGCCCCTCTGCGCAATCACCACGGCCGCGATTCCCCAGGGGCGTTTACGCTCCTTCTCCGCGCAGCGGTCTTAGGCCCGTGCTTGAGCACGGGTACGAACGGCTAAGCCTGATCCTGTATTTCAGGGGCGTTCACGCTCCTTCTCGCTGCGCGGCTTGAGCCGTGGAACCGCACCCGGGTTTGGGGCTGAAGCCGAACAGCGAGAAGGGCCATGAATGGTCCTCCGACGGATTGCATTTGCGGCGGCATCACCCGTGCTCAAGCACGGGCCTAATACCCGCCTGACTGCGGGGAAGAACCGTAAATGGCCCTGAATACGGACGTTCTTGACCGCGCACGCAATTGCCAGACCCCACCAATAGCGGCTAATATTAGCGCCTCTGCGCAATGATCGCGTGAGCAATTCCCCCAGGGCGTTTGCGCTCCTTCTCCGCGCAGCGGTCTTAGGCCGGTGCTTGAGCACGGGTACGAAATTCATTGCCGGGCGCCTCGCGTTAGGAGAGAATAGGTAGGGTCCAAGGAAACACCGGAGGACATGACATGCCAGCTACTATCGTTGCCTTGATGTCCGTCGTCACTCTGATTGTGGCAACGATGATTTTAGCGATCTTTCTCGGGCTCGGCTCGGCGCTTAAGTTGGCGGCGTGTTTTGTTTTTTTTGCGGCGTTAATAGGTTTTCGTGGATGGATCATCAATTCTCTTCGGAAATACTTAAGTGTTGCCTGGCAGGTCGTGCAAGAACAATGGAAAGAGTTGGCGAAGGTTGAAGCCCCCAATCGCTCTACTGCCGCACCTTCGCATTCGCCCTATACAACGGTCGCGGCAGTATCGACAATTTCAATGCTGCAAACACTGATGTCGTGTCCTGCTTGCTCAGGAGACGTTAGCACCAAAGCTCAGGCGTGCCCTCACTGCGGTCATCCCGTTCAGCCACCAAATGCGACGTCTCAAACCCTATCGCAACTGAAACACAATGCCGCTACGGGCGCTGCATTGATCGGGATAGCGGTATTCTTCACACTTGTAATAGCCTGTGGCGGCCTGATTTCTTCGTTGCCCAAAAGCGAATCGACCGAGTACGAGGAGTACTACTATCGCAAAAGCAATCTCGACCGCGAGTATCGATCGCGCATGAATAAGCTAGAAGACATTTACGACGAGATGATGTCGGACCCCTACGTAACGGACCAAGAGTTTAGGGATCGACTCAAGAGGGTCGAAGACGTCCCAGTAGATTTCTGACAGAGTCGGCGGGATCGCACACGCGAGTCTGTCAGGGTTACCAATGGCTTGTTAATGCTGGCGTGCACAGAGACTTGGTATCGAACAGGTCGAAACTAAAAATGGACAAGCATGATTGTACCAGACGGAAGGATTCACAACCCTGATCGCCCACACGAATGATGGGCCAAGCGGCCGTTAGAGGCACGCTAAAGAAATGCTTGATGCCTCTCGCATTCCGGTTCATCCTGCGTTCTCCGCGCCTCCGGCGCTCCATTGGGAGCTTCTCCCCCCGGTTTTGAATTTCCCTCATTTGTAATTTGTATTTGTTTCGGATGTCGATATTTGATATTGAATCCGCTCTTCCGCTTATTTCCCTGACAACCTGCCTTCCACCGCTTCCAACAGCGCGCGCAAGTTACGCGGGTTTTGCCCGAGGTCGCCTTTGCCGATTCGTGAGCGGCTCTCTGCTTGCAAAATGGAGCCGTTTTCGTGGGGCGAAATGCGGACGGTGATGTCGTCCACGAAACGGGCGAGGCGCGTGGTGTGCACGAAATGCAGCGTCACCTCCTGGCCCTCTGCATCGCGCTGGGTGAGGCGCCAGCGCGGCAAGGTCGCCACGGCGGCGGCCGTGCGATTCGCCAGTTCCGTCGGCGAGAGATCGCTGTGCAGCGCGGCCAGCGGCGACTGGGGGTCGTCGCTGGTGGCGGCATAGTTCGTTGTGAAATCTCGCCGCCAGTCGTCGACATACAGCGCGGCGATCGTCAAAAGCGCGATGACGACGGAGACCAACAGTGCGAGCGCAAGCCAGAGCATACGTCGTTTCGTCATAGCAAGTAGGAGCCGGGGGGCTGCCGCAGTGGCGCGCAGCGCGGTAAGGTGTCGCTTTCGCTTGAAAGATCATTCTAACCATGCGTTGGCGCGTCGCGGAGCGCCAGCACGAATTCGCTCCCACTTTCGCCCCAGTTCCTTATGTCGCTCTTCGCCCAGTCGGAACAGAAAAACCTGCAGCGGGCCCAACCGCTGGCTGCGCGGATGCGCCCGCAATCGCTCGAGGAATTCGCCGGCCAGCAGCACTTCCTCGGCGAAGGCAAACTCCTGCGGCGTCTGCTCAAGGCGGATCGGCTCGGCTCGGTCATCTTTTACGGTCCGCCGGGGACCGGCAAAACAACGCTCGCGCGGCTGCTCGCCGTGGCGAGTAAGCGGCGGTTTAAGCAACTCAATGCAGTCACCAGCGGCGTGAAGGAGCTGCGCGAAGTGCTGGAAGACGCCCGCAGGGAACTCTCCACCGGCGGCCTGCGGACCTTGCTCTTCATCGACGAGATTCATCGCTTCAACAAAACGCAGCAAGACGCGCTGCTGCCTGATGTGGAAGAAGGAGTGGTGACGCTCGTCGGCGCGACGACGTCCAATCCGTTTTTTGCGGTCAATAGCGCGCTGGTCAGTCGCAGCCAGATTTTTCAATTCGAACCGCTTTCCCCGCAGGACATTGCCGCCATTTTGCAACGCGCGCTCGCGGATAAATATCGCGGGCTAGGCAATGAAGATGTGCATCTGCACGAGGACGCCTTGACGTTTCTGGCGGAAACATCCGATGGGGACGCGCGGCGGGCCTTGGCGGCGCTGGAGATTGGCGTGTTGTCCAGCACCGAGCGACCACTCGAATTCACGCGCGAACTAGCGGCCGAATCCGTGCAACGCAAGGCGCTAGAATACGATGGGACCGGCGATTCGCATTACGACTCCGTCAGCGCGCTTATCAAGAGCTTGCGCGGCAGCGATCCGGACGCCGCCCTGTATTGGCTCGCGCGAATGCTCGAAGGGGGCGAAGACGTCCGCTTTCTTTGCCGCCGCCTGGTGATTCTGGCCAGCGAGGATATCGGCAATGCTGATCCGCAGGCATTATTGCTGGCCGTCGCTTGTATGCAAGCCTGCGAATTCATCGGTCTTCCGGAATGCCAGTTGACGCTGTCGCAAACGGTGTGTTATTTGGCGTGCGCGCCGAAATCGAACGC
>CAUJKE010000237.1 GCA_963205385.1 Planctomycetota bacterium | reverse complement strand
AGCTATGACAAGATGCTCGCCAAGACCGGCAACACGGCGACCTATATGCAGTATTCGTACGCCCGCGTGCGGAGCATTTTTCGCCGCGGAAACACGACGCCTGAAGAAGTGCGGCGGCTGCAAAGCGATGTCTCGCTAGCGCAACCGGCGGAGCGGGCGCTCGCGCTGGAAATCCTCCGCTTCTCCGAAGCGCTGGACGAAGTGCTCGTCGACTTCCGCCCCAATTCGCTGACGACCTACCTGTTCGAACTCACCAAGAAGTTTTCGACGTTCTTCGAGCAGTGCGCCGTGCTGAAGGCTGAAACGCCAGCGTTGCAACAGAGCCGCTTGCTGCTGGCCGATACCGCAGCGCGGACCATTCAAACCGGCTTGGCGCTGCTCGGCATCCAGACCGTAGAGAAGATGTAAGAAAAGGGAACCACGCATGGCCAATGCGGATGCGCCGCTGCCGGTGAACTCGATCCTCCGCGGAGACGCGTTGCCGACGCTCGCGAAACTGCCGGACGAAGCGGTCGATTGCATCGTCACGAGTCCGCCGTATTTTCAGCAGCGCGACTACGCGGGGAGCCCGCAGCAAGTCGGCGGTGAACGGACGCCGGCCGAGTATGTCGAGCGGCTGACGGCGATCTTCAGCGAGGCGCAGCGGGTGCTCAAATCGTCCGGCTCGCTCTGGCTGGTGATTGGCGACAAATACGTCAACAATCGCCTGCTCGGCATGCCGTGGCGCGTGGCGCTCGCCCTGGGGGACGCCGGCTGGATGTTGCGGGCGGATATCATCTGGCATAAGCCCAACGCAATGCCGTCCAGCGCGAAGACGCGGCCGACGATCGACCATGAATACATCTTCTTCTTCACCAAAACGGCGGATTATTATTACAACGCCGATGCGATTCGCGAGCCGCATGTCACCTTCAGCGCGGAGAGCCGCATGAAGGGGGGACGGAATCATTTCGGCAAACGCGACGGCACGCCGGAGGCAGGCAAGAACGGCGGGCAGAACAATTTGCACGACGGCCGCTGGGACCAGGCGTTTCATCCGCTCGGGCGAAACAAACGGACGGTGTGGAAGATTCCCCTCTCCAAGTTTCGCGAAGCTCATTTCGCCGTGTTTCCTGAACCGCTGGTCGAAACGTGCATTCTGGCCGGTTGTCCGGAACGAGGCGTCGTGCTCGATCCGTTCAGTGGCAGCGGCACGACAGCGCTAGTGGCGCAGCGCTTGGGCCGCGGTTATCTCGGCATCGATTGCGTCGCCGAGTATTGCGCCATGGCGCGCAAACGCTTGCGCGCCGCGGCGCAAGAGAGCAACACTTTGTTCCCCACCTAATTGCAAAGAGTCTCCGCATGCTACTGATAGATGGCCATCTCGATTTGAGCATGAACGCGGTGCATTGGAATCGCGATTTAACGCGGCCGTTGGACGAAGTCCGCCGCCGTGAAGCGCATCTCAAGGATAAGCCGGATCGCGGCCGGGGCGTGATTACGTTTCCCGAATTGCGCCGCGGCAACATTGGCCTCTGCATTGCAACGCAAATCGGCCATAGCGTTTCGGAATCGAGCCCCGTGCAAGGTTGGCATAGCCCGGAGATTGCGTGGGCGCAAACCCAAGCGCAGTTGGCCTGGTATCGCGTGATGGAGGAGCGCGGCGAACTGTTGCAAATCGTCGACCGCGCTGGCCTGCTAGCACATGTCGCCGCCTGGCAAACACATCTTTCGACGCCCGACCCGAGCGGGGACGCGCCGCCGATCGGTTACCTCCTCTCGCTGGAAGGGGCCGATTCGATGCTCACGCCGGCTTATGTCGAAAAGGCGTATGCTTACGGCCTGCGCGCCATCGGCCCAGCCCATTACGGACCGGGCCGCTACGCGCCTGGGACGGGCGCCACCGGGGGGCTCGAACCGCGTGGGCGCGAGCTGCTCAAGCAGATGCGCGAACTGGGAATTTGCCTCGATTTGACCCATCTCACCGATGAAGCTTTTTGGGAAGCCCTCGACTTGTTCGACGGACCGGTCTGGGCGAGCCACCAAAATTGCCGCGCGCTCGTGCCGCATCAGCGCCAGCATAGCGATGAACAAATCAAGGCGATCATCGCGCGCGACGGCATCCTCGGCATGGCCTTTGATGCCTGGATGATGGTCCCGGGGTGGGTTCGTTTTGAAACCACGCCCCAGGCGAGCGGCGTGTGCATCGAGACGATCGTCAACCATATCGACCACATTTGCCAGTTGGCGGGAAGCGCCCGGCAGGTGGGGATCGGTTCGGATTTGGATGGCGGCTACGGCCAGGAACAGACCGCCGCAGACTTGGAAACGATCGCCGATCTCCAGAAACTCCCGCAGATTCTCGCCCGCCGCGGCTACAGTACGGAGGACATTCAGGGTATCATGCACGGTAACTGGTTGCGCGTGCTGAGTGCCGCGTTGTGAGTTTTGGGGGCGCGACGCGAAGTTAAGGGAAGGGCCGGATCGCCCGTCCCTCTGCCGGGGCGATACCTCGGCCGCAGTCGATCATTTGCTGAGTACCACGCATGAAACTGGTCAAATATCGTGATGCCCACGGCGCGGTTGCGGTCGGTCGCATGGATGGCGACGAAGTGCTGCCGCTGAACATGTCGGGACGGCAATACAATACGCTGTTCGACATTTTGGAGGCCGACGACCCCGCCGAAGTGGCCGACTTCCTCACCGAGTCGCGGAGTGGCCTGCCGATTGACAAGGTAGCGCTGCTCGCCCCGATCGATCAACAAGAGGTCTGGGCGGCCGGGGTGACGTACCGCCGCAGTCAGGCCGCGCGGATGGAGGAATCCGAAGCCGCCGCCGATTGTTACGACCGCGTCTATTCCGCTCCCCGGCCGGAGATCTTCTTCAAGGCGACGCCGCATCGCGTCGCGGGGCCAAACCGCCCGCTGCGAATTCGCAAGGACTCGCAGTGGAACGTCCCCGAGCCGGAACTCGCCTTGGTGCTCGATTCGCGGTTACGCCTGGTCGGCTACACGATCGGCAACGATATGAGCTCGCGCGAGATCGAGGGGGAGAACCCGCTCTATCTCCCCCAGGCGAAAGTGTATAGCGATTGTTGCGGGCTTGGACCGTGCATCGCGCTGCCCAACAGTATGCCGCGCTCCGTCGCGGAGATTCGCATTCACATGTTGATTCGCCGCGCGGACGAAGTGGTCTTCACCGGCCAGACCGACATCAGCCACATGGCGCGCTCGTTCGACGAACTCATCGAATGGCTCGGCCGGGATAATTCCTTTCCCGCCGGCGTATTCTTCCTCACCGGCACCGGCATCGTCCCGGAGAACACGTTTACGCTCGCTACAGGCGACATCGTGCAAATCACTATCGACGGCATTGGCACTTTGCTGAACCCGATCGAACAGAGTTAGCTTCCTTCCCATGCTCGCCGCGGACTTAGTTCCGCCTGCTCTTGCCCCCGAAAACCATGACTGAGAAGAACGTGCACCCGGTGTTGATTGCCGGACAATGGCGTCCTGCTGACGCGACGCAAACCTTTGTGGTTGAAAACCCGGCCACGCGCGAACCGCTCCCCGGTGAGTATCCGATCAGTTCGTGGCGCGATTGCGACGATGCGCTCAAAGCGTCCGCGGCGGCCGCCGTAGCGCTCCGCGACACTTCCCGCCAACGGATTGCGGAGTTTTTGGAAAACTATGCCGCCCGCATTGAGGCACGTCGCGAGGAGCTCGTCGAGCTTGCGCATGCCGAATCCGCGCTGCCCAAGTCGCCGCGCCTGGCCGATGTAGAACTGCCGCGCACCGCGAGCCAACTCCGGCAAGCCGCCGCTGCCGCGCGGGAAGGTTCGTGGGCGTTGCCGACGATCGACACCGCGAATAATATCCGGTCGATGCTCTCGGCGATTGGCCCGGTGATCGTGTTTGGCCCCAACAATTTCCCGTTCGCGTTTAATAGCGTGGCGGGGGGAGATTTCGCGGCCGCGATTGCCGCCGGCAATCCCGTGATCGCCAAGGCGAATTCATCGCACCCCGGCACAACGCGACTCTTCGCGGAAGAGGCGCATGCCGCGGCGCACGCGGCGCAAATGCCGCCTGGCCTGGTGCAGCTCTTGTATCGCACCGGCCATGCCGATGGCGAGCGGCTTGTGTCCGATCCGCGCGTCGGCGCGACCGGCTACACCGGCAGTCGCGGCGCGGGGCTCAAACTCAAAGCCGCCGCCGACGCAGCCGGCAAGCCGATTTACCTCGAACTCTCCAGCGTCAACCCGGTCGTGATTTTGCCAGGCGCGCTCGAAGAACGCTTTGACGATATTGTCGGCCAGTTTTGCACCAGTTGCCTGATGGGGGCCGGCCAGTTCTGCACCAACCCGGGGCTGATTCTGCTCATCAAAGGGAGCACGACGGAGAAGTTCATCACGGCGGCCATCGAGCGGTTCAGCCACGCGGCCGTCGGCACGCTGCTATCGCAAAATGTCGAGTCGGCGCTGGGCAAAGCGATCGCGACCCTCCGCACCGCCGGAGCGCGGATCTTCACAGGCGGCACGAGCGGCGGCGGCCAAGGCTACAGCTATAGCAACACGCTATTGGGCGTCACCGGCGAGCAGTTCCTCGCCAAGAGCGAAGTGCTGCAAACCGAAGCCTTCGGCAACGCATCGCTGATCGTCATCGCCGACGACATCCCCCAGGCGGCGCAGATCATCGATACTTTCGAAGGAAACCTCACCGGCTGCATCTACAGCGACACCACAGGCAACGACGATGCCGCCTATGACAAGCTCGCGCCGCGACTGCTGGCGAAAGTGGGTCGCCTCCTCAACGACAAGATGCCGACCGGCGTCGCGGTTAGCCCGGCCATGCATCACGGCGGCCCCTATCCGGCCACCGGCCACCCCGGCTTCACTGCGGTGGGCATCCCCGCGGCGCTCCGCCGCTTCGCGGCGCTGGAATGTTTCGACGGCGTTCGCCCTCATCGTCTGCCGCCGCTCCTGGCCGATGCCGCCCCCAGCGGCAAGCCGTGGCGATTGATTGATGGCGAGTGGACGCGCGGCGACGTGCGGCCCAAGTAGACATCCCCCACGCGTCTTGCGCGGCCCAGCTTTATGAAATTACTGCTCACAGGCGCGACCGGACTCGTCGGGAACAACGTCCTCCGCGCGCTGCTGGCGCACGGCCGGCACGAGGTCCGCGTGCTGGCCCGCAACGCGAGCGACAAGTCCCTCGCAGGGCTCGACGTGGAAATCGCCCCCGGCGATGTGCGCGACGCCCCGGCCGTGCTGCAAGCCGCCGCAGGTTGCGACGCCATCATTCACAGCGCCGGCGTGGTGCAATTGGGTTGGTCGAAGCTCGCCGAACATCGCGCGATTAACGTGGACGGCACGCGCCACATGCTCGCCGCCGCCCAAGCCAATTCCGCGCGACTGGTGCATATCTCCACCGTCGATACGCTCGGCGTAAGCGGCCAGGAAGTTCCGCAAACCGAGGAATCGCCGCGGGCAAACAAAGTTCCCTGCACTTATGTCGTCACCAAGAGCGAAGCGGAAGCACTCGTGGACAAGGCGGCCGCGGTGGTTGACGCCGTGGTGATTCACCCCGGCTTCATGCTTGGCCCGTGGGACTGGAAGCCTTCGAGCGGGCGGATGCTTGTGACGGTCGTCGAACAGTTCACGCCGTTTGCGCCCATCGGCGGCGGGAGCGTGTGCGATGTGCGCGATGTGGCCGAGGGAATCATCGCGGCGACCGAACGCGCGCCGCGCGGGCGGCATTACATTCTGGCGGGACACAACATCCCCTACTTCGACCTTTGGAAGCAGATGGCGGCTGTCAGCGGAGGGCGGCCTCCCATCATGCGCGCCGGGCCGCTGATGCGCATCATCGGCGGGCAATTCGGCGACTTGCGCCGCCGTCTCACCGGGCGCGAAGGGGATGTGAACACGGCCGGCGTAGCGCTGAGCAGCCAATGGCACTACTACTCGTCCGAGCGCGCCGCGCAGGAACTCGGCTATCAGGTTCGTCCGCTCGAAGCGTCGCTCCGCGACGCCTGGCAGTGGCTCGTCGAACATGGGTACACCCGCGCTGCTGCCCGCGGCGCATGAAAAAGCCGCGCGTGGTCGTGTTGCGACGAGCACTCGCGGCGCGCGTGGATTCTTGGACGCAGCTTCAATTACCGCAACTTAGCCGCCTGGCCCGCCTGGCCAAACGCGACCATGCGCTCCTTGCAAACTTTTTGCATGGCGCTACGCGCAGGCTTCATCCAGTCGCGGAGGTCGAACTTCTCGGGGCTTTCCCACAACACCTTGCGGACCGCGCCGGTCATCGCCATGCGGTTGTCGGTATCGACGTTGATCTTCCGCACGCCGTGCTTGATGCCGCGTTGAATCTCTTCCACCGGCACGCCGTAGGTCTGCTTCATCTTGCCGCCGTAGCGGTTGATGATGTCTTGCAGTTCCTGCGGAACCGACGACGAGCCGTGCATCACCAGGTGGCAGTTGGGGAGCTTCTTATGAATCGCCTCGATGCGGGCCATGGCGAGCGTTTCGCCGGTCGGCTTCTTGCTGAACTTGTACGCGCCGTGGCTGGTGCCGATGGCGACCGCGAGCGCGTCGACGCCGGTCTTGGCGACGAAGTCGGCCGCTTCATCGGGATCGGTCAGAAGTTGATCGTGCGACAAGACGCCCACCGCGCCGTGGCCGTCTTCCTGCTCCCCTTCGCCGCTTTCCAGCGAGCCGAGACAACCGAGTTCCCCTTCGACCGAAACCCCCTTGGCGTGCGCGAGCTTCACCACTTCCGCCGTGACCCTCACGTTGTATTCATAACTGGCCGGCGTTTTGCCGTCCTCTTCCAGCGAGCCGTCCATCATCACGCTGGTGAAGCCGTTTTCGATCGCCGACAGGCAAGTCGCCGGGCTGTTGCCGTGATCTTGATGCATCACGATCGGAATCTGCGGGTAGAGTTCCGAGGCGGCGATCATCAGGTGCTTGAGGAAGTTGTCCTGCGTGTACGCCCGCGCGCCCCGTGACGCCTGCACGATGACCGGCGCGTCGATCTCGTTGGCCGCTTCCATGATCGCCTGAATCTGCTCCATATTGTTGACGTTAAACGCCGCGACGCCGTATTCATTGGCAGCCGCATGATCGAGCAGCGTCCGGAGGGGGATCAAAGGCATGAGCAAACTCCTGAAAAATTCGTGAGACAAACAACAGCGACCGCCGGACGGGTGACAAGCCGCTGATTATCGACCGCCTGGCCAAAATGGACAATCGGGGGTGCGTGCCGGCCGCATTTCGCAGGCGAACGGCCTGTGTAGGGGACGCAAACCGCCGTTGTCGTGAAAATGGGGCGCCTATGTTTCCTTCCGGGGGCATGACGTCGCGGAGGCGGTCGTCGCATGCGCATGAATGCCAGCGACGATACTGAGCCCATTGACCAGCCGGACAGCTACAATGCTGGGGTAACTGCCTGCGGGACGTTGGGTGGGTAGAATAGGTATGAACGCGCCGTCAGTGATTTTTGTAACGATTGGTAGTTTAACGTGCGTGGTGCGCGCGAACACTCCGGGGGAATCGCCGCCGCGGTGATTGTGCGCCGCCCTAATAATCGCCGTTATTAGTGGGCGCGCGATAGCGTGCGCGGTAAAAGACGCCGGCATTCAGGGCCGTTCACGGTCCTTCTCCCGCCGTTCGGCGGGTACTCGGTCTGTGATTGAGCGCGGGTGACGCTTTGATTTCGAATGGGAACACGGCGTTGGCGGTTGCGTGTTGAGAGTGTATCAAAATGCTACATGTGTTGCAAAACGATACAGTAAAATGAAGCAGGCGAGTTGGGAACCCCTGGTCACGCGGATCCCCAACTCGCCTGATCTTCTTTGCGGCAACCGCAGTCACCGCTCCCTCATCTCGCCTCAAATACTCTGGTCCGGCGCCTCTTCCGGCCCATTTCCAAGCACATTCCGTGAGTCCCGGTCACGAAAAGTGCCTGGTTATCGCTGACAGCCTCACAGCCTGTTCCGCTGATTGCCTCTTCGGTACCGGCCCCATTACTGGGCTCTTCTCTGTTCCGGCCCGTTTCGCTGTTAGCGACTCGCGCGATTGGATGAAGGTCGCATCGCGCTCCTTGAATATACGCAATTGTCGTGCCAAAGATCGGCATTGACCCCCGGCGGATGATTTACGACAAGCCGGGGTTGCTCCTGAAGACTCGACAGCCAACCGTAATTTCTCATTCATGCCCCGCTTTCTGTCCTTACTTCTGGTGGCGATCCTTCTTGGTTTGGGCGGTTGTTCGACCGTGCTCACGCAAGCGATCGTGCGCACTCCCTATCAGCTCCAGCCATTTTCCCAAACGAGCGAGGTGTGGGAGGCGCCTTACCAGGCGTTGGGAGTTCGCGAGCGGTTTCGCGTGGCGGTCACCAGCGGCGAGCCTGCTCGCCTGGCGGTCTCCGTGATCGATCCGCCGGACCCCACCAGCGAACCGCGCGGGACGATTGTGGTGTTACATGGCATTCGGGCCGCTGGGCTGTGGATGATTCCGATTGGCGACCGTTTTGCCGAGGCTGGCTATCGGGTGGCGATTGTCGATCTCCGCGGTCATGGCGGCTCGTCCGGCGCGACGCTCACCTACGGCGTGCGGGAGTCGCAAGACCTCGTTCAAGTGCTCGACGAACTGGAAGCCCGCGGCCTGCTCGTAGGCAAGATCGGCGTGTTTGGTCATTCCTATGGCGCGGCGACCGCGATTGAATTCGCCGCGCTGGACCGGCGCGTCGCGGCCATCGTCGCCGCCGCCCCCTTTGCGGACCTGCGGGACGAAGTGCCGCACTATGTCCGCACCGTGCTCCCCGGCGTGGGGTCGCTCATCCCGGCCAGCTATTTCAACGCGGCCCTCGACGATGCCGGCCGCATTGGGAACTTCAATCCGGACGATGCGAGCGCCGAAGCGGCCATCACGCAGACGTCCGCGCCCATTCTGCTGGTGCACGGTCTCGACGACCTGATCATTCCGCCAGAACATAGCTTGCGGATTTACGCTGCCGCGGAGCAACCGGCCCGACTCGTCTTCCTGCCTGACACAGGCCACTTTGGGGTCTGGTGGGACGCGCGCGGCGAAGTCGCCACCGAGTCGCTGGCCTGGTTCGATGAGCATCTCGCGGATGCCCAACCTCAACCGGCGGCTAGCGCCTGCGACGCCTGGGACGGGAGAGAAGCTCGCTAATGTGGCGCACCAGGCTGACCACGACCACGAGCACCAGCGGGCCGGCGAGCGTGATCAAGAGGAACATCAACTGGCCAAACCGGCCGTCGCTCTCGCGCCGATAATTCACCAGGTACGAAACCGCCGCCGCCGCGACGCTCACAACGAGCGTCGTGAGCATCATGCTCAAGATCGAAAACCGCGGTTGCCACGGGCGACGCGCGCGATTCACAGGTGGCTGCGAAGGTGTTGGCATGCCTCGATTGTACCTCACACCGCCCCGCGTGCCTCCGGCCTTGCCAGCAGGTAAACTGGGCTGAAGTGAGTCCCGCCCTGCCTGTCGGAGTTCCTTCCATGACAATCGCACTTCCGAGCTTGTCCCGACGTTCCTTCCTGGCCGCTAGCGCCGTTGGTTTGGGAGCGGCTTACGTGGGCCAATGCCCATCGCTCCGGGCCGCCGAACTGGCCTGGCTCTCGGAAGTGCAAACGCCTCCCCAGTCGCTCCCGGCGGACTTGCCGCAACTCGCGCCGCTGCTCGTCGATCGCGCCGGCCACGCGATCACTACCAAAGACGCCTGGCTGGCGCGCCGCGCGGAATTACGTGATTCCTGGCTGCAATTCTTGGGGAGCGAACATCTTCCGCGCCGCGCGGCGCCAAAACTCGAAGTCTTGGAAGAGGACCGCGTCGATGGCGTCACGCGGCAGCGGGTGCGCTACGAAGTCGAGCCGAAGATTTTCACGGAAGGTTATTTGCTGCGCCCCACGCGCCCGGCCGACGCGCGCCGCGCCGGCGTCGCCGTGTTTCATTCCACGGTCGATGCGTCGCTGCAACAACCGGCCGGTGTGAAAGGCGAGCCTGCAAAAGCCTTTGG
>CAUJKE010000236.1 GCA_963205385.1 Planctomycetota bacterium | reverse complement strand
TTCGCTCACCCCCGGGCGCACCCCCCGCCGGTGGCGGGTGGGGTCGCGGTGTTGTGGCGGGGGTGAAGAAATGTCACTAATACTCAGCGTCAAAGGTGGGGGCGGGGTGTCGTGGCAGCGGTGAAAGAAGAATTTTTGCGTGTTTATTGAGGCGTATCTATTGACGAAGTCGTGTTAATTTGCTAAATTGTCCGTGCGAGCGCTAGCTGGGATTATTCGCGAGGGTCACGCTGCGCAAATCAACATGTTTTTTTGAACCGAGCATGGAGTGCCGCAATACTCTGTTTGAACATCACGTCGTTAATAATCTCGGTTAGCCTCCAATCCTGGGCGCAGGTTCACGGCTGAAGCCGCGCAGCGAGAAGGAGCGTAAACGCCCCTGAAATGCAGGATCAGGCGGCGCGACATGTACCCGTGCTCAAGCACGGGCCTAAGACCGCTGCGCGGAGAAGGAGCGTAAACGCCCCTGGCGGATTCGCTGCCGCGATGATTGCGCAGAAGGGCTAATAATGGCCGTCATTGGTGGGGTCAGGCGATGGCGTGTGTGGTTAAAAACGTCGGCATTCAGGGCCGTTCACGGTCCTTTCCCGCCGTCAGGCGGGTAATAGGCCCGTGCTTGAGCACGGGTTACGCTTCGCTACGGCAGGACGCGGCCGGGGGGTAGTATCGACGGGGAACTGGGCTCGACGGGCGGGAAGCGGTTGGTGTTGGGGGGGAGCGTTGTCGGGGGCGGGAGCATGTTGGGATTCGTCGGCGGAACGAAGCTGTTAGGCGGCGCGAACATCTGTTCCCCCGGCGTGACCGGCGGCACGATGACGCCGTGGCTCGAGGAATCGCGTAGTTCCTGGGCTCGTTCGAGCAATCGCTCGGTGGGGACGATCTGTTGCGGAATCATCGGGAAGTCGACGACCCGTTCGTCGCGGATTTCCCAAGGCCAAAGGTTCTCGGTGACGAAATCGATCACCGGGTATTGATACCACGGCGGATTGAACGTTTGTTTGACGCTCAGCGTTTCAAAGTTGTCCTTGACCAGGCGAATGTTGCGCGTGCCGTAATAGGTGAACGAGGTGGAAACAGGCGTCTCGCCGATCGGCTGTTCGTCCACGTAGACCGTGGCGCCGGCCGGCGCGCTGCGCACCGTGAGCCGCCGGCGCACGCAGCCACTGGCGGCGGAGCACAGCACCGCCAACAGCAAGATCAGCCCAAAATAGCGGGTCGACGTCCGTGTCACTCCACGCTCCGCGGATAGGCATCCAAGGGAAGAGGGGGCGGAGTATAGCCAACGGCCTGGCAGGTGTCGACGTCATTCGTTCGGCGTCATTGACCGAAATTTAGCCTAATTTACCGCCGCCGAGTGATCTGACGCGAAACGCGTAACGAGCCTACAATACGGAGAACTCTTTTTCGCTGGAACGATTATGCCGCTCGACGTTGTGGAAATCCTCGCCCAGTTGGTTCGCATTCCCAGCGTCAACCCGATGGGAAAAGAGGTTGAAGGTCCGGAGTTTTTCGAGCACGCGGTGACGGCGCATTTAGAGCAACTCGCCCACAGTCGGGGCTGGGCGTGCGAGCGTCAAACCGTGGCCCCGCTGCGCGACAACTTACTCATTAGCCTGCCGGGCGAAATCCCGCCTCAGGACGGCGGGGAGTTGCTGATGTGGGACGCGCATCAGGATACCGTCCCGATTGAAGGGATGAGCATTCCGCCGTTTGAACCGAACATTGCGGACGGCAAGCTGTATGGACGCGGCGCGTGCGACATCAAAGGCGGACTCGCGACGATGCTCGCGGCGCTCGCGCGGATCGCCGAGCTTCCGCAGCGCGGGCGGCCGACGATTGTGCTGGCGTGCACCGTCAACGAAGAGCATGGCTACAGCGGCGCGAGGGCGCTTACTGAATTGTGGGCGACGGGCAAATCCCAACTCCTCCCGCGCCGACCGGACGGGATTGTGGTGCTGGAGCCGACGTCGCTGGATGTGGTGGTCGCGCATAAAGGGGTCTCGCGGTGGCGCTGTCACACGCACGGCACCGCGGCGCATAGTTCCAATCCGGCGGCCGGAGTGAACGCCATCTATGCGATGGCGCGCGTGCTGGATGTGCTCGAAATCTACGCGAACGAGATTGCGCCGACGTTGGCCGAACATCCGCTGGTGGGCCAGCCGACGCTGAGTGTGGGGACGATCCGCGGCGGGATTAGCGTCAACACGGTGCCGGACCAGTGCACGATTGAGATCGACCGCCGTGTGCTCCCCGGCGAAGATCCACTCGCCGCGCAGGAAGCGGTGATCACGTTCTTGAATGAGGAGGTTCATGAAAGCGTGAGGCATTCGCATGAGCGGCCGTTCATTCACTCCGGCGGATTGTCGGAAGCGCACAACGGGGCGCTCGCGAGACGCCTGGCGCTGGCCGCGCGCAAGCACGGCGCTAGTGGTCAGTTGATCGGCGTCCCCTATGGCACCAATGGCTCCATGTATTCGCCGCTGGCCGTGCCGACGGTCGTGTTCGGACCAGGCTCGATCGCGCAAGCGCACACGGCGGATGAATGGGTCGAACTCGCGCAGTTGGAAGCGGCGGTTAACATCCTGGTCGAGTTCGGCGCCAGCCGTGGCGAGTAACGTTTGACAGAGAAGCCGCATCTCGAGCAGGATTACCACTCAATCGCGGCGGCGTCGAAGACGGGGCCTTCCACACAGGTTCGCTTGTAGTCCCACGCGCCGCTGGCATCGCGAACTTTGGCCACGCACGTGAAGCAAATACCAATCCCGCAAGCCATCGGCGTTTCGAGCGAGACCTGGCAGTTCGAACCGGTTTCGGCGGCGATTTTGGCAACCGCGGCCATCATGATTTCGGGACCGCAGCAGACAATGCGATGATCACCGCTGGATTCTTGCAAGACCTGCCGGAGCAGATCCGTCACCAGGCCGTGATGTCCGCGCGAGCCGTCATCCGTCGCGATGCGCACGTCGACGCCTGCTTGTGCGAAATCATCCACGCCTGCCAAGAGCGCGGCGGTCCGCGCCCCATAGCAGAGGGTCACGCGGCGGCTGGGAGCAACAGCGCGCGGAGGATTGCCAAACTGGCGGTGGCCGAGAAATTCTTGCCCCAGCGTCAAGAACGGCGTTTGCCCAATTCCGCCAGCGACCATGATGAGGTGCTCGATCGGCTCGGCCGAGAAGCCATTGCCGAGCGGTCCCCAGACGACGACGTGCTGCCCCGCTGTGGCTCTGACCAGGTGGCTGGTGAACTTCCCTTTGACCAGATAGACCACGTCGATCGCATGCGGCGCGCCGTCAGGTGCGGGGACGATGTTATACAACGCGAGCGGGCGGCCGATGAGGGGATCGTTAGTGCCGGCCAAACGCAGCATCAGGAACTGGCCCGGCGTGATGCGCGCCGCCATCTCCGGACACGCGAATCGCAGGCGATAGGTGTCGCGCGCCAGGCGCACGTTTTCCATCACTTCCACCGTGCACTGCACGGCATTATCGGCATAACACGAGGCATGCAGCGGATTATCCACTAGCGACCTTTCTTATGGGCAGGCTTCTTATTGGTTGGCTTTTTCGTGAACTTCTTCGCCGCGCCCGACTTAGCGCCGGCGCTCGTTTTCACATACCTGGCCTTACCGCCACTGGCCTTACTATCACTGGCCTTACCGCGACCGGCTTTACCATCCCCGGCTCGTCCGCCAGCAGACTTCTTCTTTGCGAACTTCTTCTTGGGTCCGCGGGGCCGGGGGATGCGCTGGGCGTCGTAGGGAGCGGCGTGGGTCTTTGTTTTTCGCGGCGCGACTTGATCGTCGTCGTCGAACGCGATGACCGCGCCTGGACGCTGCGGGCGAAACGCTTGACTCCCCTCCCCTGTCTCCTCGAAGTATGCGGAGTCATCGACCAAGAGCGGCATCGCCTCCTCGGCGCTGCCGAGCGCTTCCTCGGATTCGTCAATCAGCGGCGCGAGATCTTCATCGTCTGGACGCGCTCGCTCGCTCGCTGGCCGCTGCTGCTTAGGCTCCGGCCGGCGTTTGCTGTAGGCGTAGTCGAACAACTTGTCGAGTTCGGCTTTGCTCAGCGTGCGATGCGCGCCGACCGGCAGTTCACCAAGCTTGAGCGGCCCGATTTGCGTGCGGCGCAGCTTCAACACTTTGTGACCGACGGCGGCGAATATGCGGCGCAGTTCGCGATTTTTGCCTTCACGCAGCACCATTTCCAAGTCGCTGCTGTGCGGCCGTTCCTTGCGCACCGTGAGCGAGGCCACCCGCGCGAACCCTTCGGCCAGATGCACCCCTTTGCGCAAGCGGGCAATCGTTGCCGGTTCGATCTGCCCTGCGACGACGAGTTGATAGGTCTTCTCGGCGCCATAGCGCGGGTGCATCAAGCGATTGGCCAGTTGGCCGTCGTTGGTGACGAGAATCAGGCCTTCGCTGAATTGGTCGAGCCGGCCGACAGTGAACAATCGTTCGTTCGCGGCGACCAGATCGACCACCCGCGTGCGATACTCCGGATCGTAGTTGGTCGAGAGCACGCCCGACGGCTTGTTGACGATGAAGTACACCATCCGCTGCTGGCGAATCGCGGAACCATCGACGCGGACCTCCTGCGTTTGCGGATCGACCCGCGTGCCGAGCTCCGTCACCACCTGACGATCGACCTCGACTCGCCCCTGGGTGATCAGCTCCTCGCACTTGCGGCGGCTCCCCAAGCCTGCGGCAGCCAGCACTTTTTGCAGCCGCTGCTCGCCCAATTCGGGGGCTTCGCGCCGGGTCTGGTTCTTGGTCGGTTTCGGAGGTTTGGTCGACTTGGTCGAGCGCTTTCGCATGGCGGCACGTACGGCGAGAGGAAGGGACAGAACCCTTTATCATACCGGCCGCACGTCCAGGCTCGAAGGAGGCAAACTGGTGAATTGATGGAAAACGACGTGGTCACCACCACATTACCACGCGGCTGGCGCCATGGCGTTATTCGCGCCGCGGATGCTGGGATAGCGCTGCGAGTCGTTGAGCGGTCTTTGATAATCGCGGGGGCGCGTGCCGAGCGCTTCTGGACCTTGATAGGGGTCGGGGTACGGATCGTGCTCGATCGCGTTGTACCGCTGATATTCGGTCGGCCCCGGTTGAAACAGCGTCGGCCAGCGCGTCGATTTACAGCCGCTGCTCGTCAACAAGGCCAGCGCCATCAGCAACCCCAGGCCGCGCGTCCAAGTTCGATGGGCCATGCCAGACACTCCCTTGACGATCTAGCGCTCCAAAGTCGCGGGACTTCCGCGCAGCGCGTGAGGTTTCCGTACCGGTAATGAGGGCGAATTATAGGGATTGTCCGTGACCGCCAACAGGCGAATACCACCCTATCGCGCCGTTACTGCTATCGGCAGCGTCGCTAGCGGCAAACCAGTTCCGAACGGATTATGCCGACGATTCCCTCCCGGCCCTGATACGAAGATGCCTATGAAAAGGTTTGTAAGACGTTTACGGCAAGTACATATCGAGCAGCACAGCTTGCCCGTGGGGCTGAATCGTGACGGCGCCAGCGGCGGCCGGCAGAAGCGCTGTTTGCCCGAGCGAGAGCGGTTCCCCGGCGGCGTCGCCTGTCAGTTTCACCTCGCCGGCCACGCAGGCCACGATATGACAGCGCTCATCGCCGCCGATTTTCGAAGGTGGGGAACTCGTTGCCTGAGAAATCATCCAACGATCAAGCATGAACTTGTCGCACTTGACGAGGCGCTCCACTTCGGGGCGCTCGGTCGGCTCGGGCGTTTGCGGCGCGACGGGGCCATGCTCGTAGTCGATCACCTCCAGCGCTTGGGCGATGTGCAGCGCTCGCGGGCGGCCATCGGCGCCGACACGATTCCAATCGAAGACGCGAAACGTCGTATCGCTGGCTTGCTGGATCTCGGCAATAACCAGTCCCGCCCCCAGCGCGTGCGGCACGCCGGCGGGAATGAACACGCAGTCGCCGGCGCGGGGCTGGATCTGATGCAAACACAACTCCGTCGTCCCCCGCTCGACTTCGCGCGCGAAGGCCGCCCGATCAAAACCGCGCTTCAGCCCCGCATACAATACGCTCCCCGGTTCCGCATGCAGCACGATCCAGGCTTCGGTCTTGCCCAAGTCAGGCGGGTTCATCTGCTGGGCATAGGCGTCGTTGGGATGCACTTGCACGGAGAGAGGCTGATTGGCATCCAGAAACTTGAACAGCAGCGGAAAATTCTGTTGCGGATGGTGGCGACCGAGCAGCGCCTCGCCCTGCTCAGCAACCAACTCGTGCAGCGATTTCCCGGCGGCTGGTCCGGCGGCGACGATGCTTTGATCTTCCCCGTGGTCCACGATTTCCCAACTCTCCGCGTAGTCGTCGCCTTCGCCGAGCGGCTTATGCAGCATGGTCGCGAGGCGTCTTCCGCCCCAAAGATAGCGGCGAAACAGCGGACGAAAACGCAGCGGATAGTCCAGCAACATCAGACATTCCTCCGTACAAGTGCGAGCCAGGCAATCCTCGCATGATGCCAGCATTCGGAGGCGAAAGAAAGTGCAGGCCCCATGAGCCAGGACCAAAAGACGCTACGCGAAAGCCGCGCACAGCGGCTCGAATTGCTCGGGAATACTCTCGAAATCGGCGGAACAACGTTCGAAAGCCGCGACAATCTCCGGATCGAACTGCTTGCCGGACTCGGCGATAATCATCTCCCGTGTCGCTTCGTGCGACAGTGCATCTTTATAGACGCGGGCGGTTGTCAGCGCGTCGTAGACATCGGCCAGCGCGGTGATCCGTGCACAGAGCGGGATCCTTGTTCCCGAGAGGCCGGCCAGGTAACCGCTGCCGTCGAACCGTTCGTGATGATACCGCGCGATCCGCGCGGCCATAGCGAGAAAGTCTCCGCCGCCGGCTCGTTGCGCGGCTCGTTCCAGCGTGACGGCGCCGATCTCCACATGTTGCTTCATCTGCTCGAATTCTGCCGCCGTCAGCTTGCCAGGCTTAAGCAATACCGCGTCCGGTACGCCGACCTTGCCGATATCATGCAGCGGCGTGGCGCGATACAGATCGTACAGGAACGCATCGGTAATTTTAGCCGCATACGGACCCTCGGTGCGAAGCTCCTCGGCCAGGCGCTGCGCGTACGCCCTCATGCGGAGCAGGTGATGGCCGGTGTCGGAGTCGCGAGTTTCGGCCAACTCCGCCATGGCGAACACGGCCACATCCTGCATGGCGACGACTTCCGCGGCGCGCTCGCGGACCAGTTGTTCCAGATCCGCGTTGTGCTTCTGAATGAGGGAGTGCGCTTCCCAGAGTTGGATTTGCGCATCGCGCAGCCGAAAGTGGACGTGGATCTTCGCCAACAGTTCCTCAGGTTCGAATGGCCGGGTGAGGTAGTCGTCCGCGCCGCATCGATAGCCGCGCAAACGCTCCGCAGGCGACGCTTCCCAGGAGACGAGGATAACCTGCGTAAACACCGCGCACGGCCCGCGCTTGATGGCTTCGCAAACCTCGTAGCCGCTTTGGCCGGGGAGCATCGTATCGCAGAGGATGAGGTCCGGCGCGAACGTGCGCACCTTTTGAATCGCCGTGGGGCCGTCAGTCGCGACAGCCAAAGTGTATTCTCCCCGCAATAAGCTCTGCATAGACTGCAGATTGAGCGGGCTATCGTCAACGATCAAAATGCGATGCTGCTCGAACATTCCAGATACCGTGAAATTGGGAGAAACTCTGCCCCCGCACGCGAAGTTACATGCGTGAGAATCTGCCACGTGCAAACGTAGCTTGCAGTATTGCGCCCCCGAGTTACGGAAGGCCGTAAACGCCCTCCCAATGGATCGAACTCGCATTATCGACCGCCAAACGCCGCGATAGGAGTCACAACCGACATAAATGCACCGTAATCGCGTGAAAAATCATCGGTTTTTTGCTAGAAGCGAGGCGAGGTTCCATGGCTCGAGCCGCGCAGCGAGAAGGAGCATAAACCGTCCTGGAGGGGACTGCGGACGCGATGATGGCCCCAGGGGCCACTACATCCCACCACTAGTGGGGCAAATCGAACGTGTGCACAGTCGAAATGTTGGCATTCAGGGCCGTGCTTGAGCATGGGAAACGCATCGGCAGGCAGCATGTTCGACTCCCACATCCCGACACGTTCATCCAATAGGTGGGAATTTATTTTCTGGAAGCCCTACCGATTTGTTGGACTTTAGGGTTTTGAGTGATTACGCTGTAGCCTGTCCGTCGGAGATTTGCGGGTTGTGTTGGTCACGCAACTCCTTGTCCATGCAGATTTCGGGCGGCATGTCAGCATCAAGACACGTCCATCTCGCGCTCGGTTTCCCAGTTTGTCGAGCAGGTCTCAGCGCCGCTCAGGAATGCTTCGTTCTAGCCTGCGCTCGCCTGCACTTCACCCCCTCATCACTGTCCCCCATCCATCGTCTCGAGGAACGTCCCGATGAAAGCCTCCATGTCTCGCCGTCGTCAACTGAAGTCGCAACGTAATCGCAAGCTCCGCGTGGAGAACCTCGAAGAGCGCCGCGTCCTGGCGTATGCCGATGTGGTGCTCGCACTCGAACCGCTCGTTTATTATGGATTCAATGAAGGTTCAGGTTCGGTCGCGGTGGATGGCTCTTCCCATGGAGCCAATGGCACGTTTGTGGGCGACGCCACGCGCGTCACGGGGCGAACCGGCCTGCCTGGAGATCAAGCTCTACAAGTCTCCGGCGCAGGACGGGTTAGTGTTGATAACGCGACCGCAGCACTCGCTACGATTGCGGCGACGAACCAAGCGTCGGTATCGCTGTGGCAACTCAACTCGGCGCCCGACAATCCGCGCAATAGCACCATCTTCAGCGGGTTCGATGCTGGCAATAATCGGCAATTGCAGACGCATTTGCTATGGGGAAACAACATCAACTACTTCGATTCCGCGGGGGGAGCAGGCGCCACGCAGCGTATTGAGAGGACAGCCACGGCGGCTGAAGTGAATCAATTCGAGACGCAATGGAATCACTGGGTGTTCGTCAAGGATGGAGTCAACGATGTCATGTCTGTCTATTTGAACGGACAGATGTGGAACAGCGGCATTCGCACCGCGGACCTGGGCTCCATCGTCGGCTTCTTTATCGGCCAGGAGTCTGACGGTAGCAACCCGCACATCGGAATGATCGATGACTTCGCCATCTTCGATCGCGTGCTCAGTGAGAGCGAGATTGCACAACTGGCGACGACCAACACGTTCATCGATTGGACCGGCGGCGCCGGGGATGGAAACTGGAACAACGCCGCGAACTGGGCAAATGCCAACGTTCCTGATGCGGCGTCTGAGGTTGCCGTCTTTCGCGATTCCGGTGCTGGGGCGGTGACCATCGACGCGACGCACTTGGGCATTGGGGGATTGGAGTTCCGGAATTCCAGCGCCGCCTACACCATTGTCGCGACCAGTGGCTCGATCACGACGCCGAACGTTCGTCAATATGGTTCGTCCAGCAATACCATCAATGCGCAAGTCAATCTCTCTGGGGCAGAGATCTTCTCTGCTCAAGCGGGAACAAACTTGACGCTCGCCGGCGCGGTGAATGTCGGCGGCGACACTTTGGCCATCGATGGAGACGGTGACGTTTCGATCTTGGGAACGATGACGGCAGGCGCCTTTGGCCGCTACATCAGCGTCAAGAATCTTCCCGATACCGCGCGGCTGTTGCACATTGGCGAGATTGAAGCCTTCCTGGTCGGCGTCACGCCGACGAGCGGAGCGCTCGACAATGCCAATGATGTCGCCCTTTCGTCCAAGGGGGCGACGGTTGAACAAACCATTGGTCCCATTGCGCACGGTAATTCCGCGGCGCTCATCGACGGCGCGCCGCAATCGGGTGGGGCCACATTCACGCTCGACACTGCCGTTGGTAACGAAGACATTATCGACCTGGGTCAAAACCGTTTTCTGGGAAGCGTGCGGCTCTGGCAACGAACGGATTGTTGCTACGATCGCCTGTCGAACGTGCAGGTTTCGGTCTTGTCTGATGCGGCCAACCAGCCCAACGCCATTGCCGCGACGCGCAGACTATATTCACAAGTGCCCAACAACAGTTCCGACAGCATCGTGTTCGATACGCGGCTTGTTAAGAGCGGAAGCGGCACCCTGACGCTGGGTGGAAACAACCGTTATGGCGGCGGAACCTATATCGATTCCGGCGAACTTGCGATCGCCAATGCCACTGGCTCCGCCACCGGTTCAGGCGAAGTCTTCGTGGGCGCTGTTCAACCGAAAGCGCGGTTCATTCGCGTCATTGCCAACATCGACTCCCTGAATCGTTTCTTCGGGTTTGGCGAATTGGAGGCTTTCGCACCAGGCGTAACACCTAACCCCACGGATGTGGATGCCAGAGATCTGGCGCTAACCAGCAAGGGGGCAACCATCGAGCACGACAACCGGGTCGTTGGCGGTGGTCACGGAACTGCGGCCTCGCTTCTCAACGGTTCCCGCGAAATAGCCGGCGACACCTGGACGCGACAAGACTTCAGTCCCGAAATTGTCGTCGACTTGGGTCAATCTTTGGACGTCGGTTTGCTTCGCCTGTGGCAGCGCAACGATGGTTGTTGCCAGGATCGGTTGTCGAACTTCACCGTTGAACTATTCACGGATCATGCCGGCAATCCTGGCTCGAAGGTCTTCTCGGCCAGCTATCCCGGACAAGCCCCCACGAATAGCTTCGCCGCGATCAATGTTCCCGCGGCGGCTGCGACCACGGCCACCCTCTCCGGCAACGGGCGCATCTCGGGTGCGATCACGTTCACTGCCGGCAGCACGATGCAACCGGGAGTCACGTCCGCCAAGATCACCGGCGGCGGCTTCGAGAATCCCGCGGTTCCGCTCGGTCAGTTCCCTTATGGGGGCCCAGCAGGCTCGCCTTGGACCTTTTCGGCGACGAATTCCGGCGTAGCGACGAATACGAGCCCGTTCAATGTGAACGCTCCCGAAGGAACGACGGTCGCGTTTCTACAGCGCGCCGCGTTCATCGAGCAGACGGTCAATGGGTTGATCCCAGGCGAAGCGTATACGGTTACGTTCGCGTCCGCGGCGCGGCCGGGCAACAACGCCAATAACTTCTTCTTGACCGTCGATGGCGATTTGATTCACGGCGGACGGGCATTCGACAGCACGTTCCGCGATTACACGTCCGGCGCTTTTATCGCCACGAGTAATTCCGCCACCATTCGCTTCGAATCCACGTTTGCGAGTGCTGATCAGACGACCTATATCGACAACGTCCGCTTAAACGCTCTGCTCCCCGTGACGTCGCCGACGCTCATCAATCCGAGTTTTGAAGACGGGCCGACGAACCTCCCCGCCCCGCAATATGGCGCCCAACTCAACGGCTGGGCGGCTAGCACGGGAGGTACTGGCAACAACGGCAATGCCAGCGGCGCGGTCGATCCGTTTGTCTTTAACTCCCCACCGCCGGACGGCGTGCGGGCGGCCTTCATTCAAAACGCAGGGGTGCTCTCGCAGCTCATTCGCGGACTGACGCCGGGCAAGGAGTACCAACTGGAATATTATGAGAACGCGCGCAACGGCAACACGGCGCAAATCTCGGTGCGAGTCGACGGCGCCACGCTTGTCCCGACACATGCCGTGAATCGAACCACCACCAATCGCTTCACGCGCGTGACCACGCAACCATTCACGGCCACTTCGAGCGCCATGCTGCTGGAACTCGTCAATAGCGCCACGCCGGACAACACAGCGCTCTTTGATCACATTCGAGTCATCGAAAAAGTGGCGCCGGTTGTCAACAACGGGGGCTTTGAAGGCCCCGCGGTTGGTACGTTCGCGGAATTGACGAACCCGACCGGGTGGACTGGAACCGGCACCCCTCCGCCAACCGCCGCGGGACCGGGGGTGATCCGCAACGGCAGCGGCTATGGCGGGCCAGATGCGCCGGAAGGCAGCCAACGCGCGCTCTTGAAGGGGACTTCGAGCCTGTCTCAGGATATCAGCGGCTTCGTGGTGGCCAACCGTTATTCACTGACCTATAGCTATGCGGCACGACAAGGTCGCGGTGAGATTGCACCATTGCAAGTCAGTGTGGGTGGCAATGTTGTCGATAACGTGACGGTCAACAGTACTGTCGCGTCCTTCCAAACTCGGACGATTGAATTCGTCGCGACGGCCAGCACATTAAGCTTGAACTTCGCGAATCTCAACAATTCGCCACTCGGGCGGGCCGATGGCGACAACAGCATCTTTCTCGACGATGTCTACCTCCGTCTTATCAACGCCGCTCCCGTCATCGCGAGTGCCGGCGGGCCTTACGCCATCGCCGAAGGGCAAGGCCTCACGCTTGCAGGCGCTCCCGCCACGGATGCCGATGGAGACGCGATCACGAGCTACGGTTGGGATCTCAATGGCGACGGCGACTTCAGCGATGCGTCCGGACCAACGCCCACGCTAAGCTGGGCGCAACTCGTCGCCTTGGGCATCAACGACAATGGCAACTACACGGCAAGTGCCCGCGCGACCGACGCCGCGGGATTGACGAGCGTTGCGGTTAGCGCCCCTCTCACCGTCACCAACTCGCCTCCCACGGCGACGAATATCGACCTGGGCGGCCTCGATCCCGATACGATCGCTGTTTTCCAACCGGTGGTCTTTACGTTCTCCATTACCGATCCGTCACCGGCCGATGAAGCGGGCATGGCGACGTTCGAGATCGACTGGGACAACGACGGCATCATCGATGAGACCGTCGTGGGCCCTGCGAGCGGCACGCCAGTGACGCATGCATTCGACACCATCGACCCTGCGACCGTCGTCTCCGTCACCGGCATCGATAAAGACGGCGGCGTTGGGCCGACGGAGTCCATCACGCTCAACGTCGGTAGCATCGGTTACGACGCCGATGGCAACTTGATCGTCAGCGGTACGTCGTTTTCCGATGCCATTATCTTGTCCTTCAGTGGCGGCGTGATGGTGCGCATCGGCCGTACAACCACCGGGCCCTACAATACAGGCGACAAGGTCACCGTCTACGGCGGCAACGGCAGCGACCGGATTTCCACCTACGGCCGCGTCCCCTTTAGCCTGGTCGCCTTCGGCGGCGCCGGCAACGACTACATCGCCGGCAGCCCCAATGCCGACTTGCTCGATGGCGGCGATGGTAACGACCGCATACTAGGCGGAGACGGCAACGACGTACTGCTCGGCGGCGCTGGTAATGACCGGGTCAGCGGCGGCAATGGCGATGACACGATCTTCGGCGATGGTTATGTCGATCCGGAGTTCGGCGTGTACGAAGTGGCATTCGGCCAAATTGGCGAAACGGTCCTCGTTTCCAACGATGCCGGTGCGGGACGGGATACGCTGTATGGCGATAGGGGCAACGACACCATCTATGGCGGCGACGGCGCCGACAGCATCTACGGCAGTAATGGCAACGACATCCTCTTTGGCGACGCTGGCAACGACCGACTGGATGGCGGCAACGATGACGATATCGTCGTCGGCGGAGACGGCTCCGACAAGCTGTACGGCGGCAACGGCAGCGACTTGCTGCTCGCGGGAACGGCTGCCGATATCCTCTACGGCGGCAGCGGCGATGACCTCTTGGTGAGCGACGCGACCATTTACGACGACGACATCGATTCGCTCACGCAGATCCTGCAAGATTTGGTCGACGGCGAAGAGGACTTCTCGACCTGGTTCGACATCGACACGGTCGGACCATTCACTCCCGATGTGGTATACGGTCAACGGGGCGCCGATCAGTTCTATTCGTCAAAGAACGATACGAACCGCGACTTCCGAGCCTCGGAGGATCTGCTCACCATCATCGATGCGGATGAGATGCCCTGAGGGACATCCAGTAGGACTTCTTCACCATCGGGGCGAGCCCGATGGGGTCGTGATGTTGCAGCAACTTGCTTTTAGCTCGCCAACTTGCTCACCATCCGCACGAGGCGGATGGGGTCGCGGTTTTGTGGCCGGGGTGAAAACTGGACTTCTTCTCGTACGGGGCGGCGTTGTTTCCTGCACGGCAGCGGCGCGTCTGCTCGCCACAACGGGTGGCTCTTGCGCAGCGCTTGTGTTAGCATGACGCGCGGCATTGAAGCACGCATGGCACGAGGATGTTGTACTCATGAGCGGGACCGGTTCATCGCCCCACGGAAGTTGGCGCCGCTGCCAGGAGGCGGCCGATGGCTGATGCGCCGTCGCGCGATCAACTCGCGGCTCTCTACTTCGAGCAACTCCCTTATCCGCCTTATCCCGTGCAAGAGGAAGCGCTGCTGAGTTGGTTTACCAGCGAGCAAGGAGTGCTCGTGTGCGCGCCGACCGGAACCGGCAAGACGCTGATCGCCGAAGCGGCCCTGTTCGAAGCGCTGCACACCGGCTCGGTCGCCTATTACACCACCCCGCTCATCGCGCTGACCGAACAAAAATTCAACGAAATGCAGGCGGCCGCCGTGCGCTGGGGCTTCGCGCCGGAAGATGTCGGGCTGGTGACCGGCAATCGCCGCGTCAATCCCAATGCCCGCGTGCTCGTCGTCGTGGCGGAAATTCTCCTCAACCGCCTGTTGCACACGAGCGCGTTCGACTTTGGCGAGGTGAGCGCCGTGGTGATGGACGAGTTCCATAGCTTCGCCGATCCCGAGCGCGGCATTGTGTGGGAGCTCGCGCTGGGAATGCTGCCGGCCCATGTGCGCACGTTGCTCCTCTCGGCCACCGTGGGGAACGCCTTGGAGTTCGTGATGTGGCTCAAGGCCAGCCACCAACGGAAGCTGGAGTTGGTGCAAGGAACCGAACGCAAAGTGCCGCTGGCGTTTCAATGGGTGGGGGACATGCTCCTCACCGAACAAATCGAACACATGGCCGATGGCGACGAGGAACAGCGTTACACGCCGGCGCTGGTGTTCTGCTTCAATCGCGAGCAGTGCTGGGAAGTTGCGGAGCAACTCAAGGGGAAGAGTCTCTTGGCGAGCGGGCAGCAGGCCCAATTGAGCGCGGAGTTGGAGCGGTTCGACTTTTCGCAGGGGGCCGGACCCAAGCTCCGGCAACTCCTGCTGCGCGGCGTCGGCGTGCATCATGCCGGGCTGATGCCCAAGTATCGACGGATCGTCGAGGAACTGTTTCAAATGAAGCTGCTCACGGTCTGCGTCTGCACGGAGACGCTCTCGGCCGGCATCAATCTCCCGGCCCGCAGCGTCGTGATGCCGTCGCTGATGAAGGGACCGCCTGCCAAACTCAAGCTGATCGACGCGAGCGTCGCGCATCAAATGTTTGGCCGCGCGGGGCGACCGCAATTCGATTCGCAGGGTTACGTCTTCGCGCTGGCGCACGAGGACGACGTCAAAATCCTTCGCTGGAAGGAAAAGTACGACCAGATCCCCGAGGACACGAAAGATCCCAAGCTGCGGATCGCCAAGAAGAACCTCAAGAAGAAGATGCCGACGCGGCGGACCAATCAGCAGTATTGGAGCGAAGGCCAGTTCGAAAAGCTCCGCATTGCCAGTCCCACGAAGCTCTATAGCAAGGGGCCGCTGCCGTGGCGGCTGTTGGCGTACATGCTCGAGATTTCGCCGGATGTGGAACCGCTACGGAAGGTTGTCAGCAAGCGCTTGATGGATAGCGGGCGACAAGCGGCGGCCCAGCGCTCGCTCGATCAAATGTTGCTCGTCTTGCATCGCGCCGGCTATGTGAAGCTCGAACCGGAGCCTCCGCCGCCGGAGGAAAAGAAGCCCGGCGAAGCTAAGCCGGCGGTTGCAGAAGAGCCGCAGCGTTCGCTGCTCATTCCCGCGGAGCTCTCGCCGGCGAAAGCGAAGCCTGCGGAGATGATAGACGGCGCCGAGAGTGCGCCGCGCGAGCCGGATTATCAAGCGCTCGTCGCGCATCCAACGCCGGAACTCGAAAAGCTGGTTGTGCTGCGGAGCGTCAATCCGCTGTATGGTCTGTTTCTCGTCAAGCATCTCGGCGTCGCCGATCGGGCTGAACGGATCCAGGCGATTGAGAGCGTGCTCGAGTTGCCCCCTTCGATCGGTTACGCGGTGCGCGTCCCCAAGCCGGAAGATTTGCCGCCCGGTCCGCTGGCGATGACCCGTCTCGACCCGCTCCTGTTGCAACTGGGGCTCGTCTCGGCCGCGGAACTGGGGCAAGTGGACGAAGACGAAGAGGAGCCGAGCCCGTACGACGAAGATTTTCGCCGCCCGCGCGTAATGACGCTGGCGGACAAGCTCGAGCGACTGTTTGCTTTTCACTACCCCACGGTGACGGACTACCGAGTCTTTCCCGTTTGGGCGGCCGGCGAAGTGATTGAATTTCGCGGGGACTTCAACAAGTACATCACGAGCAAACGCCTGCAAAAGCAGGAAGGGATCATCTTTCGCCACCTGCTGCGGATGATCTTGCTGCTCGGCGAGTTTCGGCCGCTCGTTCCGCCGGAGACCACCGCCGAGGAATGGGAGACGTTTCTGAACGAAACCAGCGAGATCCTGACCATCGCGTGTCGCAGCGTTGATCCCAGTAGCACGGAAAAACTGCTGGAGGATTTTCAAGCCACGGATATCACCGCGCCAGCGTAGCAGGCAGGCGCGGCGCTTTATTGTTGCGCGTCCGGCGGCAGTCCGGCTAAGTGCAGCGCAGCCAGATAGTCATCGAGCCGATTGAGATTACGGAGCGAATGCAATTCGGGGTCGGTTGATCGTAGTTCCTCGATCGGGATCCGCCGCGTTACGACTGCATCGAACAAGAAGGTCGGCCGCAGCCGATCGGCCGCCAAGAGCGCCTCCACCTGCGGCAAGACGTCGCAACGATACACCGCCGCGAGCGGATGGTGAAACGTCCGTCCGTCCGCTACTTCGACCGGCACGGCGACTTGCGCCTCGCCCAGTTCATCAATCATGCGGCGGACAAACGCCGGCGTTAGCAGCGGCGCGTCGCAACTCGTGACGTACGCGGCATCCGTATGGCCACGCATCGCCTTGAGTCCCGCGCGCAAGCCTTCGAGCGGTCCCCGCTCCGGTTGTTCATCGCGGACCAGGATCACGTCTGTGGCCGCGCACAAATCTGGCAATTCTTGCCCTTGGGCTGCGACCACCACCAGCGGCGCCACGACGCCAGACAACAGCCGCAGCATCCGCTGGAGCATCGTCTCATTCCCAAACGGGAGCAACGCCTTGGGATATCCCATCCGCGTGCTCTTACCGCCACAGAGAATGATTCCACCCACGATCATCAGGCTGCCTCGTCAACTCCCTTATACACCGCTTCAGTACGCACCGCTTGATTATGCACTACTCGCCGCGACCACGCCGCGAATGATTTTCGCCACATTCGGAATGGCTAAGGCCGCCAGGCGTTTCACTTCCTCATGGGTCGTCTTGGCCGGCCGATCGGGACAGGCAATGTTGGTGATCATCGAGAGCCCGAGCACGCGCATTTCCAGGTACCGCGCCGCGAGCACCTCCGGCACCGTGGACATGCCCACCACGTCGCCGCCGATTTTGCGCAGAAAGCGATACTCCGCGCGCGTTTCGTAGTTCGGCCCGGCGACGCCGATATACACGCCCCGATGGCATACAAAGCCTGCCTGCCGCGCGATGGCCAGCGTGCTCGCGAGCAGTTCGTGGTCGTAACAGGCTCGCGCGCCGCACCACCGCGGCGGATGCGGTTGCGCGCTCGGCGGCAACGGGCGAGGGCCGAGTGTCAGCAGGTTAATGTGCTCGGCGATCGCCATGATTTCGCCGGAGCGAAAGTTGGGGTTCAGCCCGCCACAGGCATTGGTGACGATCAACTGTTCGACGCCGAGCGACTTGAGCACCGCGATCGGGAGCGTCAGTTCGCTGGTGCGATAGCCTTCGTAACGGTGAAAGCGGCCGTCCATGATAAGGATCGGCTGATGTTCCACTTGCCCGCACACCAACACGCCCCGATGTCCTGCGGCCAGCGCACGTGGAAAGCGCGGGAGCTTTTCATAAGGGAGTTCGCACTCGATGTGGACGCCATCAATCACGCGCCCCAGCCCCGAGCCCAGAATGACGCCTGTCCGCGGACGCTGCGGCCACGCCCGGCGGACGACCTCGGCCGTTTGTTCGACAAATTGCGGAGGGCAAATCGCCGGATCGATCACGCCGCGGCTTCCTTCTCGCCTGCCAAGACCCCAATCACCAATTTGCACAAGTTCGGCTCCGCCGCATTGGCCGTGGCGATGATCTTGGGAACATCGGCCGGTTCGAGGCAATCCGGCAGGCACATATCCGTGACGACGGAAAAACCGACCACGCGCAGGCCAGCGTGCACGGCGACGATCACTTCCGGCACGGTGGACATGCCGACCACGTCCGCGCCGATCTGACGCAGAAAACGATACTCGGCCCGCGTTTCGAGGTTCGGTCCCGCGACCGCGACGAACACCCCCTTATGCGCGACGATGTTCTCCCGTCGCGCCAGGGCCAGCGCGCGGCCGATGAGCGCTTGCTCATACGGTTCGCACATGTCGGGGAACCGCGGCCCCAGGCGATCGTCGTTGATGCCGATCAGCGGGTTGTCCCCCATCAGGTTGATGTGATCCTCGATGAGCATGATGTCGCCGCAGTTGTAATACGGATTCATGCCGCCGCACGCATTGCTGACGACGAGCATGTTCGCCCCGAGCATCTTCATCACCCGCACCGGCAGCGTGATCTGCTTCAGCGAGTAGCCTTCATACATGTGGAAGCGGCCTTCCATCGCGACGACCGGCAGTCCGTTGAGCGTGCCGCACACGAGCCGCCCGCGATGACTCGTGGCGGTGCTCTTGGGGAAGTGCGGGATTTCTTCGTAGTCGAAACTCGCCTCTTCGACGATGCTCTTCACGAGGCCGCCAAGGCCGGTCCCGAGAATGATTCCGGCGTGCGGTTTCTTCCCCCATTTGGCCGCAATGACTTCGGCGGCGGCTTGGGTTTGTGCGTACAGTTCAAGCATAAGCGCGGCCCCGTGGCGAGTAGCAAAGTTCCGCCGCCAGCGTAGCTTACAAGCCCCCACAGCGGCAAGTGGTGGAACAGTCGCCCGCGCACTTCGAATGTTGATGAGCCGGCGTGGTGCGGACGGGACGTTTCGACCGAGATCAGCCAAACAACTTGGGAACGGCAACGGCAAAACCCGGCAAGTGCGGTTCGACGGTAAGCGTGCGGGTGTGGTCGAAGGTTTCAATCGTGCGATCGGCGCGATACACAGTGACCGTGCGGAAATGCGGATCGATCAACCACACGAGCGCCGTGCCTGCGCTGAGGTAGTTGTCAACCTTCTCAACGATGTTTTCTTGCGTATCCGACGGCGACAAGATTTCAACCGCCAAGACGGGCGCGCCTTCCAGAAGGGTTGTCGCGCTTGATGCTTGGCTGAGCGCGTGCTCGGAAAAGTACGCCACATCGATGCCGACGACCAGATCCGGGTCGCGCTGCAGAATGCACCCCACATCCCCCGCGTAGACTTTGCCGCTAGCGGCAGGAAGTGATTCAAGCCAATTCCTCAATCGCTGCGAGACGATGGCCATGACTTCCGCATGATATTGATTGCGCACGGTCATCGGCCGTTCCTTAAGTTCACCGCGAATCAACTCGCGCTCCATGCCATCTTCTGGCAGCGCGAGGAATTGCTCGGCGGTCATGAGAGGGGTCGCGATGCTCATTGACGTTGCTCCTATCGACGTGCAAGCTCGGATGGCACACACCCCATTTTACCTCAGACGATCCAGGATCGGGAAGGCAATGCCGAGCGCGACTGCCGAGCGCGAGGGTCGCTCGCGGCAGCGCTCCATTGCTCAATCCGGCTGGGAACTCTGGCGGGGGCGGTGGATTGTATAGATCGTCAGTCCCGTGAGATCTTTTGTTTGCTGGCCCACCGCGAGGCTGGCGAGAAGTCCCACCACGACACACGTGCCGATGCCGCTGGCCGTGTACAGAAAGCCGTTGATCGGCGTAAATTTCCAGAGGCTGAACATGACGCCGGTCCCCACGATCGCGCCCACCAACGCGCCGGTTGCATTGGCGCGCGTCGTCACCGCCCCTAATACAAACAAGCCGCCGAGCACCCCCATGAACAATCCGATCACGATGATGAACGTATCGAACAGGGACTTGATATCAGGATTCACGAACACCAGCCCCAACAATGTTCCCGAGACGCCCATCACGAGCGTCCAGAGCCGCGCGGCGGTCAAGTAGCCGGTCTCCGATTTGCATGCGTTGAAGGGGCGCATGAAGTCGGTGACGATGGCGGTCGCCGTGGAGTTCATGCTCGTCGAGATGGTCGATTGCGCGGCGGCAAAAATCCCCGCGACGATCAAACCGGCCAGGCCGAGCGGCATCTCGCGGGCGATGAAGAGCGGGAAGATCTGGTCTGTCGCGAGGGTGGGGTTCAGCTTTTCGGGATGCGACTGATAGAACGCAAACAGGGCAACGCCAAGGCCATAGAAGAGCAGCGTCGCGGGAATCGTGAGCACGGCGTTGGTCCAGATGGAACGCGCCGCTTGTTTTTCACTGGCCGTGGTCATATACCGCTGCACCACCGCCTGATCGGCGGTGTAGGACGAAATGTTTTGCCCGATCGCCCCCACCACGATCACCCACAACGCGATTTGCGCGCTCGTAGGATCCCAATGGAAGTTGGCGAGGTTGAATTTGTGGGCGGCCAGCGCGGAGGAGACGAAGCCGCTTGCGCCGCCATCGATTCCCGCGATCAACAGCGCCAAGGCGAGCATAGCGCCGCCTAGCAGGACAACCGCTTGAATCGTATCCGTCCAGATAACAGCCTCGATGCCGCCGAGCGTGCAATACACGATGCTGAGCGCGCCCATCAACAGCACGGACTGCGCCGGCGTGAGCGGAGTCGCCACGGCGAGCGCGAGTCCCGTGAGCGACATTACCACCGCCATCCGAAAAACATGGAACAGCGTGAAGCTCGCGCTACCGAACAATCGCACCGGCCGGCTAAACCGCAGTTCGAGATACTCGTAAGCGCTCGTGGCGTCGATGCGGCGAAAAAACGGCAACGCCACAAACACCGCGACGATCGCCACGACGGGAATCATCATGTTGCCAATCGCATACACGCAGTCTTGCGCAAACGCCTTGGCGGGGATGCCGGTGAACGTGAGCGAACTGAGCATCGTCGCAAAGATGCTGCAACCAGCCGCCCACCACGGAATTTGCATCCCGCCGCGAAAGTAATCGTCGGTGTCCTTGTTCTTGCGGGCGAAGTACACGCCAACGCCGACCATCGACAGCAGATAGGCGCACAACACGAAGTAGTTGACGCCGCCAAAGCTGTGGCTCGGCGGCAGCGGCCGAACGGCCCACACCCGCGGCGAACGGACGCGCGGGCGAATCTCCCCGCTGGGAATAACGATCGCCCCATCCCAAGGGACGGCGATAGTCGTGACTTGATTTTGAGGCATCTGGCCGGCGCTCGTCCAGGTATTTGTGATCGTATGGTACGCGAGCGCTTGTTGGGGAAATCCGGGGTGCCGATCGCGGAGCTCGTCGCTGCGCGCGAACAACGAACCATCCGCGCCCCCCAGGATCAGCACGTGACTCTGGCCGCTGCCGATGCCTGCGGCGGCCATGACGCACCGCGGAGCATCCGCGCGCTTTCGCCAGTTGCCGGTCGCCGGCGCGAACTCCCAGACATCCTTCAAGAACTCGACGTCCGTAGCGTTTGCACCATTCTGCCGGCGTCCGCTGATCACATAGATGCAGTCGTCAAAGCCATTGTGTTGCTGAACCGTCACGTTGAACGCGCGCGAGGGGCCAGGCCACGGCGCCAATTCCTTCCAGACGAACGTTTCAGGGTGTCCTTTCTGCGATAAATCGAGGGACCAGAAGTTGGTCATCGCCGTGTCGAGCGACTCGCCGCTTTGTCCGCCTGCGAGATAAATCACATCGCCAATGAGCGCCGCGGACCCATACGCACATGGCCGCGGGAGCGGTGGGTAATCGGTCGCCGTGACTCGTCTGGTCGCAGGATCCCATTGCAGCAGAAACACCTGATTGAAAGTCTCCGCCCCCTGATTGCCCCCCATGCAGACGACACCGTCGGGAGTTGTGACCGCCGCGCCATAGGCGAGAGGCCGCGCGAGCGCGCCGCCGGCGGTCCAGGCGTAACGGTCGTTGGTCTTCGTCATGACGAAGATGCGATCGCGCCAGACTTTGTCGTGCTCCCACACAGGCAGGGGAAAGTTCGCGCCGCCGGCCACAATCAAGGCCTCATTGTGAACGCCTACGAACGGGCCCGCGACGCCGAGCGCATCCGGCAGCGGCGGGAGCTCCGTCCAGGAAAGCATTTCTGCCTCGCCTGCGAACCCTAGCGACGCACCGCTGAAGAGCGCGAAGACCATGAGATAGCGATATAACATGTTGGCATTGTACCGACGAGAATTCCCTCCGCCACACGCGAGACTTTGAACAATGATCGCCGTCGCGCTCCGCGCTTGGTAAGATGAGGCACATTCGCTACGACAAGGGGGGCAACCGATCAACAAGTTTCCGGTTTTCACACCGGCCAAAGGACCACGACCCCATCCGCCTTGTGCGGATGGTGAGCGAGTTGGTGAGCTAGTAGCCAGCCGCACCAACATCACGACCCCATCGGGCTCGCCCCGATGGTGAAGAAGTCCTGTAGGCTACCGGAAATACGAAGCGGCAACGCATCTAGCACACCATCTGATTCACCATTCAGGCAAGCTGGATGAGGTCCGAGATAGTATTCACAACACCAGAAAGTTATTGACCGGACGCCCCAAGGAGACTCCGTGTTACACCGCTCCCTACTGAACTGTTCTCTATTACACCGCTCCCTATTGCGCAGATCCCTCGTGCTCATCGGCTGCTGTTTGCTCGGCGTGGCCACAAGTGCTGCTGCTGCAAAAAGGCCGCATATCGTTTTGATTATGACGGATGATATGGGATGGATGGACCTGCACTGCCAGGGGAATGCGGCGCTGCGGACACCGCGCATCGACGCTTTGGCCAGGCAGGGCGTTCGCTTTACGAATGCCTATGCCGCGGCGCCGGTTTGCTCGCCGACGCGGGCAGCGCTGATCACGGGACTGGCTCCTGCGCGGTTGCACATCACGCAACACGGGGCCGATGGGGCGCAATTCTGGCCAGACGACCGCGTCATACAACCACCCCTGACGAAGCACGAATTGCCGCACGAGACCACAACCGTCGCCGAACGCCTCCAAGCGGCAGGCTACGCGACAGGGTTCTTCGGCAAGTGGCATCTAGGGAGCGACAAAAAGTTTTGGCCGACGGAGCACGGATTTGATGTCAACCTGGGGGGCTGCGGGTTAGGCGGTCCGCCGACGTATTTTGATCCCTATCGCATTCCCGCTTTGCCGCCACGTAAGACCGGCGAGTATCTGACCGATCGCCTGGCGGATGAGGCGATTACGTTTTTGCGGCGTGAGAAAGACCAGCCGATGTTCGTCTGCTTGTGGACGTATAACCCCCACTTTCCGTTTGAAGCCCCCGACGACCTGATTGCCCATTTCCGTGGCCGCCAAGGGCCAGGTTTGAAGAACCCTGTGTACGGCGCACAGATCGAAGCCACCGATCGAGCCGTGGGACGCGTGCTCGACGAACTGCCAAAGCTCGGCATCGATCAACAGACCCTGGTCATTTTCACCAGCGATAACGGCGGCTGGTCGGGCGCGACCGATAACGCGCCCTTGCGGGCCGGCAAAGGCTATTTATATGAAGGCGGTTTGCGCGTGCCGCTCTTGGTCCGCTGGCCAGGCGAGACCGCGGCGGATACGGTGATCGAAACGCCGGTGGTCAGCATGGACCTCACCGCGACGATCCTCGACGCCGCCGGCGTCACGCTCGCGGCAGGCGAGCAACTCGATGGCCAATCACTACGGCCGCTGTTCACAGGGGGCCGCCTCCAGCGCGACGCACTGTTCTTCCATTATCCCCATTTCGCCTTCCACAAAGCCAACCGTCCCGGCTCGGCCATGCGCAGCGGAAATTATAAACTCATCCTGCACTATGACGATGACACCGTCGAACTATTTGACCTGGAAAATGATTTGAGCGAAAAACATGATCTCGCGAAAACCCTACCGGATGTTGCCCAAAAGTTAAAAGCACGGCTGACGAACTGGCTGGAGGAGACGAACGCGCGACAACCGGTGAAGCGTAAGTGAACAAATGGGCTCGCCCGCGACAAACCCGACCCACGCTGACGCCTCCCGAATATCTTCATGTGTAAGGCAGACGACGATGAACTGGAAGATGACCATTGCTTTCCATGTCGGAAGTTGGTTGGCGCTGTGTTGCGCCACGCATGCCGCCGAAGCTGTGCCTGCTCCCTTGCGTGTGCCAGAGGGTTACACGGTGGAACTGGCCGCCGCGGCGCCTTTAGTCGCCCATCCGCTGATGGGCGATTTTGACGAAGAAGGCCGGCTCTATCTGGCCGCGAGCGCTGGCGAGAACTTGCCGCGGGCGGAACTGGAACAGCGCCTGCCCAATTTCGTGCAACGCTTGGAAGACAGCGATGGCGATGGCGTCTTCGATCGGGCGACAGTGTTTGCTGACAAAATGACGTTCCCCCAAGGTTGCCTCTGGTACGAAGGCTCGTTGTACGTCGCTTCCAGCGGCGCGATCTGGAAATTGACCGACACCAACGACGACGGGGTCGCGGATGAGCGCGTCAAGTTGGTCGGCGACTTCGGCTATACCGGCAACGCCGCCGATGTGCATGGTCCCTTCCGCGGCCCCGATGGCCGCATCTATTGGTGCGAAGGCCGCCACGGGCACGAAATCAAGGATCGCGCTGGCGAACTTGTCAGTCGCGGCAAGGCGGCGCGGATCTTCAGTTGCCGGCCCGATGGCTCGGACGTCCAAACCTTTTGCACCGGCGGCATGGACAATCCCGTCGAGATCGTCTTCACGCCCCAAGGGGACATGCTGGGAACCGTCAATCTGATGTATGACCGCCCCCGCGGCGATTGCCTGGTGCATTGGCAATACGGCGGTGTGTATCCGCGCCAGGACTTCGCCGAAAGCTTGGGGAGCGAGTTGATCCGCACCGGCAGCCTGCTCCCCGAGGTGCATAATTTCGGGCACGTCGCCGTTTCGGGGCTTTGTCAATATCGCGGCCAGGCGTTTGGAGAAGCCGCAAATGGCGCGCTGTTCATCACGCAGTTCAACACCCATCGCATCGTCCAGTTGACACTCAAACCGCAGGGCGCCAGCTTCGCCGCGGCGGATATTCAAGATTTCGCGGTCTCGAGCAGCAGCGACTTTCATCCCACCGACGTGCTGGAGGACGCCGACGGTTCGTTGCTCGTCATTGATACCGGCGGCTGGTTTCGCATCGGATGTCCGCAATCGCAAGTTGCGAAGTCCCACATCCACGGCGCGATCTATCGCATTCGCCGCACCGCCGCGGCGCCGGTGCCTGACGCTCGGGGCCAGCAAATTCAGTGGGCGAAGTTGAATGCCGCGGAGTTGATCCAACGTCTCGGCGATCAGCGTCCCGCGGTGGTTCAGCGGGCCATGGTGGCGATGACGAAACGGTTGAATGCCGACGAGCCGACTTTAGAATTGCCGGAATTAGCGCGTCTGGCAAATCAGGCCCGGCCGGAGGTTCGCCAGCGGTGGGTGGAAGTGCTTTGTCGGCTGAATACGAAAGCTGCGCTTCAAGAGATTGTTCGCTTGGCGCGCGATGACGATAGTGGCGTGAGACACCAAGCCGTGCGAGGTTTGCTCTATGCCGATCCGCGCAAGCTGCCGGCAGATGCAGAACTACTAGCCGCCTTGCTGCCAGAGATTCGCGACGGCGCTCCGGCGGCGCGCAGCAACGCGCTGGCCACGGCGGGACGCATTGCGTCTGCGCGCGCAAGCTGGGCGGATGCGATTGTGCAAGCGGCTCCCGCGTTGAACAACGACCGTCTCGGCGCGCACGCGCTCACATACGCGCTGCTTTCGAGCGGCAATCGCGAGGCGGTGCGCCGCGGCATCCTCAGCGCGCAGGAGTCGACGCGCGCCGCGGCCGCTGTCGCGCTCGAAGTCTGGCGTCATCCGAACACTGCAAGCCCCAACCAAAGCTGGCTCGAGATCCCCGCCGCCGGTTTGGGCAAGCCGCTTGCGGATGCCGAGCGCGAGCAACTGCTGGCTTTGGAGTCGACCTTGCCGGCCGGTGATGCCGCGCGGGGCCAAGCGGTGTTCGCCTCGGAGGCCGCCGCGTGCAGCAAGTGCCATCGCGTGGGCCAGCTAGGCGGGCAAGTCGGCCCGGATCTCACGACCATTGGCCGCAGCCGAGCGGCGCGCGATTTGTTGGAATCGCTGCTCTTTCCCAGCGCTAGTTTCTCGCGCGGCTTCGCGCCGTATATGCTGGTGACCAAGGACGGCAAGTCGGCCAGCGGCATTATTCTGGGAGAGTCCGCCCAGCAGATTCACCTGGGAATCGACGCCCAGAACGCCGCTTGGATCGCCACCGACAATATCGAACAGATTCGCGCGACGGAGCTGTCGATCATGCCGGACGACGTGGTCAAGCAACTGAAACCTCAGCAACTGGCCGACTTGATCGCGTACTTGAAATCGCTCGAGTAAATCCGCCGAAGTCCCGCCTTACGACCCGTCCGTGCTTCCGGCGATTTGACGGGCGCGACATTACCACCGGCAGCCTTGCACACTAACACCACACGAGCCACTTGATGACGCAGGCGACACCAGCTTTACAACTGCACGGCGTGGAGATCGTCGACACGTTTGCGGAAGCGTTTCCGATCAAGGCCGCGCGGCTGCTGATCACCGCCGATAGCCTGCGCTGGGCGACGACCGCCGCGACCGAACTTTGCGGCAATGCCACGAGCGTGATTGCCTGCGATGTCGAAGCCGCGATCGAGCGCCCGCTCGCCGCCGAGGAGACGCCGGACGGGCGGCCCGGCGTAGCGGTGCTCGTCTTCGGCTTCAGCACCGATGCGCTCGCCAAGGCGTTGCAGGGGCGCGTCGGCCAGTGCGTGCTGACCTGCGCCACAACGGCGTGCTACAACGGCATCCACGATTGCCCCCAGGAGAAGCAGATTCGCATCGGCGGCGGCATTCGTTACTTCGGCGACGGCTTTCAGTCTTCCAAGAAGTTCGACCACCGCCGCTATTGGCGAATTCCCACGATGGATGGCGAGTTCGTCTGCGAAGATTATTTTGGCACGGTGACCGGCGTTGCCGGCGGCAATCTCATCATCTGTGGAACGAGTGCCGCCGCCGCGCTCAAGTCCGCGGAAGCCGCCGTCGAGGCCATTGGAACCGCCCCCGACGTCGCCTTGCCGTTTCCCGGCGGCATCGTGCGCTCCGGCAGTAAGGTCGGTTCGCGCTATCCCAAGTTGAAAGCCAGCACGAACGACGCCTACTGCCCGACGTTGCGCGGGCTAACCACCACCGAACTGCCAGCCAACTGCCACGGCGCCTACGAGATCGTGATCGACGGGCTCTCTTTTGCCGCCGTGCAGGGGGCGATGCAGCGCGGTTTGCATGCCGCAGCGGCAATGCCTGACATCCTCCGCATCACCGCAGGCAACTACGGCGGCAAACTCGGCAAGCACCACTTTCATCTCCGCGAGCTGATGTCGCCGTGAATTGATGTCGCAGCGAGCTGATATCGACGCAGACGGCGGTTACGCGGCGAATGCCTGACGGATCAGCACTTCGCCGCGGCCAATGGTGACCTGGTCACCATGATAGAGATCGTACTTGGAATCTCCGAGGGCGTCTGCCGCGCGAAAGCCTTGGTCGCGTAGCGTTCGCAACATCAACCGCACGACCACCGGTTGAAACGTGGAAGCGTAACGAAAACCTGGTAACAGTTGCGGCGGATGGGGGCCGAACAACGCGAGAGTGCCGCGCCGCATGCCGGCGCCAAAACGGCTGCCGCATGCGCCGAAGACCGCGACCGTTCCGGCAATCATGTTCATACCGAGCATGTCCTCCACGGCGCCGCCAATGGCGATCAAGCCGCGACGCATCGCGAGGCCAACTTCATCGCCGGCGCTGCCGTCCACCAAGATCATGCCGCCTGTCATCCCTCTGGCGGAACCGCGATATGCAGCGCCGGTCAGGTCTCCGGCATTGCCTTGGATACGAATGAGACCGCGGTGCATCTCCGCGCCGACCCAGCCGCCAGCGTTGCCCTCGACAAGGATTTCGCCCCCGCGCATCTGGCTCCCCACGTGTCGTCCGGCCGCCCCCTGCACGCGCACCACGCCGCTGGTCATGTGAGCGCCGATCCAATGAACACTGGACAAGTCCCCGACGAACTCCAGGCGCTCATCACTGGCATCGCCGGAGACAGTGAACAATTCCGCCAGCGGGAGCTTGCGGTTGCCGTGGTGAATTTCGAAGCGCTCAATTTCCGCCAGTGACTTATCGCGAGCCCACTGGGGTGTCAACCCTTCGAGTTCCACCGGAACCGAAGTCTGCGTGCGCGCCGCCAGCGTGATCGCCATGAATCAATTCCCTTGATGAATATCCCACGGGTTGCGAACCACAACGTTGCCAACGTTGCCAACAAAATCTTGCCGAAGTCGCCAAGAGTTCGGTTATGCCTGCACACCATGTTTGCATTTCGGTCGCACCTCGACCAGACGGTCAGTGATCCGCAGCAGCGCAGCGACAACAAAAATGGGCCGTCGATTTCCGAAATCGAGGCGACTTTCACCAGCATTTTCCCGCAATTTTGATGCGATTCCGTCCTCAGAATACGGCAACGGAGCACTATAATCCCCCCTGTTGTAGCGGTTTGTTACTTCGTCCATCGAGGAAGTTGAATTTTCCGCGGCGCACGGCGATGATAATTGCGCCCCCCTAACTGTGTAGCCTCTTCGTTGGAACTTCGCCATGAAAAGCACTTTGAAGGGATCTCAGAGGCGATATCGTCGCAGACGTTGGGATGAACGCTTCACGCGACTCTCGCTCGAGCAGTTGGAAGATCGTCGCTTGCTCGCGCTCTTTCCCGAACTGGCCGTGCTCGGGCCGCAGACCGCGCTTGCGCTGGCAGGGACTGCGAGCGACGCGTTGAGTGCAGGCGAGCCGCAAGATGATTTTAAAATCACCCTCGGCGCGCAGCAATTCGCCTATCTCACGCTCACGCCGGAGTCGAACGAGTTGCAAGTTCAACTCCTCGTGCTCAATCCCAGCGGCGTGGAGATTGCGCAAGCAAGCGCTGCCACAGGCGGCGAAACGATCACACTGCCGTTTGTTCCCATCGACACCACCGGCGAGTACACGCTGCGCGTCAATCGCCTGGGAGGTGAAGGGGATTATGATCTGGCGTTGCGTTTGAATGCAGGTTACGAGAGTGAAGGCTCAACACTCGGCGGCGTCAACGACACGCCTGCCACGGCGGACGCTTTCCCCAATGCGGTTCCGCTGGATCTGGTCTCCTCGCGCAGCACAGTCGGCGGGCGCGTTGGCCAGGGTCCGATCTCGAGCGGCCTAGCGTACGCACTCAATGACGCTGGCGAAGTCGTGCGCGTCAACCTGGCGACCGGCGGCATCACATCCACCGTGCCGCTAGCGATCAGCGGCGAAACCGTCCAAGAGGTTATCTCCTGGGATCGCCAGCCTGTTACCGGCGCGTACTACGCGCTGGTCAAACTCGCGAGCCAGGCAACGCATGAACTGGTCACGGTGGATCCCGTTACCGGCGCCGCGGTGCGTCATGGTGACACGGGACGACTCTTCGACGCGCTCGCGTTCGACAGCGCAGGCACGCTATTCGCAATTCCCAGCGCCAGCGATAGCGATCCAACGCATTTGGCCATCATCAATACGACCACCGGCGAAGCGACGACGAGTTGGGAGATTACCCCCTCGGCGCAGCGCAAGACGCTCGCCTTTAATCCGGACGATGGCCAGCTTTACTATCTCTCTGGCAAATTGCCCCATGTGAGTGCGTTCGATGCCCTCGATCCGGCGACCGGAGCAACCGCTTCGCTCTCCCTGCGCGAGCCTGATCTTTATCGGTTGTATAGCTTCGAAGCCAGTTCCCTACGGTACGTCGGCAGCGGCTTTTTTGCGGCGCACGACGAATACTCGGCCCTTTGGATTTCAGCGACCGGCGACGTTGCGTTTGCACCGTATCAATGGGACGAACTACGCGATCCACTAGTCGATTCACTCCTCGCGCGCACGACTGATCCCGCGGATGTTTACGCCCTCAACCTCACCGCCGGCGAATCGATCGCGGTGCAACTCGGGCCGTCCTATGCCAGCGAACTCGTGCTGGAGATCATCGCCGCGGATGGAACTGTGCTCGCGCAAAGCGAGAGCTCCTATCAAGATGCGGTGCGGAAGATTACGAGGTTTGTTGCGCCAGCCACAGGCGATTATTATCTCCGCGTCCGTAGCATCGCCGCAGTCGATTATGAACTTACCGTAACGCGACAAGGAACCGTCGAGTTCGAGGATTCTTATCAATACAATCCGGTCAACGTTTACGCGAATGCTTCGGCCACGGGGTATTCGATCGGTCCCGATGTCGATGACGACGCTTACGCCTTCATGGCCGAGGCCGGCGCTCAACTGGGGATCACCCCGCTCGCGCTCGCCAACTACGACGGTTCGCCATCGTCCTTGAGTCTGAACCTCGCATTGCTGAACAACTCGGGACAAGTCGTCGCCACCGCGACCAATAATGGCCCGCTCAATTATCAAGTCGTCACCACTGGGCAACACACGCTACGTGTTACCACCACGGCGGGCAGCGGTGTCTACACGTTGACAACGTCGCTAGCGCCGGCCCCCTCGTTGGCGCCCGTCACAGTCGACTATGCAACCACCGGCGACGGTAACGGCCTGCAAGGCGCGCACAATGTTGTTCCTCGGTTTGCTTCTCTCTATTTGGCGGCAGCGGTCCGCGCCGACACGTTGACGCCCGACCAAATCCTGATCGATGGCAACCCCGTTCCCGCTGCCAGCGTGGTGGAAAACAACCGGATCGTGGCCCAATTCCCCATCCTGGCCGAAGGGGACCATCTGCTGGAATTCATTCCCACCTCGCTGCGAGGCCTGGCTGGACAAGATGTGTCGCCAACCTCGTTCGCGTTCACGATCGACACGGTTGCGCCGCAAGTCGTCAACGCATCGCTGGAGAACGATGCCGAGTTCGCCCCCGGCGATTTGACGATCACCTGGGAGTTTAGCGAGGACGTTTACGCCTATAACTCCGGCGCCTACAGCTTGATCGGCGCCGCGAGCGGGACGCATGCCTGGTCCAACTTCAGCTACGATTCGGAAACGAACGTCGCCACGATGACCTATCTTGGCCTGGCTGACGATCTCTATACCTTCCGCATTGCCGCCAACGATGAAAATGGATATCCGCTGTTCGCGGATACGGCGGGCAACGCGCTCGATGGCGATCGCGATGGCATGGCTGGGGGAGATTTCGTACGGCGCTTTCAAGTCGATCAAGTACCGACGGAAATCCCGCCGCTCCCGCTGTTGCCGCTGGCGCCCACCGGAGCGGGCATCGAACGGTCACAGTCGTATGCGGCGGCCATTGGCGACGCGACTGATACGGATTCGTTCTCGTTCACCATCGCCGCGCAGCGCGCTGTATCCGTCCTGCTCACGACGACGGAAAACGTCATTCCCGAGTTGACTGTCACCGATCCGCTGGATGTGCCCGTCGGCGAAGTTGCACAAGCCAGTAGCGGCCAGACGTTGTGGCATTTGCCCGCCACCCTCGCGGCAGGCGTGTACACCATTACCACGGCCTTTCCCGATGGGGCTACCGGCGCTTATCGCTTGCAAGTTCTGGTGGACAGCCAGTTCGAGGCGGAGTCGCTCGGAGGGCCAACCAACGACACGCCGGCCACCGCAGAAGCGCTCACGACAGTCAAGCAAGCCGCACCAGGTTTTCCGCTCGCCAGCGTCGTCGGCCACACCTCGACCGTGCCGTATGTCAAGGACCACGCTTTCGGCTACGAAGCGATCGCCGTCCCGTTCGAGTTTGAAGACATCAGCGCCACGGGAACCGGAGTGCTGCAAGGTGAGGACGATGCGTTCGCGGAACTGACCGCCAATGAACTCGGCGACTTCGTCTTTCCGTTCTATGGCGTCGACCGCGCGCGACTGTTCATCAACGACAACGGCCTGCTCACGTTTGGAGAACCGTTCGACTATTCCTATTACAACACGGATTTGACAGGCACTCCCGACGCGCCGCTCATCGCTCCGTACTGGGATGACTTGTATTTGGGCGTGACGGCGCCGCCCAAGGCGGTGTACTGGGAGATTTTGGGAGTAGGAAGCGAGCGCCGGTTGATCGTTCAATGGGACGGCGTCTCGTTTTATGGCGCGGCGGCGCAAACGATTACGTTTCAAGCGGTGCTCTACGAATCCGGCGAAATCCAGTTCAATTATCTCGATCTCGACGCCGGCGTTAGCTACGACGAAGGAGCGAACGCGACCGTCGGCCTGCGCGACTCAACCGCCGGCGGCGGTGGCCGTTTGTTGATTTCTTATTATGATAACTCGAACTATTTCGTCGGTTCAGGTAAGAGTGTGCGCGTCGGGATCGGCATTGCTCCTCCCGCGGTCGATGTCTATTCCGTCGAACTGACGGCGTCCACTCCGGCCACCTTCTCGCTCGGCAGCGCGGCCGGTTTGCGCCTGGACCTCTACGACGCCAACGAAAACCTGCTCGCGCGCAGCGTGCCGATTGGCGAAGTGCAACAAATTCGCGAATTTCTGCCTACCGCGAGCGGAACCTATTACATCCACGTCGTCGGCGTCGACGAGCTTGATTACGGGCTGAATGTGGTGCAGGGGGCGACGCTCGCCCCGGCGATGAGTCTGCAAGACCCCGAAGTGGCGTTGCAGATCAGCCCCGCCGCCGTGAGTTGGCTCGACGGCAGCCCGTTTAGCGGCACAACGCCGCTGCGCGTCGGCGTGCATGGCATCGATCAAACGACCGAAATTGCAGCCCGACTCAACGCCGATCCAAATTTTAGCTTTGCTGCCTCCGTTGTCACCACCGCGGAGATTGATACGCTCGCGGAACTGGACGCCTTCGACGTCATCCTCATCGGCGATTACTACACGCAGTCCGAATACGAATTGTTCGCCCCCGCGCTCCGCGCTTGGGTCGAGGCAGGGGGCGCGGTTGTCGGACTTAACTATGTGATCTACGCGGCAGGAACCAGCACCGGCGCGCCCATACCCGATATCGACGCGATCATCCCGGTCAACACCAGCGGTGGATGGGACTCCGACTACGGTTCCCCGTTTGCATTCAGCGGCGCGCAACATCCCCTGACTGTGAACCTGACCACGTTTGATTTTCCCGGCAGCGTCTTCTATCCAACCGGCGGCGTGGATGACGGCGCCCAAGTGCTTGCCACCGTCAATGGCGCGCCGGCCTTGGTGACAGGCTATGTCGAACAGGGGCGCGGCGTATATTTAGGCGGCTACTATCAGGAAGGGGACACGCTCTCCGGCGTCGCTGGCGAATTGCTCGCCAATTCCGTTGCCTGGGCGGCGGGAATCAATAACAGCCGCACCTTTACCTTCCACGTACCGCCGGGCGAGACCATCACGCTCGCCACGCATTCCGGCGCTGGCCTGCTCGATCCTACGTCGGCGCTGGTGCTGTCGCTACAACTCTGGCACATCGACAGCGACGGAACTCGCACACCGGTCGCATCCGCCGAGGCGAACGCGCCGGACAACCACAACGTTCTCCTCGAGTATGAAACGCCCGGTGATTCGAGTGGATACTATGCGGCCGAAGTGCGCGGCACGGCGGGCCGGGGGGACGTCACCCTCACGCTGGCGCCAGCGCCCCATGCCGCGCCGCTCAACGTCGTCTCCACATCGCTCGCAGACGGCACGAGCTACGAAGCCTTTCCCACGAACGTCCTGCTCGAATTCAATGACGAGCTCCTGCTCACCTCGCTCACGGCCGACGACCTCCTCATCAACGGCCAGCCTGCGAGTGGTTTCAGCATCGTGGATGGCAACCACATCACTTTCGATATCGCCGCGCTGGACGCCGGCGCCGGCGCTTACACGCTCACCTTAGCGGCGGGGAGTGTGACCGGGGTCAGCGGGCAAGCGCTCGACGAGTTCTCGCTCGCTTTCAGCGTGAAAAACAGCGTCACGGTCGTAAGTTCCACCCTGACGATGGGCGCGATCTTCGCGCCTGGCCTGGTGGCTGCTGATTTCGAGTTCGATCTGCCGCTCAATCCTAACGAGCTCACCGCGGACGATTTCGTCCTGGTGAATCTGTTCACCAGCGAAATCGCCCCGGCCTCCTTCTCGCTGGATCCTAACGGCACTTCGCTGCACCTCGAGTACGCCTCGCTGCGCGATGGCAACTATTCGCTCCGTCTCCGCTCCGGCGTTGACGGTCTGCGGTCCCTCGGCGGACAGCAACTCGATGGCGATGCCGATGGAACGGTCGGCGACGACTATGTTGTCGACTTCATGGTGGTGAACACCGCGCCGACCGCGCTGGGCATGACGGCGCTTTCCCCCGGCGGCAGTTTGGCCTACGAAACCACGGTCGGCTCGTCCCTCAATACGCCGCTGGATGAAGAAACGTTCCTACTCAACGTCGATGCGGGACAGATCCTCTCGGTCGCGCTCACCACCGCTCATCCCGATTTGCAGTTGAGTGTTGAGCTCCGCCGCCCGGACGACACCGTGCTCACCTTTGCCGACGCGCCTGCTGCGGGGCTGCCGGCGCTTTTGAACGCCTTCCTCGATACGGCCGGTGAATACAAACTCATCGTCCGCTCGCTCGCAGCGGCAGGCCAGTTCCAACTGCGCGCCGTCCTCAACGCCGGCCTCGAGCAAGAGTCGTACGGCGGCGCATCTAACGATTCGATCCTCACCGCGGAGTCGCTCGACGCCAACACGCTTTACGTGTCCCCGCTGATTCAAGTCGCCACCGTAACCGGCGATCTCGGCGATGCAAACGCAGGCAACATCGCCGCGGGGAAGCCGGTGACTCTCACCGCGGGGAGCGTCAGCGGCGCTCCGTTGGCAACGTTGACCGATGGCCAGTTTCTGCCGCGCGGCACCTCCTGGCAAAGCGGTACGGTGTGGTGGAGCAGTAGCGCTACGACGCTGGAACTCGATCTTCAAGACAACTACGTGCTGTTGGGCGCGCGCCTCCAGGCGGACGATGCAGACGCCTACGTCCTCGAATATCAAGACGCCGGCGGCCAATGGCAGACCTTGTGGAACGTCCCCAACTACGACACGCGGATCGACTCCGGTCTCATCTCGCGCCCCGATACGGGAAATACCGACACCAATCAGTGGCATGACTTCGGCGCACCGGTCGTCGCCAGCAAGGTGCGCGTGCGGGCGACAGCGGGATATTCGTACGCATTGTCGGAAATCCAACTGCGCGGCTTTTTGGCGAATACCGATTACGAAGATTATTACTCGCTGGAACTCGTCGAAGGTCAAGCGGCCAGCTTCGCGGTGGACGGACGAACATCCGGCGTTGCGCTCGAACTCTATAACGAGGCTGGCGAGCGCCTGGCGAGCGGGCTGAATGATCGCACCGGCGTGCAGAGCTACATCACGCGGTTCTATGCGCCTGCGGACGGGAACTACTACGTGCGCGTCTTCGGGCACATCGCCGATTCGTATCAAGTCACCATGACCACGGATTCGCTCTTGGGGCTGGGAGACAGTTCGTCCAGCGATCCGCCGCTATCGCTCGACTTCATCGGCCGCGCGCTCGATGGGCTCACGGCAGGCCGCCCCAGCGTTCGCGTGGCCGTCGTCACTCCCTATGGTAACGGCGCCGGCATCGCCAATCAGTTATTGGATAGCACGAACTATTCGTTCCAGGCGACCAGCGTCACGTTCAACGATGTCGACACGCTTGCGGAGCTCGCCAATTTTGACGTTGTAATCATGGCCTATGGGTACATCCCGACTACACAATTCGGCACGATGCTCACAGCGCTCACCAATTGGGTGGATAGCGGCGGCGCGTTCATCGGCGTTGGGGATATTCTCTTTCTCGGCGGCGGCTACCCCGAGGAGAATCTGCTTGACGCGCTCGTTCCCATTTCGCTGACCGCCCCGACCAGCTATGGCTCGGCGCCGGTCAGCGTGCTTCCTGTTGCGCATCCGGTGACGGTGGGGCTCCCCGCGCAACTCGGATCACAGAACATCAGCTTCGCGCAAAGCACGGCCGTCGACCCCGGCAGCATTGTGCTCGGCACGTTCAATGGCTTTCCCGCAATTGCCGTGCGTGAGATCGGCGCCGGGCGGGTGGCTTATTTGGCGCCCTACTTCGAGTACAACAGTCTTACCACCGGCAATTATGATCGCTTGCTCGAGCAAGCCGTCGCCTGGGCCGGAAACCTCGCGCCCTCCCGGTCCTGGACCTTCTCGGCCCAGGAAGGAGACGAGCTCGTCATCACCACGGCCACGCCGGGGGATGGACCGGGTTTGCCGGAAAACGAAATCGACCCCGCCGTCGAACTCTACTTTGACGACACATCGACGACCGTCCCCGTCGCGGTGGACGACAATTCCGCCGCGGATGGCCGCAACGCGCTGCTCAGCTATACGGTCCCCGTCGGCGCCGGCGGCGTGTATCGCCTGGTGCTCCGCTCCGAGTCGGGCAGCGGCAACGTCGAACTGCGCGTCAACGGCGCGACCTCAGCCGGCGAAGCATTCACGGCGGGCGCGCCGTCTATCGCCGATGGCTCCCAGCATGTCACGCCGCCGACCACGTTGCGACTGACCTTTAGCGAGCAAATCCTGCTTACGTCGGTCGCGGCCGATGACCTGTTGATCAACGGCGTTCCTGCGAGCGGCGTTGCGATCGTCGACGGCAGAACGCTGGAGTTCACGCTCGGCGCCGCGGTCAGTGGGGATGATGTTTACGAACTGACGCTCGCGGACGGCGCCATCACGAGCGTCTCCGCGACACCCCTGTCCGCGTTCACTTCCAGCTTTGTGCTGGATGGCACAGCGCCCACGGTCGTCGCCGGTTCGATCGCCGATCAGGAAGTGCTCGCCAGCGGAACGAACGTCAGTTATACCGTCACGTTTAGCGAAGCGATCGATCCCACGGGGATTGATGCGGCCGACGTAACGCTCGTCGAAACGCTCTCCGGCGTGACGTATCCCGCCTTGTCGGTGGTGGTCAATAACGACGCCGCCACGATCACGTTCCCCACCCTGCCGCAGGGAACCTACACGCTGACGCTCGCCTCGAGTGCGACGGCGTTTCGTGACTTGTTCGGCAATCCGCTCGATGGCGCCCCTAGCGCGCCGCTCCCCTCCGGCGATGGCATAGGCGGGGATCCCTATGTGCTGAACTTCTCGGTTGATCTTCCTAACCAGTCTCTGGCGGGAACGTTCAATTCGCAACTCCCACGCGGCGGCCTGGTTTATGAATCGCGCGCGACCGGCGCGTTTCATACCGCCGGCGACAGCGATTCGTTTGTGGTTCCCGTGGATCCGCGCACGCAGATGTTGATCGTTCTGGAACCGGCGACGGCCACGCTTGTGGCCGAGGTGCGCGTCTACAATGCGGCCGACGAGCTCGTGGCTCAGCAGGCCGCGCCAGGCGCCGGCGAATCGGTCTGGCTCGCGCTTACCAGCGACGATTTGGGAGGCGACTATCGCCTGGAGCTGATCGGCCAATCCGGGCCTGGCCGCTATCAACTGCGCACGGTGCTGGGCGCCGTGCCGGAAGTTGAAGCCACTGACGAGAACGCCGCGAATAATTCGCTCGCGACAGCGCAAGACCTCGCACCTGCGTTTGTCGATGTGGGGCACGGCGCCTCGCGCGCGGCCGTGCTAGGCGAGGCCGATGGCGTGCAATTCACCGCCACGCAAACCAAGACGTCGCTCATCTACACGCCGAACGTGCTGACCTATGCCTTCACCGGCGTCGCCGCGCCGTTTGGGCCGGGAACGCTGACCGTCCGCGCCAATGCCGACCTCGATGCTTCCAGCGAGTACATCACGCTCAGCGCCGAAGGGCTGTTCACGCAAAACCTGTTCGTCGTCGGCGGCACGCAAGGGGGCGTCGTCACCACGACGGTCAACCTGTCGCTCGAGCAACTGCAGCAGTTGGCCGCCGATGGCACGATCACGTTCACCATGACGCCTTCGAGCCAGGTGGATAATATCGTCTATCCTTTGGAACTGACGCTCGAACTCAGCTATCCACTTTCCGGGGCGGCCGACTATTATCGTTTCGACGCCACCGCAGGCCAGCCGGTGACGGTGGTCGCGACGCCGCAATCTAGCGGCAACGCGGTGGTGGAGCTTGTCGGCGACGATGGCACAATTTACGCCTTGGGCGCGAAGAATGCGAACGTTCTCGGCGCGTCCATCGATCAGTTCGTGCCGGAAACCTCAGGCGATTATTACGTTCGCGTGCGCGGCGACAGCGCTTACTCGCTTGTGGTGCTCCGCGGCGCTGCACTTGGCCAGATCCCGGCCAGTGGCCTGGCTTCGCCGCCCCGACTCGAGCCTGCGAATCACGTGCTCGGCTACGCGCAGTCGTATGCTTCGACCGTACTGCAGCAAGGCCCCGCTGCGTACTATCGCTTAGGCGAAACGGGCGGCCCGGTCGCCGCCGATCTCACCGGAACCGCTCCCGGCCAGTATGTCGGCGCGCTGCAACTGGGTCAGCCGAGTCCGCTCGTGCAGGATCTGAATGGCGCGACCGTGCTGCCGGGAGGAACGTCGGCCCAGTATGTCGAAGTCCCCGATAACGCGGCCCTGCACGATGACCACGCGCTGACGGTCAGTGGTTGGCTGAAGGTCAACAGCTTCGATAAGACGTGGCAAAACGTGGTCTACAAAGGCGCCGCCAATGGCTCCATCAACGACCGGGAATTTACGATCTGGGTGAACTCGTCGGGATACCTGCACTTTTCGGTCGCGCCTGTGGGCCAAAGTGCCATCTACACGAATACGCCGACGGGGTCCGTGGCCGCCGGCCAGTGGTATCATTTCGCCGCCATCCTGGATACGCAGCAAGATGTGCTGCAAATCTATCTCAATGGCCAACTGCGCGCCTCGGCCGCGGTGGCGATGAACGATATCCGCGACTCCGCCAGTCCGTGGCGGTTTGGCGATTCCGTTCCCACGGGCACGGCTTTCAACGGCGGGCTCGACGAGATCGCCATCTTCACGCGCCCGCTCAACGCCACGGAAATCGCCGCGCAGTACGAAGTCGGCGCGCTCGGTCGCGGGCAACAGGTCTACCAGTTCCATGCCGCGGCAGGGGATTCGCTCACCTTGCAGACCTCAACGCCGGGCGACTTGACCGGCGAGCCGGTGAACAACTTCGATCCGCGCGTGGAACTCTATGGCCCGCTTGGCCTGCTCGTCGCCAGCGATGACAACACCGTCAGCGACGGGCGCAACGCGCGCGTGCGGTACGATGTTCCTGTGGGAGAAGAGGGCCTCTACACGGCGTACTTGCTGGGCGCGAATGTCGGCGATTACACGCTGTTCGTGGACGGCGCAACGCCCCCGGTGGCGCCGCAAGCGCCGCGCGTTATCGCGACCAGTCCCACCGCGAACTTCCGTTATTCAACGCCTCCGCAAACGCTCGATCTCACTTTCTCCGAGGGGCTCCGCGTCGATACGGTAGCCGCTGGCGATCTCGAACTCTCGGCGGGCACGGTCGATGGCGTTGAACTGCTCGACGGCCGCCGCTTGCGGTTTCACGTCACTCTTCCCAACATGGAAGGAGACTATACGTTTAGCTTGCCGGCCGGCGCGTTTCTCGATCTGCAAGGCAACGAGTCGGAAGCGTTCAGCAGTTCTTTCGTGCTCGACAAGACCGGCCCGCGGGTGATTGCCCAGTCGCCAGCCACGCAAGGCTCCGCGCCGTTTACCTCCCTCACGTTCACGTTTAGCGAACCGCTCAACGCGGAGACGTTCACCATCGAGGATGTGACGAGTTTCACTGATCCCAGCGGCAATAATCTGTTGTACGCCATTTGGAACGTGACCGGTTCCGGCGATACGTTCACCGTGAACTTCTCGCAGCAATCGGCGCGGGGCGTCTACACACTCGTATTCGGCCCTAACATTCTCGATGTGGCCGGCAATCGGCTCGACCAGAATGACAACGGCGTTGCCGGCGAGGCCGGCGATACTTATACGGCTGTCGTCGACGTGCAATCGCCTGACTTGCACGTGCTGAGCGTCGCGCCGCTGGTCAATCCGGTCTGGGGAACGGAAGTCTCGCTTGCCTGGGTGGTGGAAAACATCGGCAACGACCCCACGGCCGAAGCCTGGAGCGATCGGGTGTGGATCTCGGCCAACAACACGCTCGATGGAAGCGACATCCTCTTGGCCACCGTGGCGCATACCACGCCGCTCGCCTCGGGGGCGCAATACGCCGGCGCGGCCACCGTTACCTTGCCGCTCAACGCGGCGCTCACTTCCGGCAACTACTATCTCATCGTCGCGGCCGATGCCTACAATCAACAACCAGAAACCGACGAAGGGAACAACCTGACCGCGAGCGGTTCGTTCGCGGTGACGCTCCCCGCCACGGCCGACCTCGTCGTGACGAGCATCACGGCGCCGGCGTCGTCGCTTTCCAACCAGCCGCTGGAAATTTCCTGGACGCTCAAGAACCAAGGAACCGGCACGGCCAGCGGCACGTGGTACGACTACCTCTTCCTCTCGACCGACGATCAAGTCGGCGGCGATCAGTTCTTCGCCAGCGTGCCGTTTACCGGTTCGCTCGCTCCCGGCGAGGAGCTTACGCGGTCGTACTCGATCCAAATTCCGTTCAATCTGGAAGGGGCGCGGTGGGCCGTCGTCCGCACCGACGCCACGAACGCCGTCTACGAACATACGCAAGAAGGCAATAACACGACGATAGACGACAACTCCATCGCCATTAGCCTGGCGCCGTTCGCCAACTTGAGACCCACCAGCGTCACCGCGCCGCCGGCCGCGCTCGCGGACCGCGAGGCGGAGATTACTTGGACGGTTGAAAACGCCGGCACCGGGCCCACCACCGCGGCCACCTGGTACGACGGCGTCTGGCTCAGCACCGATCCGGCGCTGGGCGGCGGGGATATTTTCCTCGGTGAAGTCGCCCGCAGCGCGCCGCTCGCGTCAGGCGACAGCTACACGCAAAGCTTGACGGTTCAAATTCCCGATCTGCTCGTCGGCGACTTCTATTTTCTCGTCAAGACCGATCACCGCGGCCAGCAGAATGAGTTCGAGTACGAAGACGATAACACCCGCGCCGCGGCGGCCACCAGCATCACCCTGCCCCCTCCACCGGATTTGGCCATTTCCGGGCTGACCCCCAGCGCTACCGTGCGGCAATTTGGTCAAACAATCAACATCAGCTATCGGGTCGATAACATTGGTCCCGCCGCGGCGGATAAATCCTGGCAGGACAAAGTCTATCTCTCGACCGATGACGCACTCAGCGGCGACGACGTACTGCTCGCCACCGTGCCGCCTAGTGGCGGTCTTGGTCCGCTCGATGCCGCTGGCGGAGCGAACACTTTTTATGAGCGCTCGCTCGACGTCGTGCTCCCGCTCCTCCCGGCGCTGACGACCGGGGTCTATCACATTCTGGTGCAAGTCGATGCCGGCGCGGTGCAGCGCGAAGCAAGTGAAAGCAACAACCTGGCGGCGACCTCGCCCCTCGCGCTGACGGTTCCACCGCTGCCGGATCTCAACGTCACGAATTTCTCCGCCCCCGCCGCGGCCCAAGCAGGCCAGTTGGTGACGTTCACCTGGACCGTGCGGAACGACGGCGACTTCGCGGCTTCCGGCACGTGGGTGGATCGGGTCTATCTGTCCACCAACGGCCAGGTGGCCGGCGCGACGCAAGTCGCCGCACTCACACGCGCCACCGGACTCGCCGTCGGCGGCAGTTATACCACCAGCGCCAATGTCAATTTGCCCAGTCTGGCCGATGGCGATTACGCCGTCCTCGTCGTCACGGACGCCGCCAACGTGGTCTACGAAAAGGGACTCGAAGCCAACAACCAGCGCGCCGCCGCGCAGGCGCTAGCGCTCACGCACGCAGATCTTTCGCCGGCAATCACCACGCCGCCCCCCAGTGACCTGATGAGCGGCTATGCGTACAACGTCTCCTGGTCAACGACGAACCTCGGCACGGCCGACGTCATCACCAACTGGACCGAACGCCTTTATCTCTCGACGGACCTCATCCCCTCGTTCAACGACCGCTTACTGGCGACGATTCCGCGCTCCGCGCCGCTGGCCTCAGGCGCTGCGACGTCGCGCACGGCGGAGTTCACCGTGCCGATCGACCTCTCCGGCGATTACTACCTACTGGTTGTGACCGACGCGGCCAACAACATCGCCGAAGTCTCCGGCGAGACCAACAACGTCGCCAGCTTCGCGACCGCGATCACGCTCACCCCCTATGCCGACTTGGAAGTTTCGGGTGTCGTGGCGCCGACGCAGGTCATCGGCGACCCTGCGGAAATCACTGTCAGTTGGCGCGTTACCAACCAAGGGCTCGATGCCGGTCTGGTTTCCCACTGGACCGATGCCATCATTGCTTCACCCAACAACATTCCAGGTGATCCCGACGACGTCGTTGTCGCCCGTTATCCCCACGCCGGCGAACTGGCCAGCGGCGCGTTCTACGATCGCAGCGAAACGTTGCTGCTCCCGCCTGGCATGGACGGCCGTTTCCACTTCTTCGTGCGGACCGATGCCGACAGCGAAGTTTTTGAAAATCAACTCGAAGCCAACAACACCAGCGAAGCGCAAAATCTGGTGGACGTCCTGCCGGCCCCCTATGCGGATTTGACGATTCCCACGGTCACGACTCCCGCGGTGGGCTATAGCGGGCGAACGATCCAAGTCACTTGGGAGGTGCACAACGACGGCATCGGAACAACGAGCCACGGCGATTGGTTCGACACGGTCTATCTCGCGCGCCAGGCGGATGGCAGCGAGCCGTTGTCGCCGGTCTATGAGTTTCAGCATTTCGGTTTCCTTGAGCCCGGCGGCTTCTACGAGCGCACCAAGGACATCCTGGTGCCTGACGGAGTCGAAGGCGAAGTTTATGTGATCGTGACGACCGCGCGTCCCGCAAATCGCATCTATGAGCATCTTCACACGGACAACAATCGCGGCGTCTCCCTGTCAGTGGCCATCGTCAAGACGCCGTGGCCGGACCCCTACGTCACCGCGATCACTTCTGTGGCCGAGGCCGACGAAGGTTCGGTGATTGATATTCAATGGACCGTGCGCAACGGTGGCCTGGGGGACGCGCTGGGGTCGTGGACCGATCGCGTCTACTTGCAGCGGATCGGCGGCCCGGAAAAAGTCTTCCTGGGAGACTACCGTTACGACGGGCCCTTGGCGGCGGGACAATCCTACGTCCGGTCAGAAGCCGTCCGTCTGCCGGTGCGGACGAACGGCACGTTCCGCATCGTTGTCGAGACCAACGCGCTCGGCGACCTCTACGAAAACGACGCGACGGCGAACAACACGCTAGTCGACGACCAGGATCTGACGGTGCGCGTCAAGCCGCGTCCCGATTTGCAGGTGGACGCGATCAACATTCCAGAGGAAATCCCCGGCGGCGGCACGCTCGCGGTCGAGTTCGTCATTATCAACCAGGGAACACTCGCCACGCAAACGCCTAACTGGAATGACCGCGTCTACTTGTCGCTCGATACGACGGTCAGTAGTGACGACATCGTTCTCGGTACATTCTCCAACGCCGCCGCGCTCCTGCCCGGCGAGCGCTACACCACGACCACGCCGGCCAACGAGATTCCGCGCCGCCTGCGCGGCAATGTCTACGTCATCGTCGTCACCGACTTCGGCGATAAAGTCGAGGAGTGGCCCAACGACACCAACAACACGCGCTACCAGGCGATCTATATCGAACCGCTGCCGCTCCCCGACCTGGTCGTCGAACAGGTTGTCGCGCCAGCGCAGGCGATTGAGGAAGCGACGATTGAAGTTCGCTACACCGTCACCAATCGGGGCAGCGGACCGACGGACGCCACGCAGTGGACCGATACCATCTGGCTGACGCGCGACAAGAATCGCCCGCACCCCGGCCAAGGGGATATCCTGCTGAAGACGCTGCCGCACACCGGCGGCCTCGATGAACTCTCGGGATACGACGTCGTCGCCAACGTCACGATTCCGTTCGGTCTCGATTCGGGGACGTACTACATCACCCCCTGGACCGATCCTTACGGCGTGGTGCTGGAAGACACGCTCGCAACCAATATCAATCCCGATGATCCCAACCAGATCGACAACAACAACTACAAGGCCCGCGAGATCATCATCATCGCGCCGCGCCCCGATCTCGTCGTCACCCAGTTGACCGCGCCCACGACCGCCATCGGCGGAACCGCCGCGGAATTCTCCTGGACCGTGGTCAATGCCGGCAACGGCGTCACGCGGCCCGAAACGTGGGTCGATCGGCTGTATTTGTCCGACAATCCCAATCCTCTGGCGCTGGGCGCGACGAGCATGATCGTCGGCGAAGTGACGCATACCGGCGCGATGCTGCCGGACGACACCTACACCGCCGAGCTCGCCGTCACGCTCTCACCTTCCGCCCAGGGGCAGTACTTCGTCGTCGTGACGGACTACGACGACCCGCGCCCGCTGGTCGGCAAGGTGCACGAGGTCAATGAAGACAACAACCTCCGCCCCGTGGCGTCCACGGTCTCGGCCGTCCCCGCCGATTTGCAGGTGACGAGCATCTCGTTCGAGCCGTCGAACATCTCCGGCGAAGCGACGACGATTCGTTACACCGTGACCAACACCGGCGAGTTCCCCGTGTGGGCGGGGACGCGCTACTGGCGAGATTTTGTCTGGGTTTCGTCCGACCCTGAGTTCATTCGCACCCGCGCGTCCTACCTCGGCGAGACCGCCTACTCTCCGCCGGACGTGCTCCTGCCGGGCGAGAGTTACGACGTCGTCTTCAATACCACCTGGCCGCGCGGCGTCGATGGCGATTATTACGTCCACATTCATCTCAACGCGCACAACGACTTCAACCCGTTCCTCTATCCGTATATTTCGCGGATGGTGCGCGAAGACTGGTGGCCGGCGCACAACGGCAGCAACGCCCAGTGGCTCGATGAGTTCTCGCGGTGGGCCTATGAAGACCCCACGAATAACCTCGTCTCGGCGCGGGTCAACATCGAATATCGCGAGCCGGATCTGCATGTGACCGATATTACTGTCCCCGCGAGCGGACTGTCTGGCAATACGTTCGATTTCAGCTATACGGTGGAAAACATCGGCAACCGGGCCACGCGCAGCGGTAATTGGACGGATCGGATCTTCATCTCGCACGACGCGTCGCTCGACGATCGCGATTATGAACTCACCCGGTTCGTGCGCACCGGCGCGCTAGGCATCGGCCAGACCTATACGGCCAATCTCAGCGCTCGTCTTCCAGATGGGATCGAGGGGGATTTCTACATCCTGGTCTATACCGATTCAGCCGCCAAGAAAGATGATACCCCTCCCTATGTGCTGAGCGACATCGGCTTCGATTTGCCGGGGCTGGAATTTGAGACGCCCAGCCCGCTCGCGCCTTGGGATCTCGCGTCCAGCAGCACGCGCGAACTCGCCCGCGGCCGGGTGCAGGAATATCAATTTGAAGGCAACAACATCCGCGGCGAAATCCTGCCGGTGGTTCTCGCCACGCCGCCGGACCTGCAAGTCACGTCGCTCGTCGCCCCCGCCCGCGCCTATCGCGGCCAAATGGCGGAGATCACGTATACCGTTTCGAACTTGGGAGGCGCCACCCCCGATACGCAACAGAAGTGGCAAGATCTGATTTACCTCTCGCGCGATGGCCTGCTCGACCTGAGCGCCGACCGCTACCTCACGTCGGTCGAGCATGAAGAAGGCTTGGACGCCAGCGGCAGCTATTCCGTCTCGACGCAAGTCAACATCCCCGCCGACCTGGATGGCCCGTATTATGTCTTTGTCATTACCGATCCGGTCCGCACGAATTTGATCGGCAAGGTCTTTGAAAATGACAACGAGTTCAATAACGCGCGCGCCAGCGATATCCCGCTGATCATCGAACAGCCGCCGCCGTCGGACTTGCAAGTGACGGCCATCTTCATCCCCCCGACGGCGAAGCCGGGCGAGCCGATCCAACTCCGTTGGACGGTGACGAACAACGGCGTCTATCCCGCGACGGGAACCTGGTCGGATGCGCTGTATTTGTCCGCGAATACCCAGTGGGAGTTCACCGACCGCGCGCTGGGGCGCGTGCAGTTCAGCGGCACGCTCCTCCCAGGCCAATCATATACTTCCCTTCTCAACACCACGCTGCCGGCCGCCAACCCCGGGCAGTATCGCGTCCTGGTCCGCCCGGACATCTTCAACCAGGTCTATGAAGACCTCGGCGAAGCGAACAACGTCACCGCGTCGTCGGACGTGCTACAGGTGCAGGTCGAACAGTTGATTCTGGGGCAACTGCTGACCACCACGCTCAGCACCGGGCAAGAACGGCTGTACCAGGTCGTCGTTCCGCTCAATCGCACGCTCCGCGTCAGTGTGGCTTCCGCGAGCAATCAAGCCGCGAATGAGTTGTATCTCAAGCATCAAAGCGTCCCGACCACCACCACGTTCGATGCGAGTTCGCTGGCGGGGCTCGCGCCAAACCAGGCGGCCGTCATTCCCACGACCAACCCCGGCGTTTATTACGTGCTGATCCGCGGCCATGCCGAACCAGCCCCCAACACGCCGATCGCCATTTTGGCCGAACTGTTGCCGCTGGCCATTACCGATGTGCATGCCGATGTCGGCGGCGATGGTAAATATGTCACGGTGACGATCGCCGGCGCGCAGTTTGACCCGCAAGCGACCGTCAAACTCGTGCGGCCAGGCATCGCCGAGTTCACCACCATCGAGGCCGACGATCAGCAAAAAGTGTTCGATGCCACGCGGATCAAGGCGATCTTCGACTTGACCGGCGCGCCGCACGGACTCTACGACCTCATCGTCACCAATCCCGATGGCTCGCAAGCGATCTCGCCCTATCGCTTTTTGATCGAGCGCGCGCTCCAGCCGGAAGTCACCATCGGGGTCGGCGGGCCGCGCTTCATCCCCGCAGGCGACACCGGTTTATACAGCGTGTCGTTGCAAAACATCAGCAATGTCGATGCGCCGTACACCTACTTCCAAGTCGGCATTCCTGAAATGGGCGTCAACAGTTGGGTCTATGGGCTTCCGTTTGCGCAACTGTTTAGCAATGTGGCCGGCGCGCCTCCAGCACAAGACCTCGCGGATGTTCCCTGGGCGGAAATCAATTCCAATCTCAACACCACCGGCCAGTCGCTCGCCAATGGCTTCTTGCTCGATCACGCCGACTCGGACTTCACCGGGTTCTCCTTCAATGTCTTGACCTATCCCGGTCTCCGCGAACTGCACGACCGGGCCTTCGAATCGCTGCGCGACAAAATCTACGCGGCGTTTCCCGAATTTGCGGCGGCGGGAACGCTCGACAATGGCCCCGCGGGACTCGATCAAGTCTCGCCGGGGCTGTACAACACGTTCACTTCCTTCGGCGACGTGCCGGACTGCATCTTCACGGTGCCGTTCGTGCCGTTCCAAATGCACATCATCGCGGCGGCCACGTCGATGACGCGCGCGGAGTTCATCGCGTTTAACCTGGAGCAAGCCGCTAAGCTTCGCACCGCGATCTTGAACGACGAAACCGCTTCGCCTGGCCTGGTGACACTCGCCGCCGATCCGCAAGCGTGGGGCGAGCTTTACCTGGCGTCGCTAGAATCCGCCGGGCTACTGCTGCCTGAGGGAGGCGTGCCGCCGCTCCGCGAACATCCGCTGATTATTAGCCTGGTCGCCGTGCTTAGCTCCGGCATCCTGGCGGGACCGGCCGGACAAACGATTCGCACCAGCGGCGACTTGCCGGCCTTCTTTGATTCCGTCCGCGCCTGGTACGGACACGACGCCGGCTTGGAGACCCAGTACGATAGCACGCTGCCGACGTTTAGCTCCCCCACGTTTGAACAAAACCCCACATGCCCGGCGGAGCTCACCAACGTCAACCAGATCCCCGCCCGTCCGACCAGCGATGATTTCGACTTGGGACTGACGAGCCCCACGCATTTCTCCACGTACGATGTTTACGTCCCGTGGATTTCCTGGGCCGCGCGCAATAGCCTGCCGCCGGACTATGCCATCAGCGGCATCACCATCCATCAGCCGGATGAATTCGAGGCGCTCGACTTCTCGCACTACCTCGCCCCCACAGCCGCGACCTCCGGGCTCGCCTCGCTGGTGGGACCGAACACCAGCGAAACCAATGGTTTCGTTCCACTCGACGCGAAACTGCCGCATACGATCCACTTCCAGAACGATCCCGCAGCGTCAACCAACACCAACGAAGTGCGCGTCGTGGCGCCGATCGATGAACAGTTGCAAGGCAACTCCTTCCGCCTAGGCGATGTGCAAATCGGCGACATCAGCATTCACATCCCCGCGGGGCGGGGGCTCTTTCAAGGAGATTTCGACTTCACGCAGGCCCGCGGGTTCGTGCTCCGCATCAGCGCTGGCATCGACCTGGCGACGCACACCGCCACCTGGCTGCTGCAAGCGATCGATCCCCTGACCGGCGAAGTGCTGCGCGATCCGCAGCGCGGACTGTTGCGTCCCAACAATGCTCAAGGTCAAGGAGCTGGCTTCGTCACCTACACGATCGAGGCGGATGGGAACGCCCCGTCCGGCGCCAGTATCTCCGCGCAAGCCCGCGTGATCTTTGACAATCTTCCGCCGGAGGATTCGCGGCCGGTGTCGTATCGTCTGGACGCCGTCGCTCCCCAGACTACGACCACCAGCACCGCGCTGCCTGGCGCTCGGCCCACGTATTCCGTCGCCTGGGATGCGGCCGATGACGACGACGGCAGCGGCCTGAAACAGGTAACGCTTTATGTGGCCGTCGATGGAGGCGACTTCCGCATCTGGCAAACCGGCATCAAAGACGCGCGCGGCGCGGCGGTCTACCTGGGTGAGACCGGCCACACCTACGAGTTTCTCGCGCTGGCGACCGACATGGCCGGCAATCGTGAGATCCCGCCGCTGGGCGTCTCCGCCGGCGCGCAAGTCGGCGCAAATCTAGGCGCTGTCCCCACGGTGGCCGAAACGACGCCTCCCAATTATGGCTTGCCGCCGGAACCGCTGCCGCAGCCTTCCACCAATCCGCTGTTTGCGACGGCCGAGATTGGCGTGCCGGCCACGGCGCAGCCTGGCCCCGCCGCCGAGTTCAGCACCGCGCTGGCGCCGTTTTCCGCCGAGATGTTCGCAGGCCCCTTCGCCACGAGCGGCGCGAACATTGGCCCGCTGGCGATTGTCGAAGCACCGGACGGTTCGATCATTGTCAGCGGCGGCGAGAATCGCGCGCAACTGTTCCGCTTTACCGGCCCTGGTCCCCATGAAAACGTCGCGCCGTGGGTCGATGTGTCGTTGGGGGGCGTCAGCTATCCGATCTATAACATGAAGTTTGGTCTGGATGGCCGCTTATGGGCCGTGACCGGCGGCGGGCCGCTGCTGGAACTCAATCCCACCACCGGCAGCGTCATCGCCGCGCATGGCGACGGGCTCACGCTCGCGCTGGCGATTCATCCCACGACCGGCGCGATCTATGTCAGCTCGTCGCGCGGCGTGGAGATTTTCGATCCCGCCACCGACGCGTTCACGCTCTATAGTCGCGACCTCGACCTGCGCGTCGGCAGTTTGGCGTTCGCACCCGACGGCGCGCTCTGGGCGGTCACCTGGCCTGAGCGCAACGCCGTCGTCCGGTTCACGCCGCAGCGGCGCGTCGAGACGATGCTCACGTTCGATACGCCCATCGATTCCCTCGCCTTTGGCCAACCGGGGACGGTGCTCACGGACCTGCTCTTCGTGTCGCACAACAGCGGCGCGTCAGGCAGCGACCTGACGATGGTCGATCTGGCGACGCTGCGCAGGGTCGAGGTGGCCCAAGGCGGAACGCGCGGCGATGTGGTCTTCACCACGAGCGATGGACGGGTGCTTGTCAGTCAATCGAGCCAGGTCGATGTGCTTCGCCCGATTCTCGCCCCCACGGTGCAATCGACGAACCCGCCGCCCGACGGCGTCGCGCCGCTCCCCTTCTCCGCGCTCCGTGTGACGTTCGATCAGGCCATGCAGACCGGCGACGCAAGCGATCCGCGGTCGGTGCTGAACGTCGCCAACTACGTTCTGACCGGCGCAGTAACCGGCAACGTTCCCATCCGTGAAGTTCGCTATGACGTGAATTCGCGCACGGCCATTTTATTCGTCGATAATTTGCCGTCCGATCGTTTCGAGTGGACCATTAAACGCACCATCAACAGCGCTGTGGGCCTGGCCATGGCGGCGGATCATGTGCAATCGTTCTCCGCCGTAAGTGACTTCTCCGCGCTGGTGGACTTCGAGTTTGCGACCACGCGGCTCGACCGTTCCACCCACACGTTGACCTATGCGGTCACGATCGAGAACACCAGCGATTTCGACCTCCGCTTGCCGCTGTTTCTCTTGTTGGATCCCGTCAGCGGCTATGCCGGCGTGCCGACCGATCTCGTCGGCCGCGCACCGGATGGTCGCTTCGTGGTGAGCCTGGTCGACAATGTCCCCGACGGTCTGGTGTTGCACCCGCACGAAAGCACCACCGCCCGCACCATCAGCGTCTACACGCCGCTGATTGAACGGGGCTGGTTTGCACCCTATCTCTCCGCCTTGCCGAGTCTCAACGCGGCCCCGGTGTTCACCACCGCGCCTGTTACGAGCGTCACCGCCGGCGAACAGTACCAGTACGACGCCGTGGCCGACGATCCCGACGGCGTCGTCGTGTCGTATGTGCTTTATGCCGGCCCCGAAGGCATGTCGATCGATTCCACCACCGGGCGAGTCACCTGGAGCACGTCCGCCGCCAGTCCCGAGGATGCCGCGGTTGTGTTGCACGCCGTTGATAGCCGCGGCGGTTGGTCGCGACAGGCGTTCACGATCTCCGTCGCCGGGGGCAATCACCGGCCCATCTTCGCTCCCACCGCGGGGAGCATTACCGCTTACGAAGGGCAACTGCGCGCCCTCGTGGTCAGTGCTGCCGATCCCGATGGCGACGCGTTGCAGTATTGGGTGGAGAATCTTCCCGCCGGCGCGACGTTCGATCCGCTCACGCGAACGTTCCTCTGGCAGCCAGGCGACACCGCCGCCGGCGTCTATCAGGTGACCTTCTGGGCCTCCGATGGAATGCTGCGCACGCCGCTCGCGGTCGATTTCACGGTCGAGCCGCGCAATCAACCGCCGGTCTTCGCTCCCACGCCCAATCGGGCGCTCCGCGAAGGGGACTACTACCTGCAACAACTCACCGCTTCCGATCCAGACGGGCAAGCCGTGACACTGGCCGCCGAGCAATTGCCGGAGGGGGCGGTCTTTTATCCTCTCACCGGCATCCTGGAGTGGACGCCTGGCTTCGCGCAAGCCGGCGATCATGAGGTGACGATCGCGGCGACCTCCGGCGGGGATACCGTCCGCGCGACATTCACGCTCACCGTGCTCAACGCGAACGCCGCGCCTGTGTTCGATCCGCTCGAGTCCTGGCGTGCGCTGGAAGGGCAACAAGTCGAGTTCCGCGCGTTCGCATTCGATCCTGATAACCCCGACTTCATCCCGCCGGACCGTCTCCCCGGCGGCGACCTTGGGCCTTATGCCGGCACGCTCCCCTCGGTCACGCTCAGCGCGCAAGACTTACCCGCCGGCGCGACGTTCGACGCCGCCACCGGCATCTTCCACTGGGTTCCCACTTACGACCAGAGCGGCCAATACGTGGTGACGTTCATGGCCGTCGATGACGGCGGCGGGCTGATGGCGCCGCTGGAGACCACGATCCAGGTTCCCATTTCCATCAGCAACGCCAACCAGCGGCCGATCGTCACGCCCCTGGGACCACTCACCGTGGCGCGGGGCGACGTGCTGGAAGTGCCGGTTGCGGTGACCGATCCCGATGGCGATCCGCTCGTGCTCGGCGCGCGGCGCGTCCAATTTGGACCGGCGCTCCCCCCGTTCGTCACGTTCGTCGATCACGGCGATGGCAGCGGGCGATTGACGTTCGCGCCCGGCGTTGGCGATCGGGGCGATTACACGCTCGCGATCGACGCGCGCGACGATGGCGATGGGGACGGCGCGCAACTCGCACTCGTCTCCTCCTACTCGTTCGTCGTGACCGTCACCGCTCCCAATGAACCGCCGGTCTGGGCGCCTGTCGCGGATAAAGTCGCCGTCGTCGGCGATCCGTTCACGTTGCTCTTAAAGACGTATGATGCAGACGAAGAACCGCTCACCTACGATCTCAGCGGCCTCCCGGCCGGCGCGACGCTCACGCCGGGCGCGGTTTATGGCACGGTGACGCTCACCTGGACCCCCACGGTCGACGACATCGGTGCGTACCAGCCGGTCTTCACCGTCACCGATGGAGGCAACGGTCAACCAGCGCTCATCGCGGCGGACGTGGCGCAAATCCATCTCGCCGTGCGCGCATCCAATCAAGCGCCGACCGCGCCGCAACCAGCACCGCAAGCGCTCCATGAAGGGGAAACATTGGCCTTAGCGCTTGCCGCGACCGATAGCGATGGCGACGGGTTGGAATATTCGGCCAGCAATCTTCCCGCCGGCGCCGCGCTTGATCCGCTCACTGGGAATTTCACCTGGACACCCACCTACGAGCAAGCCGGCCACTACGAAGTGCAACTCACGGCCACCGACGGGCATTCGCCGGCGGACTATACGCTCGTGATCGATGTGCAAGACGTCAACCGCGCGCCGGTCATCGTGCCGCACCATCCGCAGTACGGCCGCGAGAACACGGAGCTGCGTTTCCAGATCGTCGGCGACGATCCCGATGGCCTCCCGCTGACCTACGCGGCGCTGAACCTGCCGAGCGGCGCGACTCTCAATTCGACCACAGGGCAGTTTGTGTGGAAGCCTGACTACGCTCAGGCAGGCGACTATCTGCTGCAATTCAGCGCGACCGATGCCGGCGGCCTGACCGCCATCACCAACGTGCCGGTGAAGATCGACAACGTCAACCGCGCGCCCCTCATCGACACCTCGCACCGTGCGCCGCGCGTTGGTCAGGCGTTTGAGATGTTCGTCGCGGCCAGCGATCCTGACGCGAACACCACGCTCACGTACACCGCCGAAAATCTTCCGTTCGGCGCCACGCTTGAAGCGGAGACCGGCCGCGTCACTTGGACGCCGTCCGCCGCGCAGCTCGGCGAACACCTGGTGCAGTTCACCGTCTCGGACGGCCTCGCGGAAGCTTCGCAGGTCGTGCTGCTGCGCGTCACGGCCGAACCGATCTTGCCGCAAGTGCGCATTGAGCTAACGCCCAGTTTCCCCGTGCTCCCCGGCGCGAACGTGACCATTCAAGCCGTCGCCGCCAGCCTCGCGGACATCGTCTCGATCGAGGTCTTCCTCGATGGTCAGCCGCTGACGCTCGATGCGCTCGGCCGCGCGATGCTCACGCCTGCGGCCCCAGGCAAGCTCCATCTGACCGCGCGGGCGACCGATCTGGACGGCCTCGTGGGAACCACGGATTCCGTTATTCGCGTGCGCGACGCCGCCGACGCGCAGCCGCCGCAAGTTTCGCTGCAATCGCAGTCCCTCACTGCGGCCATCACCCAACCGCGCGATATTCTCGGCGCTGTGGTCGATGCCAATCTCGACTACTGGCGGCTGGAAATCGCGCCCCTGGCCGGCGGCGCGTTCGTCGAACTCGCCAGCGGCGAGACGCCCATCTCCGGCCTGCTCACGACGCTCTCGCCGGCGGGACTGGCCAACGGCTTCTATCGCTTGCAACTCACCGCGCGCGATATCTCCGGCCGCATTTCCCGAACGGAAACAGCCGTCGAGATCAACTCCGCGACCAAGGAGAGCGCCTATCGCTACACGCATACCGACGCGGTCGTGCAACTCGACGGCGTCGCGTGGCCAATCACGCGGGTCTACGATTCGCTGCTCACCGACGTGGCTGGTTCGCTCGGCTGGGGCTGGCGACTCACCGCGCGCGATGTCAACATCACCACCAACGTCCTCCCCACCGGGCAGGAATCGCTCGGCATCTTCAACGCGCTGCACGCCGGCGCGCGGGCGTACGTCACGCTCCCCGATGGCTCGTTGGCCGGGTTCACGTTCCAGCCAGAACAAGTCGACCTCCCCGGCCTGACCTATTACCGCCCCCAGTGGATCGCCGATCCCGGTGTGGCCTACGAACTGGCCTCGGTCGAGACCATTCTCATCCGCGCAGGTGCGAAATTCTACGATCAAGCGTCCGGCCAGCCATACAATCCGGCCAGCGGCTTCTTCACCGGGGCTGACTACACGCTCACCGCGCCTGATGGCTCGTACGACCTCATCGACGCGCGCGGCGGCATCGTGGAACATGTCGCGGCCAGTGGCCAACATTTCCAAGTCTCCACGGCCGGCATCGTCGCCGAAAACGGCGAGCAGTTGCAGTTCCTATTCAATGACGATGGACGCCTCGCCAGCATCGTCACCGCCGACCACTCCCAGGTCGAGTATCGCTACGACGCGCTCGGCAACCTCGTCCGCGTTCAAAATGGATCGGCCGAAGCAGACTACGGCTACGACGCCGATTCCCCGCGTCAGCTTACCGCCGCGATCGATGGTGCTGCGAATCCGGTGGTGCAGTACCAGTCGGCGTTTCAAGTGGACGCCATGACCGCCGCGCTGCGAACGTTGCGAAACGCGGAGCCTGTCGCAGGTGTGCTGGCCGCCGGCGATGTTGATTCCATTGGTTTCGTCATCTCTTCAGAGCAACTTGCCACCACCGGCAACGGGCGACTGCTGCTCCGCTTGGAACTCGCCGGCGAACCCGGCCTGGGCTTGCCTCAAGCGCCGGCCGTTCTTGGCCTGAGCGCGCTGGAGGTCACCACGACCGGCGAGACGGTTGTCGCGCTGTTTGTCATCGACCGCCCCGGCATCTATGTCGCCCAGGTGCGCGGCCGGGACGCCGCGGCCGGCGCTTATCAACTCAGCATCCGCGCCGCTGGCGATGTCACCGGCGATGGCTACGTCGATGGCGGCGATGGCCAGCAATTGCAAGCGGCGCTCGGCTCGGTCGTGGGCGACGCGGCCTACGTGCGCGCTGCCGATTTCGATGGCAACGGCGCGATCGATGATGGCGATCGTCTGCTGTACCTCGCCAATCTCGGCTTCGTCACCGGGCAAATCACGCCTGCCGCGAACATCGTCACGACGCTCGGCCTCGAGGCGTCGTCCGATAGCGGCGTCCTTGGCGACTCGCGCACCGCGCACGACAACGTAACGCTCGTCGGCAGCACCTATCCGTTCGCTTCCGTGCAACTCGCGCTCACCGGCCAAACGGTCATCGCCGACGCCTACGGTTTGTTCGCGTTCAGCAATGTTCCGCTGTCGCTCGGCAGCAACGCCCTGGCCGCCGCCGTCACCCGCACCAACCCACTGCGAACCACCAGCGTTGAAACCGTCATCACCCGCCTCGGCGCGGAAGACGATCCGCCAGTGGTCTCCGTGGCGCTGGCCAACGACACCGGCCGCATCGGCAACGATCGGGTCACGTTCAACCCCACCGTGGTCGGCATCGTCACGGACGCGAGCCCGATCGACGCGCTCTACGTGCAACTCGACGGTTTCGTCCCCCGGGACGTCAAACAACTCCTCGCGCAAGGCCAGTTCACGCTCTCCGCGGCGCTGCTCAACGACATCGCCGGCGGCGAACTCGCGGATGGAGTCCACCACTTGCGCGTCGTCGCGCGCGACGCCGTCGGTAACTTGTCGCTCCCGCGCGAGCTGGTGTTTACGCTCGATACACGCGCGCCGGATGAAGCTGCCGCGCCAACGCTTCTTGCGGAATACGATACCGGCGTCGCCAATGACGATGGCATCACCCAGCTTGAACTCGTCGTCGTACGCTTCGTCGCTGCTCCGGGTGAACTGTTGCGACTCCGTGTCGACGGGACGCCGCGCGTGCAAACGATTACGACCGGCGCGGTCGAACTGCCGCTCATGCTCGCAACGGGGACGCACAGCATCGACGTGCTCGTGGAAGACCTCGCTGGCAACACGCGCGTCTCGCCGCCGCTGATGATCACCGTCGATCGCACGCCCCCTGCGCAGCCGACGTTGGCGCTCGATGTTGATTCCGATACGCCGCCGGTCGGCGATGGCCAGACGGAGCTCGAAGTTGTCACCTTGGTCGGCGCGACCTCCGCCGGCGCTAAGGTCTGGTTGTTCCGCGGTTCCGATCTCGCGCACGCCATCTTGGAATCGACGGCCGACGGGTCCGGCGCATTCCGCTTCGAGGAAGTGGCGCTCGCCACGGGGCACAATGCGTTCTTCGTCCAAGCCCAAGACCTGGCCGGCAACAGCAGCATGTTCACCCACTCCGTGATGACCACGGCCGCCGACAACTCCGCCCCGGTGCTGCACGCCGCGCCGCTCAAGGATACAGGCATTTCCGCCAGCGACGGCGTCACGAACGTCGCCACGATTGTCGGCGTCGTGGACGACCCCGCCGGCATCGCCAGCTTCGAAGCCAGTCTCGATGGCGGACTGTTCGTCAATGTGCTGCCGCGCCTCAGCGGCCCGGCGTTTAGTTTCACCCGCACCGATTTGGAAACGATCTTCGGCGTTCCGTATGACGAAGGGGCGCACGAACTGCGCTTCCGTGCGACCGATACGCTCGGCCATGCCTCGAGCGAGTTCGTCCTGCCGGTCACGTTCGACGCGACGCGCCCGCTGCCGCTGGCGCAACTCGACCTCTGGGCCGAGAGCGACAGCGGCCGGTTCGATGCCGATAACATCACCAACCTCACCACGCTCAACATTCGCATCCCCACCGCCGCCGGCGACCGCGTGCAGTGGTACGTTGATGGCGTCCAAGGCGGGTCGCAAGTCGCCACCGGCCCGCTCGACTTCACCGCCGGTCCCTTCGCCGAAGGCCGCCATGTCTTCACCGCCACCATCACCGACGATGCCGGCAACATCAGCGTCTTTTCGCCGCCGCTGCAGGTGACGATTGACACCACCGCGCCCGCCGCCCCGAGCTTTGGGCTCGATGCGAGCTATGACACGCGCCCCTATGGCGACAACGCCACCAATCTGCGCACCGTCCGTTTAACAGGCCAGAGCGATCCGGATTCGCTCGTCGAACTGCTCGACATCGGCCGCACCGCCTTGGCGGATGAGCAGGGCCGGTTCAGCCTGTACCCGGTTACGCTGACGACGCTCGGCAGTTACGAATTCACCGTGCAAGCAGCCGACCTTGCAGGCAACACGGCGATGTTCTCGCAGACCATCGTCCGCAGCGACCAGCTTGAGACCGACCTGCTCCGTCCCGAGG
>CAUJKE010000235.1 GCA_963205385.1 Planctomycetota bacterium | reverse complement strand
GCGAGTTGGTCGATATGCCCGTCCGTGTCGTCGCCGGGGATATCGCAGTGGGCGAGCCAGAGAATTATGACCACCGCGAGAAAGTCCCGCAAATAACCGTCCATTCGCTCCCTCGACATGGTACCGTTGAGATTCGGAGGGAGCAGGCAGCGCTCGGTGGTCAATAAAACACCGCGACCATTGTTTTCGATCGCGCCCCCTTCGAGCACAATGCCCGGGGTGAAGACGCGGCGCTGTTGCAGCGCGGCGATCCGCTGCGGCACGAGGTTATCGAGATCGAACGGCGGATACTTGCCGCCCCAAGCGTTGTAGCCCCAATCGACGAGCGCCGGCGGCGCGTCGGCGGGTCCGACGAGAAACGTCGGCCCGTGATCGCGGCACCACGCATCGTTGGTGGGAATATCGTGCAGCGTGACGTTTGGCGCATCGCCAACCAACCGCCGCGCTTCGGCCATCGCTTGCGGACCGCCGGCATTGATCCGCACGGGCTCGAACTCCGCGAGCGTGCGCACAAACCGGGCGAACTGCGCCGGCACCGGCTCGAACCGACCTGGCCAGCTTTCGCGATTGTGCGGCCACGCGAGCCAGGTCGCGGCATGAGGCGTCCATTCCGCTGGCCAGCGGTAGTGGAGGTCGCGCGGTGTGGATGGACCAGACATTGGTTAAGGAATCCGAATATGCGACATTCGATGTTCTCGCTCCGCGCTCAATCAATAAACCGTTTCGAGATATCCCCATACGCGTCCACCCGCCGGTCGCGCAAGAACGGCCAGTGGGTGCGGACGACGTCGAGCTTGCCGCGTTCGCAATCGGCCAGAAGGATTTCTTCCTCGGAATGCCCAGCCTTGGCGAGCAGCACTCCGCTGGGGTCGCTCACGAACGAGCCGCCCCAAAACTCGATGTTCCCCTCGACCCCGACGCGATTAGGCGCGCACACGAAGAGCCCGTTGGCGATCGCATGGCTGCGCATCATGGTTTCCCAGGCGCTATGCTGGGCCGCGCCGTATTCGTCTTTCTCGCTGGGATGCCAGCCGATGGCGGTGGGATAGAAGATGAACTCCGCGCCGGTGAGCGCCGTGAGCCGGGCCGCTTCGGGATACCATTGATCCCAGCAGACGCAAACGCCAACCTGGCCAAACCGCGTGGCAAAACTTTTAAAGCCCAAGTCGCCGGGGGTGAAGTAAAACTTTTCGTAATACAGCGGATCGTCGGGGATGTGCATCTTGCGATAGATGCCCGCCGTCGAGCCGTCCGCGTCATAGACGACGGCCGTATTATGATACAGTCCCGGCGCGCGGCGCTCGAAGAGCGAGGCAATGACCACGACGCCATGCTGCCGGGCCGCCGCGGCCATCGCCTGGCTCGTGGGGCCGGGAATGGGCTCCGCTTCGGCAAAACGCGCGTGGTCTTCACTCTGGCAAGGATACTGGTTGTGAAACAGTTCCTGCAGGCAAACAATCTGCGCGCCTTGCCGCGCCGCATCGGCGATGCGGGCCAGCGCCTTGTCAACATTGGGTTGCTTCTCGACCTCGCAAGTCATCTGCACGAGGGCGACGCGAACGGAATCAGGAATGTGTGGCATGGCAACAGTTGGAAAGGGCGATTAACGTGTAGCGCTGTCGATGTTACTCTAAGCCTTATGAATACGAAACCCGTCCCCGGCTTGTTCGTGACTGGCTCCGATACCGGCGTTGGCAAGACGTTCGTCGCCGCGCAAATCGCGCGCGACCTCGTGCGCCGCGGCGTGCGCGTTGGCGTTTACAAACCCGCGGCCAGTGGCTGCGACCGCAATGATCGCGGGGAACTTGTCGCGGACGACGCGCTCCGGTTGTGGGAAGCCGCGGGGCGTCCAGGCACGCTTGAGGAGGTTTGCCCGCAACGGTTCGCCGCGCCGCTGGCGCCGCATTTGGCCGCGAAAGCCGCCGGTCAGCGTCTCGACGCGAACCGCCTCCGCGCGGGCCTCGAAGTCTGGCGGGCCCGCAGCGAGTTTCTCATCGTCGAAGGGGCAGGGGGCCTGCTCTCGCCGCTGGGCGACGACGAGTATGTCGCCGATCTGGCCGCGGACATGGGCTTTCCGCTGATCGTCGTCGCCGCGAATGAACTAGGGGTCATCAACCAGGTGCTGCAAACGCTCGTCGTCGCCGAAACCTGGCCAACGCCGCTCCGCGTCGCCGGTATTGTGCTCAATCACCGCCGCCAATTGACGGAAACTGAAGACCCGAGCCTGGCCAGCAATCGCGCCGAACTAGCGCACCGCGCCGTCCCGCCGATGCTCGCGGAACTTGCTTACGCGGCGGAGCGGTTCGATGCCGAAGTCGATTGGCTCAAAATCGCGCCGTGAGCCTTGATGGCGCGCGGAGAGACAGCCACGAAGGGGCCACGGAGAATAGAAGAAGGCGGAAGATAGGGCTTGCGCTCTCGTCTTCCGCCTTCGTGGTTCTTCGTGGTTCCGCTGGATTGCTCTCCTGTGACCAGGACAGAACTTATCGAATCAAATACGCTTGCCCTCGCAGCTTGATTACCAGTTCTTCCCCCGGTTGTTGCACAGCGAAGATGGCGTTTTCTTCCGGCGTATTGGCTTCCGCCAAGGCGAAGTATTCATCGCTAAAGCGCTCGATGGTTTTGATCTTGTCCTTGTCTTTCGCGAGATCGAGATCCTTGGCATTGGTGGCGATCAGCGTCTGGCCGCGGCGATAGACGGCTTCGTTCCCGACTTGCTGCACGCCGGTGGTGAGGATGTCCTTGTCGGAATCGATATCGCGGTACTTGGTGACGTTGCCAAAATTCCCGCTCGGTGCGGAAGCCGCCGGCGCGCCGGCGTTTCCGCCTGCCCCGCCTCCGAATTGTCCGCCTCGGGCTTCGGCCGCGGCTTCCAACTGGAATCCGTCAGCGGCTGGCTGCGCGGTTTGATTGGCTTGTTTGAAGTACTGCTTCTCCGCCCGCTGCGCGACGCCGGCCTTGCCTTCGGCTTCCGCGAGTCGCATCAAGTAGCGGTCAGCCCGCTCGCGATTGGAACGGACATCGGCCAGATCGCCCGGCTTGGCGGTCTCGTCCGCCAGAAACGACGTGTACGGCGTGAGGATGCCATGTTTGGTCGATAGGGCGACGAGTTCGTCGATCAGTTCGTTGTTCTTGCCTTGCAGGTCGAGTTCGTCGATGATCTCACCGATGCGGCGCATCGCCCACAGCTTCTCGACGAACGCATACGATTGATCGCCGCTGTGCTCGACGAGTTCCGCGGGGAAGTCGAACTTCTTGTGCTTGTCGCCGACTTTGCCGGTCACATGCACGCGCGCCGTGCCAGGCTTCTTATAACGGCCGACGAGCACGAGTTGCTCCCCTTCAAAGATGTCGTTCACCTTCTTGGGATAGCGGCGGTTGAAGGCGCTGCCATCCTCGGCTTTGACCCCCTCCATATCGAACTTCACGGTGACATTGGTCATCGCCGGCGCGCTGATCTTTTCGTATACGCGACTGACATACGCTTCGATGTCCTCATTGGGACGAACATATTCGCTCCGCCCCGCGTTGTTGTTCGAGAGCCGATCAAGCAACCGACTGTTCACGTCGTAGCCCACACCCAGGTTGATGATGCGGGCATTGAGCTTGTTGGCGGCGGTGACATTCTGCACGATCTTGGCTTCGTTCGTCTCGCCAGCGGTCGGGAGACCGTCGGTCAAAAAGAGGACGAAGTTGGGGCGAGTGTCGTCCTTGATCATGCTCAGCGCGGTCTGGAGCGCGCCGTCGATATTCGTGCTGCCGCCGGGGTATTGCCCCTCGACGAAGCCGAGCGCCGCGTCGCGCGTCGCATCGTCGTAGCGCTGCAGTTCTGGCTTGAACGATTCGACATTGCTATCGTACGAGACGATGTTGAAAGTATCTCCCTGGCGCAGGTTGTTCAGCACGAACTTCAGCGCGCCTTTGGCCTGCTCGAATTTCTTGCCGGTCATGCTGCCGCTGCGATCGACCACGAAGATCACGGTCTTGTGCGGGCGATCGGCCTTCTTGCTCTTGATCTCCGGGCTGGCGAGCATCAGGAAATAGCCGTCCTCGTTCTTGTTCGGCTTGTAACTCAGCACGCTCGTGCCGAGTTCTCCCGCGGCGGTGTCGAAGAACAGGCGGAAGTCGCTCTGCGGGATCTCGTTCTTGCCTTCGTACTTGACCACTGCGGAGGTCTTGCTGGGACGCTTGATGGTGACCAGGTGCGTGGGGCTGTAGACGCTCTTGAGTTCTTCCTTCGTCTCGATGGAAACTTCGATGTTCACCTTCTCGACCGGTTGCGAAGTGAATTTGGCGGTCGCGAGTGGATAGAGGAAGTCTGTCAGTTGATGTTCTTTCTTGAGCAGTTGGCTGTATTTCAGCGTGACTTTTCGCTCCGCTCCCGGCGGTACGGGGAAGACGCTCGTCTTGAACATCCCGCTCCCCATCCATTCCAACAAGGCGGGGTCTTGATTGCGGCGCACGTGCTCTTCATAAATCTTGCGCGCGTCCTTGGCAGGCATCAGCTTGCCGTCGATCTCCTTGCCATCGACCATGAACGTCAACTGGTCGACCGCCCCCTCATACGGCAGCGGAAAGCAGAAGCTGACTTCCATCTGGCGACTGCACGTGTTTTGAAACGTTTGCGACACCTGCACCCGGGCGACCTGGTCGGTGATTCGCGTGTTGACGCCGATCTCCTTGATTTTGTAGGTCAGCACTTCCGGTCGCGGCGTGGGAGGGCGGATGATAATCGGCCGCGGCAGCGGGACGGGATGCGGATGATTGATAATCACGAGGACGCCTTGCGCCCAGGCCGTACTGCCCAGCAGGAGCAGGCCGACGGCGACGAGAAATGATAAGGAGCGTTTCATGACTGGACCTCTTTTCAAAGCGTGCGGCGAGATGACCCCTGAAAGTGAGACGCCTGGGACGGCTCAAAAGTTTCAATCGCAGCGGATTATCCCCAGTTTAGCGCGCCGTTGTCCCTGGCCGCCCGGCCAAGCAACGACTTGCTGGCCAATAGTGGCGTGACGCTCCCACCCCCTGATATACTGATGGCCGCGACAGCGCGCTCCCCACGCTGCCACCGGTGCCATTTTTCTTCCCCCCGAGGTTGCCATGCTTAGTCTTCTTCGCCATTTGCCCCTGTTTGCACTCGTCGCCACGCTACTCCCTGCGTCGCTGATTCAAGCTCAAGCCAAGGAGTTTCGTTGGGGCGGCAAGCCGGGGGACGAATACTCCATTGACATGGTACAGACCATGCGGCAAAGCCTGAAGACCGGCGAGACGACGACGGAAACGCAAACCGAAATCAACATGTACGCCACATGGCGTTTGGAGAGCATCAACAAAGAAGGCCAACTCCTCGTGGCCGAAACCATCGATCGCATGAAGATTCGGATCGTCGGTCCCGATGGGAAGGAGATCAAGGTCGATTCCGCGCAAGCAGAGGCGCCTGCCGGACAAGAGAAGATGGCCGACATGCTCAAGGCGTTCGTCGGCGTGAAGTTCGAGCGGCTCATGGACCCGCGCGGCAAGATCCTCGAGGTGACGCTGCCGGAAGAGACCAAAAAGGCGCTCGCCGGCAATCCGATCAGCCCCGACATGCTCAAGGAGATGGTCTCCAAGTATTCGCCGGTGTTTCCCGCGGAAAAGATCGAGCCGAACTTCCGCTGGGAGAGCAAGAACACCACCAAGACGCCGGTCGGCGCGATGACCCTCTTCGCCGACTACATCTACGTGGGCGAAGTGCAACAAGACGGCCGGACGCTCGACAAGTTCGACATCGGCATGAACATGGAGTTTGAAAAGGGAGCGATCCCCGGCGTCGACCTGTCGCTCGAAGATCAGAATCACAGCGGCGCAATCTTCTTCGACCCCGAAATTCAATGGATGCGCGAATCGCGGGCGTCGCAGGACTTCACCGTGGTGGTCAAAGCCGCCGACGGCGAAGCCCGCAACCGCATGATTAACGATTTGAAGATCGTGCTAACGCCGAAGAAGAAGTGAATCAGCAGTCCTTGACTGTGTGCAGCGCCTTCCAGCCCGCCGCAATCGCTGCTCGCCTGAAAGGAACGAAAATGCGTTTTACTCTCCGGGCGTTTCTGATTCTCAGTGCGATTGCGCCGTTGGTATTAACCTATTTCCTTTCGCCGTACTTTCGCCCGGCGCCGAACGTCTTCCCGGACCCCATCCAGCTCATCTGGATGGTGAACCAGTTGGTGAGCTAATTGCGTTGCCGCTGCGCATTTCTTACGGTAGCCCACAGGACTTCTTCACCATCGGGGCGAGCCCGATGGGGTCGTGATGTTGGTGCGTCTTGCTACTAGCTCACCATCTCGCTCACCATCCGCACAAGGCGGATGGGGTCGTGGTCTTTTGGCCGGCGTGAGAATCGGAAACTTTTTGATCGATCGCCCCTTAGTCGACCGGGATCAAATCGACTTCGGAGAACTTGCCAACCTTCATGCTGGCGCCGCCCACGAAGATCAATTGATGATCGGACACTGGCAACATGCGATGAAAGAAACGCTCGCGGTCGAGATGCTGGACTTTCTCCCACGACGCGCCGTCGGCTGCCAAGCGCAAGAGTTGCCCGCTGATGGTGCTCACGTACAAATGTCCCCCCGTCGCAAACGCCGAGGCGCCGAACCCTTCCATGCCTTCGCCGGGTAAAGCGGGAGCTTCGGCCCAGGTTTTCGTGGCCGGATCGTAGACGGCCGCCTTGGTGGTCGCGCCCCCTTCGGCTTGCATGCCGCCAATCGCATAGAGCTTGCCGTTGTAGGCGGCCAAGGCCAAAGCGCGGCGGGCAAAAGGCGTTTCCGGCAGAGCTTTCCAGGCCAGTTCTGGTTGCGAGAGGTCCAGAGCGTAGGCCGTCTTGTGCCACTGGGGCTTGTCCGCGCCCTGCATGTTCCAGCCACCGACGACGTAGATCGTGTCGCCGAGCACCGCCGCATCGAACGATGAGCGCGGTTCCGGGAGCGCTGGCAAATCCGACCAGACGTTGGTTTGCGGATCGAAACAAGCGGCGGCGGCTTGCGACGACAGGTCACGCTCTTCGTCCTGGGAGTTCCTCGCGATGAAGCCGCCAAGCCGATAGAGCTTACCGCCGTGGGCCACCATCGTCAGCCCTTGCAGGCCGGGACCGTCGGCGATTTTCTTCCACTCAGGCTGGCCGGTGAGATTCAACCGCCACAGTTCGTTGCTTTGGGCTTCGTGGTAATAATGATGGGCTTCGCCTTGATGTCCGCCGTAGATGTAAACGTTTCCGTTAGCGACAGCGCCGCCAAAACTCGTGACGGGATGGGGCAACTCAGGCAATGAGCCCGCGGCTTTGTCCGCGCTAACGTTGGCAACCGGCAGCGCCACGGTGGCATAGTGACGAATGGAAGCGTATTTCGCGCCGCCAACTTCGCCGCTCGTGCGTTCGATGTGACGCGCGCGGATCGAGTACAGCCCGCTTCCCTGGGGAGCGAAGGTGACCTCGCCTTGTTCATTGAGTTCGAGTTCCGTGCTGGCCATTTCAGGCCCTTCGACCACGACTTGCGCGCCGGCGGCAGGCTGGCCGTCGAAGGTGGCCGTGAGCCGGATTCCCTGGTCGGTAAGTTGCGGCGTCACATGGAACTTCAATTCCTTGGCGTTCAAAGTCTCCCGCCACGCAGGCGACGCGGCCGTGGGCCCGGTCTGCGCATAATACTTGAGCAAGAATGTTTCGCCGCCACGGCTAATAACACCATAGTCACAGCTTGCGACGTAAATTCCCTTCGCATCGCCCTCATGAGCATCGCCGGCAAGCGGCGCGGAGAGCGAAGTCTCGCTCAGCTTGAACTCCAGCGCCAAGGCTTTGCCGTTGTGAAGCGCCACGCCTTTGGCGGATTGCAGTTTGGCCAGCAGTTCCGCATTGTCAGGTGCAGCGGATTCACTGAAATAGACTTCCAGCCGCTGTTTGCCGGCTTCGCCGGAAACGACCAGCCACATAAAGTGCGCTTGCGCTGTGGCCGGTAACGTGCAGAGTGCGGCTAGCAGGATGAGAAACCACGGACGGCGTTTCATAATGGCGAATCCTCAAAAAAAGTTTATGGTGGGAGTCTATTTATACAGAATCAACTTGCCTTGCTTCGTCAATCGCAGGCGATAGGTCTCGTCGCCGTGGCGAATCAGCACTTCGCGCTGGCCATGCAGGAGCGCCTCGCTTTCATACGTGGTCACCGCATCAGCGCGCGAACTGGGCCCAGGTTCGGCGGCGTTTCCATTGCGACTATCGGGCGCGGGTATTGGTTGTTCACTCATGAGCGTTTGGCCTTTGCCTGGAGCGCGGCGCGATCCGGTTCGACCGCCCTGCGCGCCGGGCCAGGTGCGACTGTGGGCCCGGGAGATTTCGGTAAAAATCGAATGCTAGCTGTCACTTGCGAACTCGTTTAACCTCAAACTTGAGTGTTTGCGGATCTGGGCCCGTTAGCTCCGCGACGAGCCGCGACTGGCTATTGAACTCGGCCGCGATCGGATTCCGGGGGAGTACAGGCGATTTCTGCGCGGCGAACTGCCGCGGATCATCGAGTGCGAACGGAAGTTCTTCCTCGGCATAAATTTCCACGCGAAAACGGCCCGGCGGCAGGAGGTCTTCAGGCGTGAACTTGAACTCGCCATTGACAATCGGCGCTGCGCGTTTGGGCGCGACGGTTCCGGCTTGCGGTGTGAGGACGATCGAGCCCTTCTCAAGCGGCGCGCCATCGACCAACACCTGCCCATTCACTTCGACTCCGGTCGGAGCGGAGCTGCAGCCGGTTTGCATGGCGAGCGCTAGCGCCGCGAGCAGCGCCAAGACGCGGCCCAGTGGTTGACTACTTGAAGGCGGAGTCATAGACCTCACCTCCATGTCGCGTGGCCATGGCGTCGAGCGTGATGGCGTCAATCGTCGTGTCGAGAAAATGCACCGAGCCATCACCCATGGCGACAAACGCGCCGCCGGAGTGGTCGCTGCGAAAAGTTTGAAATTCGTTTAAGCCCGTAATGAGCTCGTCGCTGTTATAGACGCCGACGGTCGTCGCGACCGAGTAGCCGGGATATCCAAAGCCCCATTGCGTTACCCCCCAGCGCGGCTCGTCGGTGCCGCTCCATTTATAGTTCTTGAGTCCGTAATCCAGTTCACCGACAAAAATGGTATTCGAGAGTCCATCGCGAATCGAAGCAAACGATGTCTCACCCGCCGTATCGAAGAGGAACGCGCCGTCGTACGGACCTGCCCACGCGCTGTGGGTGCCCACACATACCGCGTAGCTGCCCGGCGCGCCGCTTTCGCCCCGCCCAATGTCAGGAACTTGCCGCGGCAGATTCATCTCGGGACACAAGTAGACCGCCAGACGGTGCTGAACCGCGTTGAGATTCGCCGGGTCAAAGGCGGAGAGTTTCGGATTGTAGATGCCGTGCAAGTTCTCTTGCTCCAGGTACGGCAAGATCGCGGTAAACGCGCTCGTGTTCTGCTTGCGCCATAACGACGCGTAGGGAAGTCGCTCAAAGGCGCCGTGATAGTTGTGCACCGCGATGCCAATCTGACGCAGATGGTTCTGGCATTGCGTCCGCCGTGCGGCGGCCCGCGCTGCCTGCACGGCCGGCAGTAGCAACGCGACAAGCACGCCGATAATCGCAATCACGACCAACAACTCGACCAGCGTGAAGCCGAAGCGAACGCGCTTCGCTGCTGTCCCAGCCGATTTTGCCCCAGCCGACGTTGCCCTCGCCGCAGCAGTCCCAGGCATCTCTCATCCCCCAGATTCGTGTCGCAAGTTCCAACCAATGAAATGGTTACACGCGAACGTAGCTGGCAGGTTGCGAAGTCGTCCCGGCTGGCGAGTTCTTGTTTTGATACTGAGTATCAATAGCAAACAAGATAACGCTCGACACGGATGTTGTCAATTCCCGTCCTAAAAAAAATGTCGCCGCCCCTTCGAAATGTCCCATTTCTTGCGGCAGCGAATCCAACGCGTGCGGCTTCGGCGGCTTCGTTGGTGCGATAGCCGTAGGATTCTCTCATCGTCAGGTGCGCGTTGTTGAAACCTTCCCTCGCGCCGGCCGACATCCACCACCGGATCAAGCGTTGATCACATCATGGGGGAAGTGGTACGGGAAGTTGTTTCTCTGCCAATCAAGCCACGGTACACTGGTGGTTACCCGGTGAAACGGAATTGGGCTCTGCCGAGACGTGAATCCATAAGGGAAAACCTCGCCTAGCGCGGGAGCATGAAAGCGCTGGGTCTGAAGACAACACGCCGTACGCTTTCACGCCCCTTCCTTCAAGGCCTCAAAAAATCCACAACCCGATAGCCTTTTAATGCTCAGAATTACTCACAAAGTCTCGTGAAGAAGCTTAACCACTAGGTGAGAAACCGCATGTTTCGTGGACGAGCCGTTTGTTTGAGCGTCACAGTCGCGCTGATTGCAATCTCAGTGCCTGCCGGCGCCGAGCCGACCGTCGCGCGGCAAGACCGGCCGCCATGGGCCGGCGGGGAGTTTCACAACCCTGGTGTTTATAGCCAGAGGGTCCAGGGGCAGCGCTTCGAGTGGATTCCCACGCAGGACGTCACGTTCAGCATTCAACCTGACGGCCGCGTGAAGCTGCTTGCGCCACTGACCAAGAAGTCGTTCGATGGCGTCAAAGACTGTCGGCGCTTTATTTATGATCATCTGCATAAACGTTTGACCGCCGCGGACGAAGCCGCGCTCTGCGGAGACGGCCTGCGCTTGCCAAACGGCAGCTATGGGTTTGCGATTTTGTGGCTCAACGCCCAGAGTTACGACGAAGTCTTCGCTCAGCCTTGGAATCTGACGAGTAATCCAGAAACCTTTCGCTCGAACTCCACGAGCGTCGATTATGTGTACTTATCCGTTTTGCCGCTGACGGCTGCGCCTGACGTCAACAGCAAACAACGCGAACTGCGCTTGCCAGACGACCTGCAGCGCGTATCGTGGCTACCGCACTATCAAGTGCTGTCCCATGAACTAACGCTCCCGAAAAATAAGGGATTTGGAGTGACGCGCGTGTTGTGGGACGTGCCGCTGGATGAAGTCTATAAGAAGGTCACGCACATCCAATATTCTTATAGCGCGCTGGACTCGGTGCCTGACAGTCGCAAGTGGAAGACCACGCAAGCGTTCGATCATTCCGGCAATTTGGCGAGTGTGGAGTGGCTGATAAATGATCATTCGCTCGATAAGGATTTCATTACCGTCGCCGAGATAGATGAAAACTTCGGTCAGCGTGGCATCGCGAATCATGCCGAACGCGCCCAGGAAGTGTTCGCCGGCGTTTATAAGCGGATGCAAACCGAACGCGGCGTAACTTCGCCCAACCAGGTGCGGTTGTACGACGACTACTTCAGCGCTCTCGAAGGCTACGACAACAGCGTCTCATTTCTCTTTGGCTTTGACGTTGCTCGACTGGAAAAAGGACTCTCCAGCGAGGAACTGGCCCGCAAACGCATCTTCAATGAGCAGTTTGAGGACTGCTATTATTTTTCCAAAGGCGCGTATAAATATCGCAACTGGCTGGAAGGCGGATATCTGGATTCGTTCGCCCATACTCCCGAAGGCATTCGGATCTATAACGAGATTTATAACTATGAACGCAAGTTTATGGCCGCGCCGGATCGTCGCGTGCTGAAGTTCAGTTGGTCCAACGCTGAAGGCGTTAACAGCAACATGTATCGTACCGGGTCGACGTCGCGCTTGCATTTTGCGAACGGCGACATCCTTCGGCAGGATGTGGTCGCGTGGCCGTTCCACATGATGCTCAACGAATCGTTCTGGGCGCTGTTGCTGGGAAATGACTTCGTAATGTGGCATTCCAATCTGCCGCTCGTGCAAGACCCGCTCGCCTTTCGCGACTCAGGCGCCACCGGCGCCGGCCCCACCAGTTGGCAACCGACCGGCGGCGACATCGTCGATTTCAATCCGCAGGATCCCGCGCAGCCTCAACAGGTTCGTTCGGAACTGGGACAATTTCCGCCCAATCCGCACGTCGGGGAAAGCGGCGCCTTTGCCGGCGCCTGGTTGGTCGCACAAATCACCGCGGTGAGCGATCGCACCAGCAAAACGCTGGAATATGCGCCGTTTACATACGTGGTTAACAAAGAGCCAACACAACTCGGCTATTTCAATTCCGCATTCCCTCAAAAAGGCGCGCTCGGCAATGCCCAGGTGAGTCGTTACGGCGTCGCGAATTATGGGCAAGCAAACATCGTTCGATCCTACGAGGCAAAGAAACCGATCTGCCTCTTCGCCGCCGGAAAGGATGGTTCCGCCGTCATCTATCACAATGTCTATTGCGGCTTAACAGACGTTAACCACGTCACGGTGCAAACGCGGAAAGGCAAGAAATCGTTTCAAGTGACCGGCAACACCTTGCACGTGATGTTGATGGATTGAGAAGTCGCGTTCTCGACTCGCGCAGACTGCGAACCGCGAAGACCTCTCGGCAACCTCAAGGAGATAGCATGAAAACCACGTCTTACATGCTTCTGGCGTGTGGATTGCTTTTCGCTCAAAGTGTAGTTGCCGACGACGTGATCGTTGTGCCGGCGCGGCGGCACGAGCAGAACAACGCGCAAGCGGTCGCCTGGTCTGCGGATGGAAAGCTCGTGGCGGCGGGATTCGGCGGACCTTCAAACGGTCGTTTCCCGCTGAAACCGGGCGGCGGCGGCGTGATCGTCTGGGACGCGGCCTCCGGCAAGAAGTTGCAGGCCCAAGGCGAGTACGGCGACATCATTGGCCTGCGGTTTACGTTTGACGACGAAGCGTGGCTGCACTCGCGCGTCTACACGCCAGGCGATAGCGTTGAGGACAACGTTAGCAGTTTGGTGAGCGTCGGCGCCGGCGAGTTGCTCCACCGCTGGTCGGGGCGCGACGCGCAAATTGCCGCCGTGTCGCCAACCCAACCGCTCATCGCCATCGCCGAGGATCGCGACATCTGCCGCTTGTTTACGTTGAGCGACGGGAAAGTCAACGACGATTTCCGTTCGCTGGGAGGCGGTGACGCGCGCAGCGCTCGCTGCCTGGCGTATACTGGCGACGGAACGCGACTCGTGGCGGTGCATGAAATTGTGACCGAGAACCGCAACATCGTCCCCACAGGTCTCACGGTTTTCGAGACCGCTAAGTGGACGCTGCGCAAGCATGTGACCAACGCTGCCCTGCGCGATTGCACGGCGCTCGCGGTGACGACGGACGGCCAGTGGATCGCGACCGGCCACTCCCACGGCATCGTGAGAATCTGGGACGGCGTCACGTTGGAAAAGGTCCGCGAGTTGGATCTAAAGACAGCCACGGACGTCTTGCCGCGGTTTTCGCCGGATGGCTCGCGGTTGGCCGTGTTGACTCAGCCTGCGAACTTTCCGGTTTGGAAATATGCGGACACGCCCAGCGGTTTCGAAATCGGCCGCGAGCAAGTTGGTGCAAGCTGCGATCTCGTGCTGTTCGACACCTTGAAGTTCACGCCCCAGCGGCACTTTCGTTTTCAAGATGGGACGTTCCGCACCTACCACGCCGACAATCCCCGCGAATCGCGGAATCCGGCGCGGTTCGCGTTTTCACCAGACGGCGCGAAGATCCTCGTCGGCGCGAGCGGCGTCGTGGTGATCGATGCGGACCAGGGAACCATCCTGCGTCAATTCGATGCACCTGCCGGGAAGGAATGAGCGACGTTGAAAATCATGTGCTCACCGCCACATCGTCAAGAGCCTCTTTCGCGGCGCGCCCTCGGCACGTTCGTTGCTACCGTTTTTCCTTCGCAGGTAGCACCAGCGTTGCACCAAGGCGGTTTTTCACAGTCTTCAATACTTCGTGAATCGTCGTAAGTCCTTACTCTGTAAAGCGGAGGGCACGGGGCTCCAATTGGGGTATTCTTGCAACTGCTGCTGACTTTGAGACTTGCGTTCTTAACTGCCTATCAAGGAACAATTTACGTTGCGAGTCGGAATGTCCAACAATCCACACGTGCCCTCAGGAATTGTCACCAGTTTTGTCCCACTGGGTCATTCGCTATCTCGCGTGTTCTCCGACTTGGAGCTCGCCGCATGTCACGTTCCTCGCTTCAACCTCCGCTACTACCGCGCACTGGGCACACGGTCCATGTTCTTGGCGTCGCTCGAATATCCAGTGACGGTCAAGATGACCGGAGTCTCGCCGACCAAGAGCAGCTTTTGCGCCGCTGGCTCGGCGAGCATTGTTCGTCAGCATATGAGCTCTCCATGATTTCCACACGCGGCAGCGGAGAGCGTCTCGACCGAGAGGAGCTCGACACCTTGCGGGAAGCAATCAGCCGAAACGACGTGGACTTAGTTCTTACCGAGGACATTGGCCGCATTTGCCGGAGGCTAGATTCGCTAAAGATCTGCGAGCATTGCCAAGATCATAATACGCGACTTATCGCGATCAATGATTACTTGGACACCTCCAGTGAGTCATGGAAGATCCTTGGGATTATGGCCGCAGCTCGTCACGAGCAGTACAACGAAGACACGTCTCGGCGAATCAAGCGATCACTAAGCAATCGGTTCACGCAAGGCGGGATCATTCAGACGCTCATCGCTTGCTATGAAAAGCCGGAAGGTGCTAAGAACTTGAGCGAGATTCGAAAGTTCCCGGAATGGGAACCCATCGTTGAAGGGATTTTTGATCGGCTGGAGAATGACTGGTCGTACAGTGAGGTCGCCGATTGGCTGAACGAACAAAGCGTTCCCACCGGTCGGTGGTGCACAATGAAAACGTGGGATTGCGCGAAAGTTATTCGCGTGGTCCACTGCACGATGCTCAAAGGCATTCGCACGCGCAACAAGAAAGTATCCAAGCGTGACAACAAGACGGGGCGTCGCAAGCCAGTGAATGCTCCTCCGAAGGATTGGCTGGAGTATCCATGTCCCCATTTGGCCTTCGTTAGTGCAGAGCGCTATGACCGATTGATTGCCAAACTCAAAGAAAAAAATGCATGCTATCGCGCCGGCAAAAAGAACGGGATCGATAATCGCCTCGGGCGGTCCAAGAAGCGTACCGTCTGGCCAGGACAACACGTAACTTGTGGGGTTTGCGGACGGAATTATGTCTACGGAGGCAACGGCCTTATCCGCCATCTCGCCTGCCGCGGCTCGAAAGAGTACAAGTGCTGGAATTCCATTTCCTTCGATGCCGAATTGGCGTCGCACAAGATTGGGTCGGCAGTCTATGAACAAATCGCCACGATGCCCGACTTTGCGGATGTTTACGCTGCTTGCGTCCGGGATGAATTAAATCAGCGAGGAGACTCTCGGGAAGATCGCATCGCGGCTGTGCGCAAAGCGCTAGCGGAAAAGAATCGCCATATTGGAAACATTGTCAAATCGATCGAGGACACTGGTGGTACTCCTGCACTCTGCGACCGTCTCAAGCTATTGGAAGAAGAGCGCAAGCAAATCACACGCCAGCTTGAAGACATTGAGCAGGAATCACAAGACTTCCAAAGTTTGCCGTCGTTCGAGGAACTACGAGACCTAGCGCTTAAGTCTTTTCAAGACCTACCGCGTGAGTCGCACGAGTTTGCCAAGATCATGAAGCAGCTCATTCCGACCATCGTGGTATACCCGCACCGAGCGCTCGACGGAGGACACGTTGTACTTCGTGCAAAGTTCAACCTTTCGCTCGTACCTTTATTGCCTGTTTTGCGCAAGCTCACCCTGGATCTTTCGGTCTTGATGCGTGAACTAACGGTCGATCTCTTCGAGGTTCCTCAGCGCATCGAGTTCCGCGAGCGGATTGTCGCGATGATCGGCCAAGGTGTTCAGCAACGCGAGACCGCGAAGGAACTGGGAATCACTCAGCCGGCTGTTCAGCGCGCTCTCAAGCTTGACGCATTGATGAACCAGTCGGGGACGGCGGACCCATTCATTCCAATCTTTGAACCGCCGGAAGATTACGGGCGGCTGCGCCGGCACAAGCATAAGCGTTTCAAGTTCGAACCTTTGCCACCACCGAACGATTAGGCAGTTCGGATGAGCGGAACCTAGTCCCGTTCGAGATCTTCAAGAGGCCCTATGACGTACGAGACGTCACAGGGCCTCTTCTGTTGCTAGTTTGGTTTCGCCAGCAGAAAAGGCATGCTCCGGTGGGTAGGGAGAAACACAACGCTGTGCCTTCCTATAGATTTGCAACCAAAGTCACAGGGCGCCACAAACCAATGAGAGGATCATACGCGCATGGACACATGCAATGATGACGCTGGCCGCGATGATTGCTTGCCGCAATCTCGCATTGTTGCCAACGCGCTTGAACGACTACTGCGACTATCCGCACGATGGGCGGCTGACAATTGGCTACAGTCAATGTCCCTCGATACCGACAGGCCGCCAATCAGTAGTCTACACAATCATCAAAGCCAAAACAGCCGCGTGACGAAGTGACCAGAATAGCGGCTTACTTTGAGTGTTTAGCATTGATCGCTGTTCACTCGAGGCTAGTTGCAATCCGGCTCGCCACGATTCTGAGACTGAAAGGAGGAAAACATTGGATCATATTTTTTCTGCGGCACTGGTGACGGTCATCGTGCTGCTAGTTGTAGCCCTGGTGCAGCAAGCGCGTTTGCGTCGAGCTGCGCATGCGCTGCTGAGAGTGTTAATCGAACGAAGGAGGCAGGATGAGGAAGAGCAGGGGGCTTCTGATCGCCGTGACCGTACTTGTCGTCGTGACCAGCGGTTGCGACAGCGACGATGAGCGACTGGCAAGGCTGGCGCAAACGTCGAATCAGCAACAAGCCGATCAAAACGCCGCGATGGCGGAGAACACACGAGCGGTAGCCGAGGGAAGCAAAGCGCTGATTGAAGCAGAGAACCAGTCCCGCCAAGAGTTGGTCGCCTTGCAGCGCGACCTGCGATCGGATCAGGCCGAACTCAGCCGACAGCGAGATTTATTGGATCGCGAACGTCGCAGTCAAGCAGCCGCGGAACGTCGGGATTCTCTGCTCGCACCAGCGATTGTCACGTTGGGTTTGCTCGTGGCCTGCATTGCACCGCTCATCATCGCCGGTTTTGCACTGCTAGGTTTATATATCGAACCTACCAACGAAGAGACGGAGTCAGTAGCGGCAGAGTTATGGTTGCAGCTGCACGAGGTAGAAACACCATCGTTGCAGGAAATCTCGCACTCGACTACTGGCGGCACTCCGCTGCTACCGCTCACCGATGACGCGTAACTCTCTCCCTCGCAAATGCATTTCTAAGGAGTATAGATGTCCCATATTGTTTCCATAAAGACGCAAGTCCGTGATGCAGTGGCGCTCGCGGCTGCCTGTCAGCGGCTGCAGCTTGCGCCGCCCCTACATGGCACGGCCAAGCTGTTTACCAGCACGGCTACTGGCCATATCGTCGAACTGCCGCGTTGGAAGTTTCCCATTGTGTGCGAACTCGACAGCGGTGATGTCAAGTACGATAACTACAGCGGCAGGTGGGGCGACCAAAGAGAATTGGACCGCCTGATTCAAAAATATGCTGTGGAAAAGGCAAGGATCGAGGCGCGCAAGCAGGGCCATTCCGTCACGGAACAGGCGCTGGCCGATGGTTCGATCAAGCTCACCATTTCCGTAGGAGGTGCCGCTTGATTCAGCAGATTATCGAAGTGATTGTTTCGCCCACTGGTGAAACGAAACTGCAAACCAAAGGCTTCGCCGGCGCGAGCTGCCAGGATGCGAGCAAGTTCCTGGAAGCGGCGCTGGGACTGCGTGCGAGTGAACAACTCACGGCGGAGTATCACACGCAGCAGACGAACGGCCACTTCATCCAGGAGGGGCAATCTTGACCGCACCTCGTCGCCGCGTCTTGCGCACCCCGCGCGAGACACTTGACCCGCGGGAAGTGCGCCGTCTGGAACGCCTGCAAACCCAGATCGCCGCCGACCGCGAAGCCTTGCAGCGGTGGATGCCCAAGCTCCGTCGCGCCTTTCACGAGGTCGAAAAGCTCCAGGCCCGATTGGCCCGCCGCGAGAAGCAGCTGACCAGGCTGACCTCGCCCGCGGCCAATTCGTAACCTCTCTCGCCGGCGTTGTCCCATTCAGGAGAACGCCGGCTTCTTGTGCCCTATATATAAGGAATACCCATGTCGCTCACGGAGCGTTTAGCGGAGATGGTGCGCGCGTGCTTCACGGGGCTCTGGATCGCCTCGCACGAGCATGATGACGCACTTATGGAAATCGGTCAGCTTTGTCGCCAGGAGAATTGGCGGCTTATTTCCTGGGATGTTGACCGTGGCCTGCAGATTAGCGGCCAGGATCAGGAAATCGACACTGGCACCAACGATCCGCTGGCGGCCATTCGGGCGCTGGCAGCGTTTGGAGAGTCCGATCAGCCGGCACTACTGGTGCTGGTGAACTTTCACCGGTTTCTACAATCGGCGGAGATTGTCCAGGCGCTGGCTCGCCAGATCACGAGCGGAAAGCAGAACCGGACCTTCGTGGTGATCCTGTCCCCGGTGGTCAACATCCCGGCGGAACTAGAGAAACAGATTCTGGTCATTGATCATGACCTACCCACGCGCGCGCAACTCGCCGAAATCGCCCGCGGCATTGCCACCGAGGAGGGCGAACTTCCCAGCGGTGGTGAACTTGATCGCGTGCTGGATGCGGCCGTCGGGCTCACTCGTTACGAAGCCGAAGGAGCATTCAGCCTGTCGCTGGTGCGGCACAATTCTGTTCGGGCAGAAGTGCTCTGGGAACAGAAGGCGCAGATGCTAAAGAAAAGCGGCCTCTTGTCGCTGCATCGTGGCCAAGAGAAGTTCGCCGACCTGGGCGGACTGGATAGCCTCAAGGCGTTTTGCCTTCGCGCGATGCGTCGCCAAGGGGAAGCCAATCCGCTGCTGCGGCCGCGAGGTGTGCTGCTGTTATCGCCGCCTGGCTGCGGAAAATCGCAATTCGCCAAGGCCCTCGGCAATGAAACGGGACGTCCGACGCTCACGCTCGACATGGGCAGCTTGCTGGGGAGCCTCGTTGGCGAAAGTGAACGGAACATGCGGCAGGCGCTCAAGATTGTCGAAGCGATGGCACCGTGCGTGTTGTTTGCTGACGAACTCGAAAAAGGGCTCGCTGGCGTCAACGGCCAAGGGGACTCCGGTGTTTCGACACGTCTGTTCGGGCAACTGCTCTCCTGGCTCAACGACAGAACCAGCGATGTGTTCTTCGTCGGCACCTGCAACGACATCAGCCGTTTGCCGCCAGAGTTTGCGCGGGCCGAAAGATTTGATTCGGTCGTGTTCATCGATTTGCCCGACGCAGCGCAGCGGGCAAAGATTTGGGACTTGTATCTGACGTTGTTTCAGCTCGATTCGCGCCAAACTCGCCCGGCGGACGATCAATGGTCCGGTGCGGAGATTCGGGCTTGCTGTCGTCTGGCGGCGCTATTGGATGTGCCGCTCATCGCCGCCGCACAAAACGTCGTACCGGTGGCGGTCACCGCGGCGGAATCGGTTGAACGTCTGCGCACCTGGGCCACCGGACGCTGTTCGAGCGCCGACAAGCCCGGCATCTACCAGCGCAAGGAAACGAAAGCCACGACACGGAGGCGAGTGTCGAGAACCGATCCGTCCGCAAACTGATCCGTCGCCTCTAGTTGTTCGTTCAGGCTTGTCAGCATTCCAATCCGGCGGCTAACTTACATACGACGGTCGCCGGAATACTGATTCGCATCGAACGTGAACGATCTAGCGCCACTGCGACAAATATTTTGGAAGGAGCGAGAACTTGAAGACAGAATCCACGACGAAGCGGCTAACCACCGCCATCCACTCCCTGGAAGAATACCTGCAAGGCGTTTGGGAGGGCGAAGAGGGCCTGCAGGTGATCATCGATAGCCTGCGAATCGTCGAGCAGGATCATGCGGTGCGGATCGCTCGCGACAAACAAGTTGGCGAACCAACCAGCGAAGAGCTGTTGGCCATCGTCAGGGCTTACGGTGCTGCCCTCGACATGAGTGACTCCGAGCATCCTGACTTTTGCGACTCTGGTGCTGACGTCGTCGAATACCTCTGGCTCTTTGAGGGGCCAGTCAGGCAAGTCCTCGGCAAACTGGCGGCAAGACAAGATCCGGCCGCGCCACGGTAGTTCACTTCAAGGCAATAACCCCGAGGAGTCCGCCCCATGCCCATTTATGAGATCGAACAGTTCGAAATGCATACGCAAAAGTATCGCGTCGAGGCCGACAGCGAGGCGCAGGCCATCAAGCGGCTCTTCGCCGGCGAAGCGGACGTCGTTGACGGTTCGCTCGAATTCATCCAGGTCGTCGATGACTGCGGTCTGCCGGTCGATGAGTATCGAGACTTGGCGGACGCATTAGACGCTTTGGGCGAAAGCGTTGACGACGACGTGATTCCATCGATTCGCTGTATCGTGCAGGTGGATAAGTAGCCGCGAGAACAATACTCCGCAGCGACTGCTAGTGCGACTGGCCGAAATCTCGCTCGGCGCTCTTCTGTGGCTACACGATTTCACTTTCACATATTGAGGAGAACCTATGCCTGAACTGTTGGACGGCCAATCCGCAGAAGTCCAAGGCTCCGCGCGATTACCTTACGTCCTCAAGAACATCGACGGCGTGTATTCGTGCACCTGCCCCGCCTGGCGGAACCAGTCGCTGCCGATTGAGCAGCGAACCTGCAAGCATCTCCGGTCCTATCGCGGTGAAGCGGCTGAAACAGCGCGCCTGGGAAACACTGGATCGGCGAAATCCGTTTCATCGCCGAAAGCTGCCAAGGCGAAGCCGCCTGCGCTGTTGCTCGCCGAAACTTGGGACGGTGAGCAGAACATCACCAACTGGTGGTGCAGCGAGAAGCTCGATGGCGTGCGGGCCTATTGGGACGGCTCACGTTTTCTATCGCGACAGGGCAATGTGTACCACGCACCAAGTTGGTTCACCAGCGATCTTCCGCCGTTTCCCCTCGATGGTGAACTCTGGCTGGAGCGCAAGGCTTTTCAGCGAACCGTGTCGATTGTTCGTCGCCACGATCAGCCGCGCGAGTGGCGGTCGATCCGCTACGTTATCTTTGACGCGCCAGAGGCCGGCGGACCGTTCGAGACTCGCTTGCAAACTTGCCGCGAACATTTCGAGCAATTTCCGGCGTTGTACGTCGAAGTGCTGGCGCAGGAGCCTTGCCGCGGTGCCGATCATCTTCGCGAGGAATTGGCGCGCATCGAGCAACTTGGTGGCGAGGGGCTGATGCTGCGACAGCCGGAATCGCGCTATGAACCGCGGCGTTCCGGCACGCTGTTAAAGGTGAAGACGTTTCACGATGCTGAGGCGCAAGTCATCGGCCATCAGCCAGGGGCCGGGCGACATCGCGGCCGCCTGGGCGCCCTCTTGGTGCAGCTTGCCGATGGCACGCAGTTCGCTGTGGGGACAGGATTCTCAGATCGCCAACGCGAAACTCCGCCAGCGATTGGTACTCGGATCACGTTCCGCTACCAGGAGTTCACGAATCGAGGCGTTCCTCGGTTCCCAACGTTTGTCCGAATCCGCAACGACGGGCAAGCATAAAGCACGTCAGAGTCGTTTCACACATTTTCTTCAACCACGAGAACAACCTTATGATACGTCGCTTTGAATTCGTCGGCGGCAATTCCGCCAAGTACTGGGAAATCAGCCAGCAGAGCCAATCAGTGACCGTGCGCTACGGCCGCTTGGGAACGCCGGGACAGCTTCAAGTAAAGGACTTTCCCAGCGAGGAGGCTGCGAAAGAGCACGTTGCCAAGCTTGTGGCGGCGAAACAAAAGAAGGGATATCAGGAGTGTGCGGTGCGGTGAACCGTCGCGAGGTGTTTCTATTCACACTTTGGGAGTAACCATCGTCATGGGCGCAGACTTTCTATACTGCACGTGTCCTAAATTTGAGC
>CAUJKE010000234.1 GCA_963205385.1 Planctomycetota bacterium | reverse complement strand
CGCTCTCACGCTGCTCGTCGCGCTGTCCGCTGCTCCAGACATCGTACTCATCGAATTCTCGCATCCTACCTGCGGTCCCTGTCAGGCCATGCAGCCGACGATTGAGCGCTTGGTGAGCGAAGGCTACCCGATCCAGGCCGTGAATGTCGAGCAGCAATCGGACCTTGCCCGCCAATATCAGATTACAGCGGTGCCGACCTGTGTCCTGTTGGTCAATGGCCAGGAAGCGACCCGCGTGGAAGGGGTGCGGACGCGCGACGAACTGCGACAACTGTTCGCCGGCGCGGCGGAAGCGGCCAATGCCGCCGCGCAAGAAGAGGTCGTCGTGCGCGGCCAATCGCCGCAAGCCGGCCGCGGGCTAGGGCTGTTCAGCAAACTAGGCGGGTTCGGTCGTCGCGCCAGCGATCCAGGCGATCCACCGTTGCAAATGAGCGGAGCCAGCGCGCCGGCCGCCGATCCGCCTGAGTTTGGACGCGACAACGCGTTCGCGGCCCGTCCGCGTCAGGATCTGGGAAATCAAGACCTAGGGAACAATGCCCCGGTCGAGAACGTCGCTCCGCGGCAAGCCGTCCCGCAGCAGGCGCCCCACCAATTTCAGCCGCAACTGCGCCAGCAACCGCTGTCCACGGATGTCGCCGCAATGCCGCCTGCGGCCAGCGGCGATTCCGCGAGCGAACGCGCGCTCGCTGCCACCGTGCGCTTGAAAGTCGAAGATCCCAACGGATTCTCCTTTGGGACAGGAACGATTATCGACAGTCTCAAGGACGAAGCCCTCGTGGTCACATGCGGTCACATCTTCCGCGATTCGCAAGGCAAGGGGAAGATTCTGGTTGACCTGCATGTGGCCGGCGCGAGCGAACCGGTGGTGGGTCAACTGATTAGCTTCGATCTGACGCGCGACATCGCGCTGGTCAGCATCCGCCCCGGCATGGGCGTCACGCCAGCCCCGGTTGCTGGCGATCCACGGCTAATCACGCCGGGCGCGCGGGTGTTTAGCGTGGGCTGCGATCATGGCCGCGAGCCAACCGTTCACGACAGCCGCCTGGTCGCGGTGAATAAATACGCCGGTTCGCCCAACTACACCGCCGCCGGGATGCCGGTGGAAGGGCGTAGCGGTGGCGGGCTATTCTTGGCGGATGGTTCGCTAATTGGCATCTGCAACGCCGCCGACGAACAAGATAACGAAGGGCTCTACGCCGCGCTTCCGACCGTACACTGGCAACTCGATCAAATCGGACAAACGGCCATCTACCAACGTGGAGCCGGAGCGGAGGCCGCGCTGCTGGCGCAAGCGATGCCGCAAGCCGTGCCGCAAGGGGACCTTCCCTTGCCAGAGATTTCGCAAGCGGCGCCAATTCAACCGGCGGCTGCGCAAAGCGACACGGAACTGATGTTCATGGTGCGCTCCAAGAGCAACCCGGCAGCGCGGGGCGAAATGGTGATTATCAATCAGCCGACCCCCCAGCTTATGGAGCTCCTTGCCCGCGAGTCCAGCAGCGGTCAGCCTGGGGCCGCGCAAATGCAGCCCACCGCGATGCGCACGGCGCCTCAGCCAGAGCCCAATCCCACCATTCGTGCGCAGTCGCCAGATAACCCTAGCTTCTTCATGTCTGGCGGGCGTTAAACGATCCTAAAATCGTTGCAATCCGCCCGCTTCAAACGCTTCGCCAACCTATAGTTGCTATGGACCTGTCCTGCAACCGGTTGGCAAGCCATGTTGAGCACGCTCATTCTCATCCTGTTCTTAACGCTCATCGCCGCGGCGAATCTCAGCCTGGGATTCGCCTTGGCGGTGGTTGCGAAGGTGGGTCCGCAAAGCTGGCCGCAATGGTCGGACGCCGAACCAGCTTTCACCGCAGTGCCCGACTCGCCGCCGAGCGCGAGTCCCCCGCCTGAGGCTTCCGCCGCTGTTCCCAATGCGCCGCTCGCCGCCACTTTGCCTCCAGCAACGCCGGCGACCGCGAAGAACCACCCGCTGGTAACGGCGCTCAATCCGCTAGCACATGCCTTCGATCAATCCGAACTCGAGTTGCTGGACTGGGATCGACGCCGGCAAGAATGCCTGGAGGATGCGGCGGCGCTGGCCGTCTTGGCTCAAGAATTCGAGAGCCTGATCGAGGGCCAGGCAACGCAGTTTTCCGCCGCGCTTGTCCCGCTGGCGGAATTTGCCAATTCAAGCGCTGAATCTCGATCTGCCTTCGAGCAACTTGGCGCTTGTCTGCACGAGTTCGCACAACAACTCAGAACGCTCGGCGTACAGTGGCGGCAGATTCTCGTGGAAGATGCCACAGCGCGGCAGGTTCTCGACGCGCTGTTCAACGCGCGCAACCAACTGGAAGAGCCGCTGGCAGCGCTCGCAGCGGCCCATCTATCGCCCAGCGAAGACGTCGCTCCGCTGGCCGCCTGCGCGAGTCAATGCCTGCTGGGACGAGTGGTGCTGGAATTGGTTTGCCGCAACGCGCAGGCCGGGATCGTCGCCATGTTCGATGTCGATTGCCTCACGCAGTTGAATCAGGCGCATGGTCCGCAGGCCACAAGCAGTGTCTTACGCGCGCTGCCGAACGTGATGCGCAGCGCGCTTGCGCACGATGGGCTGCTGCTGCGCATCCAAGGGAAGCAATTCGTCCTGAGCCTGCCGGATAGCTCGCTCGATCACGGGGCGGAAATCGTGGAACGCTTGCGGCAACAAGTGGAGCAAACCACCTTTGCGGCATCCACCGGTCCATTGCGGCTGACGGTCAGCGCCGCCGTGCTGGAGCATCGTCCCGCCGAAAACGCGCTTGCGACGCTGGCCCGGTTGCGCTCTACCATCGTCGAAGTGAAGAGTTACGGGCGAAATCGCACGTTCCTGCTCGAGGACGACATTCCAACGCCCGTCATGCCTCCCAAGCTCTCGCTCCCGGCCAGCACCGTGCGTCTGTAATGCCGCGACTATTGGCGGATCTGCTGGGAGAAATCCTCGCGACTGGCGAAAATGTGCGCCCGCGCGTTGACGTGGGCGCGGCGCTTGAGTTCTTCAAAGGGAACTCGGCGATCCAGGAATCCCAAGTCGTAGGCCAGGCGGTCGCTGTGGCCGGGGAGCAGGATCTGATAGGAGTAGGTGATTAAGTTGGGCTTAAGCTTATTGATATGGTCAACAATGTTCGTTGTGCAGTTGTTAGTGATCGTATCGTAGAACTCCGGGTGCTTCGCGAGCTTATTGGCTCGCTTCAGCATGTCCACAAACATGGCCCGCACCTCCTCGGGCCGAACTTGGGCGCGGTAGACGTAGACATCCACGTCGCGGTGCTCGGTCCGCAATTCGATCAGGTCGCGCTCGTCGCCAATGACGTACATCAGCTCCATCTCTTGCATGCTCCCCTTAACCGGCGTGTAGGTCTCCCCTTTTTCGAGCCGCGCCTCGACGGAAATCACCACATAGTCGCGATCCTGAAAGCCAAAACTCAGCATGGTGTGCGCGAGTGAAGGGGCTTCCGTAAACGGGACGACAATGAAATCGACCGACGTGATTTTGGTGAGATCGAACGTTTTGTCGTAATAGTCGAGGACGTAATCCTCTTCGGTCAAATAGTGGCAGTTGCGGATATTGTGAATCGTCACCTCACTGCCGTCGAATTCCGCGGTGGCCAGCACATCCAGCCCGGGAATCCAATCGCGGTGATTCGACGGTTGCTTGAGGCTGACTTCGTTCCGCCAGTGCAGCACCCGACACCCCGGGGCGAACAAGACCACTGCCACGAGCGCAGCCAGGAGCGCGGGCGGAAGGCGGGTTCGCGCGCGCTTGGCGTGTGACAGCATCGCTGGCAGCCTGAAGACGAAGACAAGCAGGCCGCGCGCGACGTGGGCGCGCGGCAACAGAGGCTGCGAGTGATAGCGACTTGCGCAAGCGGCGGCAAGAGAAAATGTTACGCGGTCGACTTGTCACGCCGCTAGCTCGGCAGCACCGGTTGACGGCCGATCGAATAATACGCGAAGCCGGCGTCGAGCATCGTGTCACAGCCATAGAGATTACGGCCGTCGAAAATGACAGGCGATTTCATGCGGCG
>CAUJKE010000233.1 GCA_963205385.1 Planctomycetota bacterium | reverse complement strand
GTGCGTGTAATTCACGATCGCCGCGATCCGTCCCACCGGTTGCCAGCCCTTGTAAGCGATGAAGGTCTGGACGAGGTTCTTGGCGTAGAACGGATGCCTGGCGTAGCCGACGAGCTCCTTTTGGTTCTGCCGCAGCGGCGGTATCCAGTTGGGATCGCCTTGATAGAGCTCCCACGGCACGTTGAGAAACTTCTTCTTCTCGCGCCAAGTTTTAACCGGCTTGATGACAATATCGGCGACAGCGAGCGACATGAGCGGGACGTGGCCAGCGGGTGCGAAGCGGGCAAGTGGGGCGAAGTCTCACTCTACCGACGAGCGGTTCCCGCGGGTAGCCCCCACTGTGTTACGGCGGTGTTACGGCGGCTTCACCGACGACGTAAGGTAGCATCGGCGGCGTTCTTTGCTCCGCGGAACGTCGGAATCCTATGTAATCAGATCCGGATGCCGAGCCTATGCATCGGCCCGATGTCTTCGGTCGATATGCCCATTTCCCGTTGATTTTCTTGCGCTCAAATTGCTGTGCAAAGTCAGATTCACGGACCGTGATCCGTTGGCTGAACCATGCAACCATGTTGTGCGCGATCCAATCCGATGTGTGCGGTTCCGGGGATTGGTCCCTAGCGTTTGCGATTATTGGCGCCGCCTCGGAATCGGTCAGCAAGGCCGCCACGATAGCGTCATGCGTAACGAAATCGCAGTGCGCTTGAGATGTGTCGGTGATGATTCGTGCGATCGCCGGGAAGATGTCGGCCTGTTCCCACGAATTGAGCATGATCGTCTCGCTTGAGTTGCCGAACTTGTCTGTAGATCGTTTCTGGCTATCACCTGTAGACCGCAGATGTGCGGCCTAACATGCACGCAGTTAATTGGTGCAAGTTGAAATGTAGCCACTGGTGGCTCCCTTGTCACGCTTTTCCTTGCGTGATAAGCCGCCCTTGCGTCGCGTTTTATCGGGGCGGACAAGCCAATCCGTCTGCGGGGCTGCGAACGCGGTGGGCCGCCGCGGTTCCTGACGTGCATGTAAATCATCGTCGTGCAAATGTTCTTGTGAACCAGGAGCTCCTGCACAGTGCGAATAACATAGCCATTCGTCATCAGGTGCTTGGCGAACGTATGTCGAAACGTGCGGCGATCCGCTTCCAGTCATTGGCAGCGAAAGCCTTCACGTGATCGCGCGCGTGTTCAAGATGCACCATCACCTTGGCCGGCGGCAAGCAGCCAAAAACCGTTAAGTGGAACCCCAAGGGCTATCTGTTCAAAGCCTGGCATCACGTGGAAGTGAATGCCGTGTAATGTCGACGCTCACTTCGCAGGCGTGCGTTTGGGCTTGTAGATCTCGGTCGCCGTGCCGAAAAAGACTTCGCCGGCATTGGCGAGCGTTTCGGAGAGTGTTGGGTGCGGGTGAATCGATTCGGTAATATCGCGCACTACGCAACCCATCTCGATGGCCAGCACCGCTTCGGCGATCAGTTCGCCGGCCCCGGCCCCGACGATACCGCACCCGAGCACACGACTGGTCTCCGGCTCCACAAGCCATTTGGTGAGCCCTTCGGTCCGGCCAATGGCTTGGGCGCGGCCGCTCGCCACCCAGGGATACACGGCCGTTTCGTAGGCGCGTCCGTCCCGTTTGGCTTGCTCTTCCGTCAGCCCGGCCCAAGCAATCTCGGGGTCGGTGAAGATCACGGCGGGGATCGCTTGTTTGTCGAAGATGACGTTTTTGCCGAGGAGCGCTTCGACCGCGATCTTGCCTTCAGCGGAAGCCTTGTGCGCCAGCATCGGGTCGCCCACCACGTCGCCAATGGCGTAAATGTTCGGCTCGGCGGTCCGTTGTTGGTTATCGACCACAATGAACCCCTTGGAATCGACTTCGACGCCTGTGTTCTCAAGACCTAGCCCGCGACTCATCGGGCGGCGGCCGACGGAGACCAGCACGCGGTCGAACTTTTCCGTTCCGAACTTGGCGGGGCCTTCAAAGGCGACTTCGACTTTCTCGCCGCGATCTCCCAGCGAACCAACCTTGGTGCCGAGGTAGATGCGGTCGCCAAAGAGTTGGCTAATGCGTTTGTGCAGCGGCTTGACCAAATCGCGATCCGCGCCGGGGAGCAAGCCGTCCAGCAGTTCCACCACTGTGACCTTCGTCCCCAGACTGGCGTAGACGGTTCCCATTTCCAGGCCAATGTAACCGCCGCCGATGACAAGCATGGTTTCAGGGATGTCGGCCAGGGCCAGGGCTCCCGTGGAATCCATGACGCGCGGGGAACCGATATTAAACGCCGGCGGCATCGCGGGAACGGAACCGGTGGCGATGACGCAGTTGTCGAACGTGAGCGACTTGTCTTCGGGGATGGACGCATCGTCGCCTTCAAGCTTGAGCGTCTGGGCGTCTTGAAACACGGCCTTCGCTTTGATGACTTTCACGTTGCGGCGCTTGGCGAGTTGGGAAAGCCCGCCGGTCAGCGTGGCGATGACTTTTTCCTTCCGCGCGCGAACGGCGTTCACGTCGATCTTGCCAACCGACATCTCGACGCCCCACTCGTGCGTCAGTTCGCGGGCTTCGCCGATGATCTTGGCCACATGCAACAGCGCCTTCGAGGGAATGCACCCTCGCAACAGGCAGGTGCCGCCGAGTCGCGCATCGGCCTCGACGATTACGACTTCCTGCCCCTCATCCGCCGCCAAGAACGCCGCCGCATATCCACCTGGCCCACCACCGATCACGACAAGTTGTGTATGCATTGCGTAACTCGCTTCATAATTGCTTAATGAATGGATAGGCTCAAGTTTATCGGTCAGGCCCCATTGCGCGTAGGGCCGGACCAGGCGGCGCGGCGCTCGCACGCTGCCAGCCTGGGAAACGCCGTAAAAGCGCAACGAAAACGCCTAAGACGCCGCGGCGGCAACTCAGGCGTTCGTTGGTGGTGCTTGTCGTCGGCCGCTTAACGCGACATAAATTCGATCACGATTCGCATATCGACCGGCAGGCTGATGTCGCTGGGGCCTGGGCGACCGAGCACCGAGCAACGCAGTGTGTCGCTCTCGAAGGTGATCCAGTCGAGGCGGTCCGCCGCGGCTTCTTGCTTGGAGCCGTGATACAGATTGTACAGCCGCTCAATGGGGCGGAGCGTAATCACGTCACCGGGCCGAACCTGGTACGAAGGCTTCGTGACCTTGATGCCGTTGACCTGAAAATGGCCGTGGACAATGCCTTGGCGGGCTTGCGGGCGAGTCTTGGTGAAGCCGGCGCGGCGCACGACGTTGTCGAGACGCGTTTCGCAGAACAGCAACAACTGCTCGCCGGTATTCCCCTTCAGGTGGGTGACTTTGTCATAGTAGCGCCGCAACTGCCGCTCGCCTAAGCCGTAATAATGCTTGATCTTCTGCTTCTCGTAGAGGGCCAAGCCATACGCCGAGGGGCGCTTGCCGCGGGTGTGCATGCCAGGCGGGTTCTCGCGTCGCTCCATGGCGCGTGAAGCGCCGGAACTCTCGTAAACCATCGTCTTCAGACGGCGGTTGATGCGGGCCTTAGGCCCCGTGTAACGACCCATAAACTGGGAATCTCCTAAGTCAAAACGGGTTTGGGTTTTGGACAGCCCACCGTGGGATAGGCGGCAAGGAGTTGCCGCCGACAGGCCCTTCCCATGAGCATGCAAAAACAGGCTGGGGAAACGCCGCTGCCCAATAAGCGGCATCGAAATTGCCTCGTCGCTAAGTCGCCAGACTTTGGCACGCGACACAACGCGGACAGTGCCGTACACTGCCTATCGATGCCCCTAGGGGAACCCAAGAGTATCGGCAATTTGAGGTTCTGCTTCAAGGGCCAACCGCAAAATTGGCATTGGGAAATGCCGTCGGCTAAGATGACAGCTCCCTGCCATGCGCTAAGTGGCCGTTCCGTCCCACCCTCCCTTTTCCCGCCCAGGTGTTGCTCATGCGTTATTATCTTGTCACGGTGTTACACGGTTGCGTTTGCGGTCCCACGCTCTGCCCTGCCGAAGATTGGTCAGCCAGCGTAGAGTTCCCCGAGAAAGAGAAGCCGGTGGCTCTGTTCAACGGCCAGAATCTCGATGGCTGGAAGGGACACGACCAGTATTTCTCGGTCAAAGACGGCGTCATTGTCGCGCGCAACGGGAAAGAGAATGCTCCCAAGGTCAGTACCTATTTGCTCACGAACAAACCGTACAAGAACTTCCGCCTGGTGTTTGAGGGGAAGCTGGTTGAATCCGGCATGCATAGCGGCGTCGCGCTGTGGGGGAAGCAGTATGAAACGGACGGCGAGGACACCAGCTACCAAGGGCATCTGGTGATGTTCCCGGCGAACTGGGGCTTTTGGGATCTCTACCGTCGAAACGGCATTTACCAAGACGACGGCCGTGCGAAAAAAGCGGACAACGTCGGCGGCTGGAACAAGATGGAAATTCTGGCGATCCAGCCGCGGATTCAACTCGCGGTCAACGGGAAGCTGGTCGCCGATTGGACGGATCCCAAACCGGACTTATGCGCCGCGGGCCCGCTCGGCTTGCAATTGCATTCCAATAGCGTGCCGCAGGAAGTTCACTTCCGCGGTTTGATTTTATCGGAAGATCCAGAGGATCGGTTGATTACGGTGGACGTGAAGGATGAAAAGTAAGCGCCGCTTGCGCTTCATGGTGAGATCACGACTTCTGCTGGAGAGAACCTTATGTTAGTGCGTTCATTGACTGGTGTGTGCTGTTTGTTACTAGCCACGGCGCTAGGAATCGCTCAAGACGCGCCCGCGCCGCGGGTGTTTCGCGCTGGCGCGGCTGCCATTGACGTGACGCCGCTGGATTTGCCGGTGATCGTCAACGGCGGGATGACGGAGCGACTTCTCGACAAGGTCGAAGATCGGCTCCACGCGCGGTGTTTAGTGCTGGATGACGGGACGGCGCAAGCCGCCATCGTGATCGTCGATAGCTGCATGATGCCGCGCGAATTGCTCGATCACGCCAAGGAGATGGCGAGCGCGGCGACCGGCATACCGACCGACCACATGCTGATCGCTGCGACGCATGCGCATTCCGTCCCGTCGGTGTTTGGCTGCTTGGGGAGTGATGTCGACGAGAAATACGCCGCATTCCTGCCGGGACAGATCGCCAAGGGGATTCAACAGGCCCACGCCAATCTCGCGCCGGCGCGCATCGGCTGGGCGGTGGGCCGCAACGATACGAATGTCGCGAGTCGCCGGTGGCTGATGAAGACCGGCGTCGCGCCGACGAATCCGTTCAGCGGCAAGGCGAACGACCGGGTGATGATGCATCCCGGTCCCGAAAACAAGAACGCCATCGCCGCGACGGGAATCATCGACCCCGACGTGCCGGTGCTCGCGGTGCAAGCGCTCGACGGCCGCCCGATTGCCGTCTTGACGAACTACTCCATGCATTACGTCGGCGCGCCGAACATCTCGGCCGATTATTTCGCCGTGGTCTGCGACAAACTCACCGAGCACATCCGCCCCGCCGAGAACAAGATTCCGTTTGTGGCCTTGCACACCAACGGCACGAGCGGCGATCAGTGGTTGATGGACTACACCAAGCCGCGGCGCAAGATCGATCGCTTCAGCGTCGGGGCCGATGTGGCCGCTAGTGCGTATGAAGCCTACCAGCGAATCTTCTACTACGACTGGGCGCCGCTAGTCATGGCCGAACGCAAGTTGGAGGTTGGTGTTCGGATGCCCACCGTGGACGAAGTCGCCGAGGCGACCGAGTTCTGCAAAGCCTTTGCCGATCGCAAGCCCAAGACCGTGCCGGAAGTGTACGCCCGCGAAACGGTGCTGCTTTCCCAACTGCCGCCGACGCGCGAGCTCAAAATGCAAGCGATCCGGATTGGCGAGCTCGGTATCGCGGCGATTCCCAACGAAGTCTTTAGCAGCACGGGGTTGATTATCAAGATCGAGAGCCCCCTGCCGACCACGTTCACCATCGAGCTGGCCAACGGCTGCTTTGGCTACATTCCGCCGCCGAAGCAGCACAAGCTGGGAGGCTATGAATCGTGGCGGGCCCGGTCGAGCTGTTTGGAAGTAAACGCCGAACCCAAGATTCGCGCCGCGGCGCTCGAATTACTCAACGAGGTGAACGAGCAGCGCGCCGACGAACAGGCGATCCTCGCGCCGCCGCCGGAGACTGCGAAAGAAGCAGCCGAGGCTCCGCCGGCGCCCAAGCCCGCGGAAGCAGCGAAACCGCAAGCAAAAGTGGACAGCCCTCTCGCGCCGGCGGACGCCTTGCAGCAGTTTGAGTTGACGCCGGGATTGAAGATCGAGCTTGTCGCGGCGGAGCCGTTAATCGTCGATCCCGTGGCCTTTGATTGGAGCGACGATGGCAAGTTGTGGGTCGTCGAGATGCGCGATTATCCTAACGGAATGGGGGCTGTGAAGCCGGATGACGTTGGCCCGCCAGGGGGTCGCATCAAGTTTCTCGAAGATCAAAACGGGGACGGCGCGTACGATGCTTCGACTGTCTTCGCCAGCGACCTCGCGTTTCCCAACAGTGTGCTGGCGCTTCCTGATGGGAACGTGATTGTCACCTCCGCGCCGCACATTCTGCGACTGAAGGACACCAACGGCGATGGCGTAGCCGACGAACGCGAAGTCCTCTTCTCCGGCTTCGCCGAAGGAAATCAGCAGTTGCGCGTCAATGGGCTCAAGTGGGGCGTCGATGGTTGGATTTATTGTGCCAATGGAGGCGTCGGTCGCGGCGATCCTAACGCCCGCGTAAAGGTTGAGCGGACCGGCGACCTGGTCGATCTCGGGGCGCGGGATTTTCGCTTCTCGCTCGACTTCAAGAAGTTAGAACCCCAGCTTGGCATGTCGCAGTTCGGCCGCAATCGGGACGACTTCGGCAACTGGTTCGGCTGCAACAACAACACGCCCCTGTATCATGTCGTCCATGACGACGCCCTGCTTCGCCGCAATCCGTTTCTCACGCCGCAAGCGACGACCGTCTTCGTGCCGCAAATCACCAAGCCGGGGCCGGTCTTTGCGATTAGCGACAAGGGAATCTTCTATCATCTCAGCGAAGTCGGCCGCTTCACGTCCGCCAATAGCGCGATGATCTATCGCGATCGGCTGCTCGGCGATGCGTACTACGGAAATTTCTTCGTGAGCGAGCCAGTGCATAATCTCGTGCATCGCGAAATCGTCGAGCGCAACGGCGCCACCTTCACCAGCCATCGCCCCGCAGGCGACGAAGCCCGCGAGTTTCTGGCGTCGCGTGATAGCTGGTTTCGGCCCAACATGATCCGCACGGGGCCTGACGGGGCGCTGTACATCAGCGATATGTACCGCGAGATGGTCGAGCATCCGCACTGGATCGCCGCGGACAAAAAAGAGGGGCTGATCTTTCGTAAAGGGGAGGATCGGGGGCGAATCTGGCGGATTGTGCCGGCGGACCAGCCCCCCCGCGCGGTCGCATGGCGGCGCGGGCCTGTGGATGCGGCGGCGCTCGAGCAGATCGCCCTGGAGTTCGATACGCCAAGCGGTGAACTGCGTGATTTGCGGCAACAGACACTCGTGATGCATCGTGACCAGGTCACGGACAACGCCGTCGCGGCGCTGGCCGCAAGCGCCGGCAATTCTCAAGACGCGGCCGTCCGCGTACAAGCGCTGTGGACGCTGGAATTATTGGGAAAACTGAACAATGAGCTACTCAGCGCGCGCCTCAGCGATGCCTATCCCGGAGTGCGGGTACAAGCGGCCCGCCTCGCGGGAGCGCGCCTGGCGACCAATCCCACTCTCGCCCCGCCGCTATTAAAACTAGTCAGCGATCCCGACGCCGCGGTGCAAATGCAGCTCGCCTATGTGCTAGGGAACTGGCCGGACGTGCGAGCCGCGCAGGCGCTCGGCCATCTGCTCGATCAACATGGCGACGATGTCCTCGTGCGCGAAGCGGCGCTTTCGTCGGTGAATCGCGAAAACATCGCGGAAATCTTCGCCAACATTCCGTCGCGCAATTTCGAGCGCCGCCTGGACCTGACGTTGCTCGCCGCGCGGTTTGAACAATGGCCGGTCGTCGAAGCGTTGGTCGCGGAAGCTTGCCCCTCCGAGCGCAGCGTGGCCGCTTGCGAGCGATTGGGCAACCTGCTGGAGACCTTCGCAGGCGCCGGCCTGACATATCCTCAGCTCGTGAAGCAACTGCGGGATCAAGATCTTGCGCGGCAGATGGCGTGGCTGTTGGATGGCGCGCGCGAACTCGCGGATAGCGGCAAAATGCGCCGCCAGCGCGATGAAAACGTGTTCCTTCAAGACGATCACGACGAACGGGTCTTCGTGCTGCTCGGGCGAGGAGCGCATCCGGCGGAAGATATTGAACGTTTGACCAAACTCCTCGCGCCCCAGCAAACGCCGGCGCGACAAGCGGCCGCCGCGGCGCAACTCATCAAGCTCGCGCCGGCTAACGGCGGCGAGCTGCTACTCGCAGGCTGGAGCGGGCATTCGCCGGCGCTGCGGGGACAGATTCTCGACGGGCTCTTGGACCGCGGCAATTGGACACAAACACTGCTCGCCAAACTAGAAGCCCACGAGGTCTCGCCGGCGGACTTCGACGCCGTTCGCCGTCAACGCTTGCTCAATCATCCCAATCCCAAAGTCAAAGAGCAAGCGGCAAAACTTCTGGCGACCAGCGGCTCAGAGGATCGCCTCGCGGTCCTCGCAGCATGGAGCAACGTCCTCACCATGCACGGCGACGCGGCGCGCGGCAAGCAGGAGTTCACCAAACGCTGCGCCACGTGTCACAAGTGGCAAGGTGAAGGGAACAACGTTGGGCCGGATCTGAACACGCTCACCGATCGCTCGCCGAAAACCATCCTCACCGCCGTGCTCGATCCCAACGCCGCCGTCGAGCCTAAATATCAGACGTATCTTGTCACCACCACCGACGGCAAGGTGCTCTCGGGCCTGCTCCTGGAAGAGACCGCCAACAGCCTTATTCTCGCGGACGCCGCCGGCAAGCAGATGAATGTCGCCCGCGCCGAAATCGACGCGCTGCAAGCGACCGGCAAGTCGCTCATGCCGGACGGGCTGGAACGCGACATCACCCCGCAAGCGCTCGCTGATATCATCCAGCTACTTAGCAAGTAAACGGCAAACTCGTCTCACTCCCAATCTCACAGCCGCCATCCAGCTTTTCTGGATGGTGAATGAGATCATCAGCGGCCGCCGCGTCGGCAAATGGCAGTTGGAAACAACCGGCTACTTTTGCAGGTGCTTATCGGCGAACTTCAGATACTGCTCCCAGTCGAACTTCGTCACGTCGTGCTTGCCGGTGCGGATGTGGTAGCCGATCGTCCCTTGCACCGGCTGATCCACGTCAGGCATTTCCGTAGCAGGTAGCCCTTCCGTGCCGAGCAGTTTGTAGACCGGATCGGCATGCAGGCACGAGAGGAATTCGCCGCGCGGGTCGGCCCATTGGTCATCGGCGGCGCTGGCCACGTAAACCGGCCGGGGCGCGATGAGCGCGATCAACTCATGTTGATCGACCGGGCAAGCGTCTTCGTTGTCGTTGTACTTGTTGAAGTTGTCGCAGAACCAATGCGGGAACGACGTGTTGATCCGCTTGACCGTTTCGCCGTACGCGCGGCGACTGAGCGCCGCCCCGCCGCATCCGCTATCGTTGGAAATGACCAAGGCGAACCGCTCGTCATTCGCGCCTGCCCACAGCGAGGTCTTGCCCAAGCGTGAATGTCCCAGCACGGCGACCCGCTTGCCATCGATGGCCTTATTCGTTTCCAGGTAGTCGAGCGCGCGGCTCAGACCCCAGGCCCACGCACCGATCGAACCCCACGCATCGCCAGCCGGCTTGTCGCTATTCTTGGCGAAGAGGGGATGGACGCCGTTCTTAAAGCCATCGTCGAAGTCGGGATCGATGTCGCCGTAATACACCGTCGCCACGCCGTACCCACGATCGAGAATCATTTCCACCGGCCACCGGCTCGCCGCCGCGCCGCGCGTGGCGTCGGTCGCCTTGTGGTTCACCACGCCGTCCTTCTCCTCCCCGCGCGACCAGGACTGCGTGAGATGAATGCCTGGATCGTTGCTAATCGCCTGGTTTCCTTTGAAATTCAGGCCCAAAAAGCACGGCACAGGGCCGGTGGCTTTCGCCGGGGTGTAAATCAAGATCTCCATCTGAGGACCGGACTTGTCCTTCGTGAAGTACACCTTCACCTGTTGTCGCCGCGCCTTGCCGTCGAGCGCGTCCGGCGTGTCGTCCGTGACTTCGTAGTGGATGTCCGGCAGTTGCTTCGTCGGTAGGCGGCCATAAACTTCGGTCGCAAACAGTTCGAGCAGGTGCGGGCGCTGCTTGGTTCTCCAGGTTTCGGCGTCAGCCACTGGCTCTCCGTTGGCTAGCTGGAGCGGATCCGGCAGCGTGTACTTGGGAACCTTGGCTTCGTCATAGTTGGCTTGCGCGTAAAGCACTTCTTCAGCAGCATGCATGGCGAGAGCTACCGCGGCACAAAGGAGGAGTCGTTTCATCGGGAATGTCCAAAATGTGAGAGTTTATTGACCGCGATTGCGACGGCGGTCGTAACGAATGAGGCAGCCAATGGGAACGGTCTCGGTGGTCGCAGGCGCTTTACCAGCCAGGGTCGCGGTAATGGCCTCCTCGACAAAATTTACTTTCGCCTTCTTGGCATCCGTATTGTCGTCGAGAGAACCCATATAGACCAGCTTGCGATCCTGGTCGAATACGAAAAACTCCGGGGTGGTGGAACCGCCAAAGTCCTTGGCGATTTGTTGCGACTTGTCGAACAAGTAGACGAACGGAAACTTCTTCTGCTCCGCCTTGGCTTTCATGGCGTCCAGGTTGTCCGCCGCGATCAAATTCACGTTCACGCCGACGAACGCCACCTGGCTATCTTCGCCGCTGTACTTGCTGGCGGTCGCGATGATGCGATCTTCGTAGTCGATGGCATATTCGCAACTGTTGCAGGTAAAGAACAGCACGATCACCTTCTTGTCCTGGAGGTCGGCGAAGGAGTGTTCCTTCCCGTCCGTCCCCGGCAGCTTGGTCCAAGTCGGCGACGCGTCGCCAATTGAGAGCGTGGGATTGTATTTCCCAGCCGAACTGTCGGCCGCGGTCAGCAGCACCAGCGCAACGGCAAGAGCGAAGAGGGTCGGCGTGATTCGCAGCATGGGCGTTTTTCCCGGCGGGAGGCAACTAGCGGAACGACGCATTATACCTCACCGCGGAGGCGTCGGGAAATCATGCGGAAGCGGCGCGACTCGCACATTTTTGCCAGGCGGTATTTCCAGCGCTCGCGGCATTTCCTGCCAATTGCGGCGGTGCTGCTAGTGCGACAACGGCAGTTCATGTTAGGGTAGCAGCACGCCGCTAAGAAACAGCTCGCAGCGCGAGATTTCTTTTTTCAGACCCAAAGTCAAGTTGGAGAGCATTTCATGTCGGAAGTTACGATTCGCCTGCGGGACAATGGCCCGCTCGTGGTGGAAGGCCCCGTCACGATTATTGATGCCGAAGGGAACATCTTTGCGATCGACGCGAATAAGCCGGCCATCGCGCTGTGCCGCTGCGGACAGTCGGCCAAGAAGCCGTTCTGCGACGGGACGCACCGCGCTTGCGGTTTTATGGCGGCGGATCGCGCCACGCCGCCTGCGACCACGTAACGTGCGGCGATCAACAGGTTTTCCCCAGCGTCGGCGCTCACCGCTCGGAACCGAACTAGCGGCCAGCTAAGCGGTTCTGATTCTCGCGCCACAGCGCCTCGCAGGGGATTTGAAAATTGTTAGCTTGAGTCTTCAGCCCATCATCCTCAATTCCGGCGCGAACTCGCTCCACGCGGCCGCGCCGGTTTTTCTCGCTCACACGCAGGAAGTTCCATGCCCGATACGCCGGATGTGTCGTCGGTTTCGCTCAGCGAAGATGCTCTCTCGGAATCGCCCCTTGCCGCGGAGCTCGTGCAAGCTTCGCAGCCTTATGTGGGGGCGTGGAATCAACTCGTCAGCACCACGAACTGGGAAAAAGGCCGCATTATTTGTGAGTGGCGCGCGCAGCTCATCGACAGCGGCGCGGAGGCCAGTGAATACGCCGATGAAGCCTGGGCGCGTCTCGTCGGCGGCGTGACCGGGCAGCATGTGGGCCGTTTGCGGCGGGTCTCCCAACGTTTTGGCCGCGTCGGTGGCGACTACCCCAGTCTGTACTGGAGCCATTTTCAGGCGGCCATCGACTGGGAAGATGCCGAGATGTGGCTGGAGGGAGCCGTTCAGAGCGGTTGGTCCGTTTCCAAAATGCGCAACCAGCGCTGGGAAACACTCGGCGCAGTCGCGAGCGAGAAACCGCAGGCGGAAGATGAAGTCGCCAGCGAGTTGGATGAAGACTTTGAGCCGGCCCAAAAGGACGCCCCGATTTCCGCGGAGTTCGGCGAGGTGCTCAGTGGCCCGCGGCACGAGGGGCCCGACTTCGGCGACGAAGACGCGGAGCGTCAGGCGAGCGCCGACAGTCGCGAGTCGTATGCGGAAGGGGGCGGCGACGATGTGGATGGACAGGCTTTGTCCGTTCCTGTGGAGCGCATTCGTCCGTTTGAGAGCCTGGCCGATTTGCCGGACGACGTGGCCGAGGCCGTCGAGAACTTCAAGCTGCTGATTCTCAAATACCGCGGCCAAAAATGGGAAGAACTGCCCCGCGACGACCTGGTCGCGGCGCTCGACGCGCTCCGGCAGTTCGCGCTCGCCCCGGCGGACGACGCTACGGCCCCGTTCTAGCGCGGGGGGCGATAAATTGCCCAGCCGGCGCGGAACTTTTCGGCGATCTGGTCTACAATCAAGCGTGACGCTGTGATTGCAAACTGGATTTCCACGGAGCCGCCATGTCCGGCTATTCGCCTTGGAACGACGATGCGGAAGACGGCCGCGACTGGCACGCGGACGACGGATTCGATGATGCGCTCGATCCCGCGCACGATGGCGACGAAGGAGAGCCGACGATTCCGTGTCCCGGTTGCGGCGAGGAAATCTATGCCGAAGCAGATGCTTGCCCCTATTGCGGCGAGTATCTGCTGTACCACGATGCACCGCTCCCCAAGCAACAGGCTTGGGTCACGCTCGGCGCCATCCTCGCGCTGATCGCCATGATCTCCGGCTTCGCCCTCATGGCCTGGGCGATTCTGGTTCGCTGAATGTCGAGGCGTTGCTTGGCGAGCGATGCGAACATGTTGATGATCTGCTACTTCAATTCCTTGAGCCGCACGTTGCGAATCAGGACTGGTTCGTTATTGCGGCTTAAGTGTTGAAAGCCGATGTGGCCGCGCGCGGGGCGGTCTTTCACCGGGGGAGCGTCGCTCCCGTCGTGACGCTTCGTCGGTTGATCGAGCGTCGAGAGATCGACTTCTTGAATCGCCTCTCCGTTGAGCGTGGCTTTGAGTCGCGAACCTTGCAGTTCGATGTGGAACGTGTTCCACTCGGTGGGCTTATAAACTTGCTTCATAGGGGCCAAAGCTCGATAGAGCGCACCGGTGAGTTCGTGCTCTTTCGCCTGGCGATTATAGCGCAGATCGGCGACTTGCATTTCCAAGGCTGCAAACGCCGGATCGCCTTGCAGCGGCGCGCGCAAAGCGACGCCGGAGTTGCCGACTTCCGTGAGTTTGATTTCAAACTCCAGCACGAAGTCGCCAAATTCCTGCTCGCTCACAAGCCAGGTGCCGCGCACCTCACCCGGCCTCAGCACGCCGTCTTTCACGGTCCAAGCGGTTCCTTCGCCGGCGATTTGCCCCAAGTCGTTCCACGCCCGCACCGTCCACCCCTCGGGGGCGCCGTCCTCCGTAAAGAGTCGCGTGAAACCTTCGCCCCGCTCCTGGGCACGCGCACAAGACAGACAGGCGAGGGCTATCCAAATGCCAACAACGCAGCGAATGCCAGACATCTTCGGTCTCCTCGGAAAGAAACACACTGAGCGAAGCCTCGGTCGGTGATTATAACCGTTGGCGCAAGGCAAAGGCCCTCGACATCCATTTCGAGGGCCTGAAATCGCGTGCGTCCGAGTTATGGCGTTCCTTCCGTTCCCATCAGCGGTTGCGGGGACGTCATGAGGATACAACGGCTGTTGACGTTGTTCGTTGAATTCGCGTTATCGCAGAAATCGTTAGCGTCCGCGAAGGTGGATCCCGCGGTCGCCGCTGCATGCGCGACGACGCCAGTGAAACGATAGCTCTGATCTTGCGTGCCAATTGCCGCGCCGACATCGGCCATTTCCGTCACCACCGCGTCGCGCAGTGTCGCCAGGCCTACCACCATCGCCAAGACCAGAATCGACAAAATGATGATCAATTCGGCGGAGATGATGACGCCGTGCTCGTCGTTCCAGAATGCCAACCACATCGCACGCCCCTCCCTCACTGCAAGCTTTACGAATCGAACATCCTGCAACAATGCAATCGGCGCGCCAACGCCCACGGCGTGCCATGGGCGCTGTTTCGCGGTCGCAACTGGCCGTTCATCCAGCAGTGCGGCGGGCGGCAGGCGACCACTTCGGTCGCGCCGCGAACAACGTGCGGGCTGTTTGTTGAGGTTGACAACCCGCCTGGCGCGTGCGCCCCCATTTCAACCTGCTCCGCGGGATCGGTCATCGCCCGATTACGCGAACCGCGTTATGATGGCGAGAGTTTACTGGTAACAAACTCATCCGAGCCCGGGAGATATCCATGAGCGCCGATGCATTGCTGCAAGAATTTTTGACAAAGCACCACCTGCAACTTCCTCCCGCGCCCAAGGCGATGGGGGTCTATAAGCCGCTCGTCGTGGTCGGCAACCTGGCCTATGTTTCGGGGCATGGTCCGCTGCAGACGGATGGGACGTTACTCTTGGGGCGCGTGGGGAGCGAAGTCGACCAAGACGCCGGATACATCGCCGCGCGGCAAACAGGGCTCGCAATTCTCGCCACGCTTCAGGCGGGACTCGGTAGCCTCGACAAGGTCAAGCGCGTCATCAAGACACTCGGCATGGTCAATTGCACCGCGGAGTTCAAGGAACACCCCCAGGTAATCAACGGCTGCAGCGAGTTGTTCGCGGCGGTCTGGGGGAGCGATCACGGCGTCGGCGCTCGCAGCGCTGTGGGGATGGGAAGCTTGCCCGGCAACATCAGCGTCGAGATCGAAGTGATTTTCGAATTGAATGCGTGACGCCGTCGGCGGCTGCCGTGAAAATCGGCAAAATGTTCGAGAGAATGCGCTCTTTCCCCGCATGATCGGCATATTCCTCCGCGGTCCGCGGAGGCGGGTGTTATGTTTGCGAGTCGTCATGCTTGTGAACGCTGATCGATCCCCGCGCGCCGCCACCGTTGGCAACGAGCGATAGCCGGCCACAACACCGCCTGGAGTAACTATGGCCCAACGCATCTTATTTTCGCCGTCGGAATACCGCGAGCTCTCGCCATCCGAGCGAGATCTGCTTGCGGAAGGGTACCATCGGGCGATCGATGCGTTGTATCGCAACATTACGCCGAAAGGGTTTTCCGCTTGTTCGCTGAAGGATAATTCGGTCTACGGGACGGACGTGAACTACCGCTCCGTCTGGGGGCGCGACGGCGCGATGACCGTGGTCTGGACGCTCGACCTGGATGACGAGGACGTGCGCGCTTGCCAACAGGCGACGCTGCGCACGCTGATGTCCAAGCAAGCGCCGACGGGGCAAATTCCCGCAAACGTGCGCATCGAAACGGATGAACCGGACTACAGCGGCGTCGGCAATATCGCTTCGATCGACAGCGGCCTGTGGCTGATCATCGCCATGTGGCGCTATGCCAGCGAGACCGGCGACTGGTCGCTCATCGAGGAATATCAGGCGCAGCTACAACGGGCCATGGATTGGCTCGGCGCGCACGACTCCAACAATTGCGGCTTGTTGGAAATCCCGGAAGCGGGGGACTGGACCGATCTGTTCGCGCGGAGTTACCACGTTCTCTACGATGAAGTTTTGTGGTACCGCTGCCTGGTTTGCTACGCCAACATCCTGGAGCATCTGGGGCACGAGCAAACGACGGCCGACTATCGCAGTTGGGCGCAACACGTGCGCACGGTCATCAACCAGAACTTTTGGCCCAGCACTGAGGGCGAGTCGCCGCTGCGCTCGCAGTTCGCCGCGGCGCAATCATCGCTGGGCGATGCACGGTACCTCGTGGCGCAGCTCTCCCCATTTGGTTTTTCCTGGCGGTGCGACGTCTACGCGAATCTCTTGGCGTATCTGATGTACGACATTGTCAGCAAAAAACAGGCGATGATGACCTTTCGCTTCTTGTGGGGCGTGGGGATTAACGAGCCGGCGCCGGTTCGCAATTTGTATCCGCCGGTGCATGCAGGTGATCCCGAATGGCGCGACTACTTCACCGTGAACCTGCTCAACTTGCCGAATCACTATCACAACGGCGGCATTTGGCCGCTCGTCGGCGGCTTGTGGGTGCGCTACATTCACCGGCTCGGCTTCCGTGAACTCGCCCGCCGCGAGATGGTAAAACTAACGCAGATGGTCAAGCAGGGAATCGAACACGACTGGGAGTTTAACGAGTGGCATCACGGCGTGACCGGCCGCCCCATGGGCAAGGCCTATCAAGCCTGGAGCGCCGCGAGTTACATCCAAGCGTGCCACGACTTGCAATTGGAAAGCAGCGTTGACGATAAACACGAGTAGTGGTTGATAAGACCTCGAGGCGGCATGATGCACGAAACCCATTTGCGTGAAGCGATTCAGTTGGCGATGGCTGGTTCCGCGCGCGGCAACGGCGGCCCGTTCGGCGCGGTCGTGGTGCGCGATGGCGAAGTGCTGGGCCGCGGCTGGAATCGGGTGCTGGTCGATCAGGATCCCACCGCGCATGCGGAAGTGGTCGCCATTCGCGCGGCTTGCAGCGCGCTGGGCGACTTCCATCTTGCGGGAGCGGTGATCTATGCGAGTTGCGAACCGTGCCCGATGTGCCTCGCGGCGGCGTATTGGGCGCGCGTCGAGCGGATCTACTTCGGTTGCCAGAGTCAAGACGCCGCGGCGATCGGCTTCGCGGACGACTTCATTCGCCACGAACTACCCCTCCCCGCTGATCAACGCAGCCTCCCGCTGATTCCGCTGTTGCGCGACGAAGCGTTGGAAGTCTTTCGCGCTTGGGAAGCCAATGCCCAGCGGCGAATGTATTGAGCACGGCCTGGCTGGCAGCGTTAGGGGCGTTCGGTAAATAACTTTCTGGGCTTGTGTATACGAAAGTCGCGACTTGCGTGACATCTGGATGCTGATCTGTGGCTGGCCCCGAATGAATTCCCGGACCCCATCCAGCTCGTCTGGATGGTGAACCAGATGGTGAGCTAACTGCGCTGTCGCTTCGTATTTCTTAGACCCCATCCGCCTCGTGCGGATGGTGAATGAGTTCCTTGGCTGAAGATCGCCGCGTGGCGCCGGTAGCCCACCATCGCGCTCACCATCCGCACAAGGCGGATGGGGTCGTGATCTTTTGGCCGGCGTGAAAATCGGAAACTTATTGATCGATCGCCCCTTAGTACATTTCTTCCCACACCGTCTTATATCCACCCAGCAGCTCGAAGTACTCGAGCAACCGCTGGTAGAATTCATGTCCCGCAATGGTGGCGCTGTCGCCGATAACGATTAGCTTCCGCCGCGCGCGCGTCAGCGCGACGTTCATCCGGCGGACGTCAGCCAAAAAGCCAATCTCGCCGGAGGGATTGGATCGGACCAGCGAAATGATGACCGCTTCTTTCTCACGGCCTTGAAAGCCATCGACCGTATCCACCTCCACCTCGAGCGCCGCGAGTCGCTGCCGCAACGAGCGCACCTGGGCGGCATAGGGGGAAATCACGGCGATGTCGCGCGCGCTCACGCCGGCCTCCAGGAGCGCCGTGACTTTACGCTCGACAACTTCCGCTTCTTGCGGATTGAGGCGGCTCTCGCCATCAGGCTCCGGTTGTTCATCGTAACTGGCGCCGGCTGTGTCGATGAATTCCAGCGGCGTTTCCGTGAGCGGGCTACGCACAACGTCCGGCAGATCGGCAAGCACGTGCGCGGCGACGGAGGGATCAGCCACGAGCACATCGTCATAAAATTCCGCCGAGCTAAACGCCATGATCGCCTGGTGCATGCGATACTGCACTTCCAAGCGGCGCGCGAGCCTGGTTGCGCCGTAAAGCTCGATCAAGCGCTCCAAGAGACTCACGGAAAACCCTTCCCGCCCGGCTTCGCGGTGGACGACGGTGGGGGGAAGTTGAAAATGATCGCCGGCCAAGATCACGCGCCCGGCGCGGAGCAATGGAATCCAACACGCCGGCTCGGTCGATTGGCAGGCCTCGTCGATCACCGCCAGGTCGAACTGTCGCCCGCCGAGAATGTCGCTATCAAGGCCGGTGAGCGTGACGCACAACACTTCGGCGTGGTCGAGAATCTGCGCCACCGCTTGGCGCTCGATCCGCTCGGCATCGGCCAAGAGCTGCCGCGCTTCCGCCCTGAGTTGCTGCCGCGCGCCGGGCATTGGCTTGGCGCGCGTATAGCGCGCCGCCTTGTGCTGGAGCTGATTCGCGTCCCGAATCAGCTTGCGCGCAACCTTGAGATCGGCATGGTTCTCGACCATCAAATCGAGCGTATGCGCGCGTAGTTCAGGGGACACGCGGGCCGGATGTCCCAACCGCACAGCGCCGACGCCTAAAGCGATGAGCCGCTCGAGCATGTTATCGACCGCCAGGTTGCTCGGTGCGCAAGCGAGCACTTTTTCTCCCTGGGCAACGGCCAGGCGAATCAACTCCACGACCGTCGTGGTCTTGCCGGTCCCCGGCGGGCCGTGAATGATCGCGACGTCACGCGCACTAAGTGCGAACGCAATCGCGTCGCGCTGCGAAGCGTTGAGCTGCGCGGCGGCGGCAGGCGCTAACTCGGAGGGGGCAAATTTCGGCTCGCGCTCGCCGAGCAATACTTGCCGCAGCTCCTCGAGCCGCTCGTGATTCGCGTTCTGCGCACGCTGCAACGCATACCGCTGGCGATCGCGGGCGATTTCGTCGCTCGACAGATCGATGCGAAACGTGGGGCGATCCGCTTCCGGCTCCGGCCAGCGCGCGAGGGCGACTTCGATCGTTTGGCTATCGCGGCGGCTGACGATGCCGCGGAGCGGATCGGGATCTTTGAGCCCTTCTTCACTGAGCAACACCGGCGAGCCGACCCCCAGCCGAGTCCAGGGCAAGCCTTGCGCCGCGTCGCGCTTGGCCAGCGTGACCAGCACGCGCGCGCCAAGCCCCGTCGTCTCATCGCGAATCACGAGTTGCACCAGACTTTGCCCGCTCCGCTCCGCTTCGCTTGCCGAGAGTCGCCGCATCCGCAGCTTGGCGGCTTCTGCTTCGGCCGCGGCTTCCAGATCGATCCACCGCAACAGCCGCGCGAAATGCTCATTCGCGGTCGCGGACTGCTGGCTTTTATCGGCCGCGCTCCAAGCGCGAATGTGCTGGTGACCTAGCGGCGTGTTGTCGAGCACGCGAACCAACCGCGGGAGCCAGGCGCTGGGCACTTCCACCGTCGCCTTGCGTCCCGTGATTTGAATTGCGCCGATCCGATTCTTGTCCAACTCGCCGACTTGCACCAAGAGGCGCACGAGCGTCCCCTTGGTGGTATTGCGGGGCAAAGCGTCGAGATGGAGTAGGGCAGACATGCAGGCCGAAAGCACAAAATCCTAGACAACAGCGCAGCTCCTGCCGCTCACTTCCAAGGGGAGTAATCGGTGGGCTGCATGTACGTGGACTGCACGCCGCCATCGGCCACGGTCAGCGAACCGCCTGCCCGCTCCTCCGAAGCCTTGCGTGCGGCGATCCAATCGGGATCCTCGCGGAACGCGGCGAACGACTTCTTGCCTGCCTCTTCGCTCTTATGCGCTAGCAGGTAAATGAGCGTATTCTCCGCCCCTTTATCGCCAGGCAGGATGTGGAAGTAGACGAGGTTGTCGATACCGTGCCTGGTGAACAGGTCGATGGTGTGATCCTTGAAACGGGCATCGAGCGCGCCGAGATTGCCTTCGGTCGTGGTGTAGTGTCGCAGTTCAAACACACGGTCGCCGACGGCTTCAATCCGTAGCGGCGGTGAGTAGGGAGTGGTTTGCAAGAATGTCGCTTCGACCTTCGTCACCAGCTTGCCGTCCTGCTCGCTCGCGGCGTGCGCGGCGCGCCAAGCAGGATCGGCGGCAAACGCTTTCCACGAAGCGTCGCGAGCTTCCCGGCTGGGGTATTCCAGAAGATAGATCAACTTCGAATCCGGATTGTCCAGCGGCGTCCAATAACCAACGTTCTTCATGCCATGCTTCTCGAAGAGCTGGCAGGTGTGGTCGCGGAAACGGGCGTGGAGCGCGTCGAGCTTTCCAGGGGCAGCGGTGTAAATCCGTAGTTCGTACACAGGTCCAGCTTTCTTGGCGGGGGCCGGCGCTTCGGCGGCGAATGTGGTCGCGGCGAAGAAGCCCAGCGTAGCGGTAAGGAGGAGGGCAAGTTTCATGGGGAAACTCCTAAACATGGGAGGGAATAGCGAGGACGATAGCTTACAGGATCATGTGGACCTCCATGATAGCTGCCTGACGAGCCTGGCGAAATCGGCGCGGAAAATTTGGAAGCGGCCCTTTCCGCAGATATGCTGAAGGTTTGCTAGCAGCGCCAGCCGCCGAGTTCGCCTTGCCCCGCGTTGCATGGTGGCTGTAAACTTCCGCGGAGTAGCCGCCCGTCCGCCACGATTCCGCGACCGGAAGCACGCATGTACGCTTTGATCTCCGCATTCGCCTTGCTCGCCCCCACCGCCGAGACTCCGCCGCCGCCGGACGTGATCGTGGTCGCCGCGGCCGACATGGTTCCCGCGCTCAGGCCGTGGTTCGCCCATCGGCAAGCGCAGGGGCACACGCTGGGCCTATTGCCCAACACGCTGAGTAAGGAGGAGATTCGCGCGTCAATTCGTGAATCCGCGGCCAGCGGCCGCTTAACGCACGTCGTCTTGGTGGGTGACGCCGCGGCGGATCGCAACGATGATGCGGCCGCCCGCGCGCGTGTTGTGCCGACGCATCTGGAAAAGGCCCGGGTGAATGTCCTGTTTGGTGGGCCGGAGCCGGAGATTGCAGGCGACAACTACTACGCCGATCTCGATGACGACGACGCTCCCGATTTGGCCATCGGCCGCTTGCCTGTTGATACACCGGAAGAGCTTTCACAGTTGGTCGAGAAGATCATCGCGTTTGAAAATTCGCACGACGACGGCGCCTGGCGGCAGCGGATCAACCTCATCGCCGGCGTAGGCGGCTTTAGCCCGCTGATCGATTCCGTGCTGGAGATGTCGACCCGCAAGTTTCTCTGCGAGGGGATTCCGACCGCGTACACGACGAACATGACCTACGGCAGTTGGCGAAGCCCGTATTGCCCCGATCCGCGCAAGTTTCATGCGGCGACGGTCGAGCGGCTTAACGAGGGGAGTTTGTTCTGGGTCTACATCGGCCACGGGCAGAAGTCGGCTCTCGATCGCGTGCAAGTCCCCGGCAATCACTATCACATCCTCGGCCAGGAAGACGTCGCGGAGTGCCGCTGCACCACCGGGCAGCCGATCGCCATCTTTCTGGCGTGTTACACCGGCGCTTACGACCAGCCGGACGATTGCCTGGCGGAAGCGTTCGTGCGGCATCCCCGCGGCCCCGTCGCGGCGCTGGCAGGTTCGCGCGTGACAATGCCTTATGCCATGGCCGTGCTCGGCACCGGGATGATGGACGAATACTTCCAGAAGAAGCGGGCCACGCTGGGTGAAGTCGTCATGCACGCCAAACGCCGCATGATGGAAGATGATAAGGAGAGCGCGAATCGCGCCCTGCTCGACGCCATCGCCGCCGTGATCAGCCCCAAGAAGGAACTGCTGGCCGCTGAACGCCGCGAACATCTTTACCTCTTTAACCTGCTCGGGGATCCGCTCTTGCGGCTCAAGCATAGCGAAGAGGTGCAAGTCGCCAGCCCCACCGCCGCCGATGCCGGCCAGGAAATTGAAGTCGCGGTGCAAGCGCCGTTCGCGGGCAAGTGTCGTGTGGAGCTCATCTGCCGCCGCGATCAACTCAAGTTTGAAGCGCCGCAGCGCGAGCTCTATCTCAATGCGGAAGATGTCCTCGCCGAATTTCAAGCGACCTACGCCGCCGCCAACGACCGCACCTGGACGACGCAAGAGAGCCACGTCCCCGCCGGTGAGTTTCGCACCCGCGTGGAAGTCCCCGCCGAGTGTCGCGGCTTCTGCCACGTCCGCGTTACGATGTCCAGCGGCGAGCGCTACGCCTTAGGCGCGTCGAATCTGTTCGTACACGCGGTGAAGCAAGTAGCGGCGGAATGACCGCGGCCGGCCGCGCAAAGGCGAGGAGTGAATCAGCAGGCGACCGCCGTTACACGTCGCTCTGGAGCCAGGAATTTCACTCGCGATCGCCATCGGCTTGGAGTTGCCCCCGTTCGAGACTCGCGATGAGCATGGCGATGTAGGGATCGGCCCAGGGAAGCAGGTCGATTACACGCCGGCGAGCGACCATGTCATCCACAATCTCTTCGCGCTCGTCTTCGTCGTCCCAGTTCCAGTTCGCATTCCGCACCATGATGGCTGTCCCTTGGCGTGTCGTAGTTTTCAGCAGCGGCCCGCAGCCGCGATACCGAACGCCCTGAATTGCAAACCCAGTGCCAACGGGCTCCGGCCGGTCCCATCGCCGTCGCCGTTAAGCGTTGTGAAATCAGGAGTTAGCGCCTCCAGAAAAATTCGCCTGCCGGTCCGCCAGATTCCGCCCGCAGGCGATTAGCCGGTAGGTTTTTCAATTCCGGCTCATCGCCGAACACGCCCCGATGAGCGGTAGCGATAACCATGATGCCCTCCCCTCCCCTTCCCTGCTTATGCTAAGCCGCGGCGGCTTCTCCGCGCAAGCGCTGCTGCAAGTATTCGATCGCCTTGCGCAGTTGTGGATCGTCGAGCGGAGCGTCGGCGTCGGCTTTTTCGTCCGCCGTCGACTTTTCTTCTCCGTTGTCCTTGGGCTCGGTTGGCTCCGTCGGCTTCGAATCCGATTCAGGCGGAGTCGTCTCGGGCTGCTTGTCTTCCGTTGGCTTCTCGGTCTCCGGCGTTTTCGCATACGGGCGATACAAGTCTTTCGCGGAGCGCGTTTCGAGGATCTTGGCGAGTTCTTCGTCGGTCAGTTTCACCTCGAAGCCCTCATCGGGCAGCACGCCCCAGGTGTCGGACTCCTTGGACTTCGCGGTGCGGTGGATGTTGCGATTGCTGGGGCGCCAATAGCTGGAAGTCGTGAGCCGCACGGCGCTTCTGCCCCCTTCCAGAACGATGACGTTTTGCACGGTTCCCTTGCCCCACGTCCGCTCGCCGATCACCACCGCCCGCTTGTGATCCTGCAAGCACGCGGCGACGATTTCGCTGGCGCTCGCGGAATAGCGATTCACGAGCACGGCCATCGGGATGTCCTTGGGGATCAGCATTTTAGGCGTGGCTTCGTAAGCCGCCCGCACCTCGCCGTCGCGGCCGCGGGTGGTCACAATCACGCCGCCGTCGATAAACATGTCGCAGATTTCCACGGCCGCTCCGAGCGTTCCGCCGGGATCGCCGCGGAGATCGAGAATCACCGCTTCGAAGTCCCGCGGCTTGCCGTCTTCGGTCGTGAGCGCAGCCCGAATCTCCTGGGCGGTGTCGTCGCCAAAACTCGTGATGCGCAACAGCGCGATCCGCGGATCTTCTTGCAGATGATAGTCCCACTTCGCGCCGGGAACGCGTTTATCGCCGAGGACGGTTTCGGTGTGGATAATCGTGCGCTTGAGCGAAAGTTCGACCGGCTCCTCCTCGCCTAAATGCAGCACGCTGAGCGTGAGCTCCGTATCGGGATCGCCGCGCATCACCGCGACCGCGTCGCGCAGATTCATCCCCTCGGTGTCTTGACCGTCGATCGCGAGGATCGTGTCGCCGGACTGGATGCCGGCCTTGTGCGCCGGCGTGCCAAACAGCGGGCTCATCACCGTCAAGCGTTTGGTCTGAGGATTGATCTCGACCAGGATGCCGATGCCGCCAAACTTCTGCTCGATGTTCTCGCGAAACGCCAGGTACTCCTCCGGCGGAATGTAAGCCGAGTACGGATCGAGCCCGCTGATCATCCCTTCCATGGCGTGCTCGAACAGCGTGCGGCGATCGACCGGCTCGACGTAATTCGCTTCCACCACGCTCATCAACTCGGTCAGAATCGACGAATAGCGATTGTGGTCGTGGGTCGTATAACTAGCGAGCGAAATGATCGCCGCGAGCGCTAGCAGCAGCAGATTACGGAGCGGCATGGATGGTTCCTGGGGTGAGCGACTGTTTTCATTCTAGCAACGCAGCAAACGCAGGCCACTGTGGCGCCGAACCGGCGGGCAATGTTTCCGCACGCGGACGGCGCCTGTGACTGTGCCTGCTACTTCTTGTGCCTGCATTAAAAAACACCGCCTCCCAAACCGCCTCCGAAGCCGCCTTGGATGGAGTTGTTGTAGAAATTGTCCAGCTCCTGTTGCTGCTGAACTTGAATATCCTTGTTGAACGTCCGCAGGTCGTCGAGGAGCGCTTCTTTGCCTCCCTTGGCGCCACCGGCGTCGTCGGCCGGCGATGCCGGTTCCGCGGGGGCGTTCTCCGGGGCGGGCGGCGGGCCGAGGTCGCGCGTGCCGCGGAAGAAGGCATAACGTCCGCCATCCGCTTGGGCAATGACCATGGCCGTTCCCTGGATGCCATCGGCGATGTAAATGCCGCGGAGATCCGTTTCGCCGCTGACGAAATCCTGGTTGCGGCTGCCGATGACTTTGACCTCCACGTCGTCCAGGTACTTATCCTTGAGCACGTCGCGCACCGTGGTGCGAACCCGGCCGGAAGTTACTTCTTCCTGCACTTCCGCCACGAGCGGCGAAACGACGACCATGCCGCTGGTGTACAGATTCTCGCCGCGGCAAACGACGAGGTACGCCCCTTCTTCCTTCAGCGGCAGCGTCACCTGTGAGTTCTTCTCGCGGTAATCCTTCCCTTCGCCCAGCTTCACGTCCACTTCATGAATGGGGCGAATGCCGGCCAGGTTGATGTTCGTGATCTCCTCCAGGCTGCGCCGCAGGAGGCTGAACTTCATGAGGTCGATGCGATAGACGACGACGTTGACCGCCGGGATGTTGCGATACGCAAGTTCCAACTTCACCACATCGCCTGGCTTGACGGTGGTGACTTCGGGCACGTGCAAGTCCTGGCGAGTGAAATACTCGATCGCCTGGCGGGCGTCCTCGAAGCGATCCTGCACGCGGGTGTACTCCTTAATCGCCGCTTCGGCCTGATCGAGGCTGTGATGGATTTGCCCCAGAATGTAGATCGCGCGCCACTTGTTCGCACTCTCCACTTTGCGGCCGGTGGATTTTTCCACGCGCATGGCATCCGCGACTTTTTCGCACATTTTCAAGGCTTCCTCATGTTCGCCGCGGGCGTAGTGGCAGAAGCCGATGATGTACCAGAAGCTATCGAGGTAGTCGCTGTCGCTGTAGCGCGCGGCGTACTGTGTCGCGCGCTCGATGGTCTGGTCGTACAGTTCCAAATCCAACAGCGCATTGGCCAGCGAGAACGACGCCTGGTCGGCCGCCGGATCGTCCGGGTACTCCGTCAAGAAGCGTTCGAGTCGTTTCCATGCTTGTTGAATGAGATCGACGCGGGTGATTTTCTGCTCGCGCAACTTCGCGTCCTCGCCGGCGTGCGGCGCTTTCGCGTAGATGTTTTGCGCGAGCGCGTACGACGCGGCCGCGACGTACGGTTCGGCGGGATACTCGGCCAGAAGGTTGGACATGACTTCCACGCTTTGCAGAAACTCGCCCTGGTCCTGCAAGAATCCGGCGACCTGACCCTCGCGCAGGAAGCTGGCTTCGATCACTGCGCGGAACACGAGATAGCTCCGCTCGTACTCGCCAATCTGGTGATACGCTTCACCGGCCTGCATGAACTTCGCGAAGGGAAGTTCGACGTCGGGGAATTTCTCGATGATGATCTCGAACCATTTGACAATCTCCGCCGGTTTGTTCGCCGCGAGATTGACGTCGAGCAACATGCGAACGGTTTCCTGGTAGTGCTCGCCGTCGAGATTCCAGTCCTTGACCAGTTCGTTCAGGTACGGCGCCGCGAGCGCGAGTTGGCCCTTGTTGAAGTGGCGCTGGCCCAGTTCGAACAGCTCGCGCGGCGTCAGGCGATATTTATCGCCAGACTTCGCCCCCAGTGCGAGCACCTTTAAGTCCTTCGGCTTCGCAACCGCCATTTGGTCCGGGCGATAGGCGTTGCGAACGACGGTGGGTGTCGTGCGATACTCGCCTGGCAGGTAGCCGTGCATATCGTAGTGAATGGTCAGCGGCCCGCGCCGCGCGCCCAGATAGAACGTGATCGCATCCGGCGCGAGCTCATAGCGTTCAAACTCGCCTTGAATCGAATTCTCAATCACCGTCGCACCGGCGGGAATCGGTTCGGTCACGACGAGATACTCGAGTTCTTCTTCCACCGTGGCGGAAGTAAGCCCTTCGCGTTGCACGCGCAGTTCCACACGCCCGCGCTTGCCGACGGGCAATTGCGAGAGTTCGTTGCGGAAGCGGGTGTACGAACCGGTGAGAATATCAAAGCCGCGCGGGATCTCTTCGCCGAACAGTTCCAGCGGCGCCGGTTCGTAAGTGCGGGAAACAATCCAACCGGGCGTCGTGCCGACGAGTTTATCACTGGGGACAAAGCCGCCCAGAATGCACTGGTAGGTGTACCGCCCGCGCCCACCCAGTTCGAAGCGGACGCGTTGATCGGGCTTCTCCAGCTTGAGCAAGTTGCTGTCGATGTCGATCGTTTGCGTGCGCGATTGTGGCGTGAACTCGAGCTTCTTGGCCAACAGATCGTTGACGTAGATTGTGAGCGTGTACTTCTCCGCCTGAAACTGCGTGCGTGTGAACCATTTGCCGAGCGCGAGCATCGCGGGGCCGGTCGCTTTGTCCGGCGACCAGCGATGGCCGACGCGATGGGCCAGGAGCCAATCGACTTGCGCGCGGAGTCGCGCATCGGCCGGATTGAGTTGTTCCAGCGCGAGGGCGTAGGTCGCCCGCAGTTCGGCCGGGGATTGATTCCACGCGAGTCGGCCTGCCGTTGCCGCCGGCGCGTCGAAGTTGAGCTTGTCCAACAGCCCGAGGACTTCCGCCGCGGTTTGCTTGCGATCCATGCTGATGTAGGTGAGGGCTAAATGCACGACCGCCGCCGGCGAGAGGCTTTGGCGGTTGCGATAAAGCTGATTGACGAGCGTGACATCGGGATTGCCGGAGACGGTTTGCGCGTGGAGGAGTACGGTGCGCGTTTCGTAGTCGCTCGTGCGAACGCTCGTGAGCTGGTTCTGGACATAGTTCTGCGCCGCGCGGAATTCATCCGCCGTGACGCGATAGCCGGCCTGCTTCGCCAGACTCAGCGCCCAGAGCACGCGGGCGGACGTGTAGCGATGGCTGTCCCCGGATCCGCCCCAGGCCCAACCGCCGTCCTCGTTTTGCAGCGAGATGAGCAGACTCACGGCGGATCGAATGCGGGCGTCGATCTCGGCGGCTTGCGGGTTGCCGGCATCGCGTGATTTATCGAGCATGTGTTGCAAAGCCACGGCGGCCATTAAATCGCTGGCGGCGGTGTCGGTGCTGGAAGAAAGACGCGACAAATCGACCTGGCACCATGTCGCCGGAGCGAACAACACGTCGAGCAGGCTTTCTTCGACGGTGGGGCCGACGAGCACCTGTAAGCGCGGCGCGGTGAGCGGCATGTTCTTGGGAGGCGTGATGACGGCGATATTATCCCCTTGCGCAGCGCCGGCGGCGATGGCATAAACGGGAACGCCGTAGGGATGGACATCGGCTGAACGATTAACAACATCTTGCCGCTCGCCAGACTTGACGGTAAGCGTGAACTCGGCCGACATGTCCGGCGCGCCGTGACGCGGAGCATCATCGGGGAGCGTAAGTTCCTGCGGGAATGCGATGTCGATGATCCCCTTCTTCTCGATCACGACTTTCTTGGTAATCGTCGTCGATTTGCCGCCGAGTTTGGTGGTGAGGGTCACTTCGAGCTCGCCGTGGTCGAGCGCGTCGTTGTGGATACTGGCTTGAATCTCGGTCTTGTCGCCGTCGGTAAACGCGAGCGGCAGCTTGAGTTGGCCGAACAGTTCCTTCTTCGCGACCAGCTTCGCCTCGGCCTGACCGGCGAGCGTTTCCGCCGTGATGCCGCGGGCCAGCAGTGACCAGGCCGTGGAACGGGCCGGGAGCATGAGCGTGACTTTCGCCTGACCGGCGGCATCGGTGACGATGCTGGGGTTCCAGTAACCGGTCTCGGCGGGAGCGAACTGCGGGAGGAGGACGGCGCCTTCTTGCTTCGCCTGCTCGACAAACTTGCCGAGCTTCGCCTCAGCGTTGCTGTCGCCGAAGAACGCTTCGAGGTTATAGGTGGTCGCCGTGCCATCGCGCTGGACGAGTTGGACATCGCGGACGTCATTGGCGTACAACCATTGAACCTGCTCGGTCTGCGATACAACCATGCTGAGGTTGGTGGGGAAGGGAGTGATCGTTCCCTCACCAGAACCACTCGCTTCGGTCCATGACTTAGGGCCGACGTTAGAAGTGATCTTATCAATCAAGGAGTCAAAATCCGCGTTTGCTCCGGCGGCGAAGCCGAAACCCGCGCCGCTACTGGGCAGTTGAGACGCCTGCGGACGCCCCCGCCCCGATAGTCCAGGGCCGTTGAATTCGCCGGCCTCCAATCCAGCACGAGCGCCAAGATTGTACGAGAGTCCTTCAAGTCCCAAGCGACTTTCGTCGTAGGCGCCGGAAGTTCGATCGATGCCTGCGTCGAGCGCCGGGCCGTTTGCCAGGTCCATATCACCCGACTGCGGCTGATTAGCTGGCAGCGCCAACTGTTGCATTTTTTCTTCTTGGAGACCTTCGCCACCGGAGGAAGGCGCTGCATCGCCAAACGGATCACTAAACGGATCGACAACCGGCACGACGGAGGTAACGAGCGGCTTTGCTTCCCCCTGAAAAGCCAGATCAAGGGCTTCCAAGCGCTCCTGCTCCGCGAGTTCGATTTCACGGCGATCTTCTTCCGCCAAGAGTCGCGGGTTGATCGGCCTGGTTTGAGGAAAATAAGCAAACACCACGCTCGAGGTCGTCCGCATAGCGCTGACGCGGTGGGCGCTCTTGAAAAATTCATCGATCGCGGGCACATGCCAGGGGAAGCGGTCGAGCAGCGCTTGCTCGATGAGCGCGAGGCTGACTTCCGCTGAAAGCGGCTTCCCTTGCGGGTCGGTCGTCTGCACCGTGACTTCGATCTCGTCCCCCGGCTTGAACGCCTGATCGCCAGGCTTTCCCCCAGCGCGGTGATATGCGAGATTCACCTGCAAATCGCGGGCGACTTCAAACGGGCTAGCCGCTTCGTGAAAGCGTCGCACCGTGGGCAAGTTGCCGTCGGCATCAGGCTTCGCGTTGGGGTCGGGGCGAGTGTCGGTCATCACGGCGACGGCCAGTTCGAAGTTCGGCGCGAGTTGCGCCGTCATGGGGATCTGAAGCTTGTTCGCGCCCTGTTTCAATTCGACCAACTGGTAGTCGAGAATCTTCGCCCCCTGGTAAGTGACGAGCGCGAGCGCCGGCTTGTCGCGCCAGTGGAGCACGACATCGGCCGCGTCCCCAACCTTGAACGTATGCCGATCGGCGAGAATGCGCAATCGCGTGGCGTCTTCGTCGTCGGAGATTTTGATGACCAGGTCGCTCGTGACCGTGTTCTGAAAACGATCGACGCCGCTGGCCCGCAGCACATACTCGCCGCCAGCGGCAATCTTCAACGTCTCGCGGGCAACACCATCTTTTTCATCGGTGTTAAGCTGCTGCGTGGAGACTTCGACTTCGCCGACCTGGCCATCGGTCTTCGTCCGCTTGAGAACTTGCAGCGTGAGTTTCTCCGCGAGCGGCTTCCCTTCGGCGTCTTTGCAAACGAGTGTCGCATCGAACGTTTCACCGGCCAGATAGAGCGCGCGAATCGTGGTCACGTGGAGCGTGAAGCCTTGCGTCGCCAGGAAGAACGTCTGGCCGGTGGCGAGACTCCGCTCGGGGAGTTCGGCGTGGAGCAGCAGCGGTTGCGTCTCGCGGAACTCGCGCGTTTCGAACTTGAACTCGACTTCCCCTTGGTCGTCGGTGGTAGCGCGTTCGACGCGCCCTTCTGCCAATCGGTAGATGATTTCCTTGCCGACAAGCGGCGCGCCGTAATAGTACGATGCCTTGATTTTGCCGGCGATCTCCTCGCCGCGGTAGTAAATCGTGCGGTCAGACGTGATTTCGAGTTGCACCGGTTCGAGCTGGTACTCGTGAACTGTGAAGCTCCCTTCGTAGCTCTCGCGGTCATTATCATGCACGACGATACGATATTCGCCTGGAGAGACCGCCGCAGGGAGCGCGAAGTTGCTGTGGAAACTGCCGAACGCGGAGAGGGCGACTTCGGCTTCGGAGACGAGGCGGTTGCGATTGTCATAGACATCGACGCGATACTTCTTGCCTTGGGCGACAGTGTATCGGTCGCCGCTCACCTTGCGGAGCACGCCGCGGACGTGGACCATTTGCCCAGCGCGATACGTGGGGCGATCGGTGTAGATGTAGCCTTTATCGGCCAGCCCTTCGCTGACGCCGATGCCGCTGAGGCCGATGACGTTGGACGCCGTGTGCCCGTCGATTGTCGCGAAGACGCGGACGTCGTCGCACGACTCCAACTCCTTCAGCGGCTGATGATACACGCCATCCTCGCCCGTCTCGCCTGTGGCGAAGACCTGATCGCCGTTGGAGATGAGCAACTTGACGCCGTTCCAAGGCTTACCGGTGAGCAGGTTCTGGGCGAAGACAAACAGCTCGTCGCGCGAGCTCTTGACGATGATGTCGAGATCGCTGCGGAGCACCATCGTGGTCGCTTCCAGCGTGGGACTGCTGACCGTGACCGCCATCACGCTGGGGCTGGTTTTCTTTTCGTTCCCGTCTTGCCAGGGGGAAAGGGGAATCTGCGATTCGATCTGCTGGAACTTTTGAAAGTCAGGGACTTTGAACTCGAATGTTTGATCGGGGTCGATGAGCGAGATGTCGAGCTGCTCGAGTCCGGTGGCCAGATGCATTTTGCGGAAGTACGTTTCCAAGTCGACGCGATAGACCCGCACGGTCAGCGTTTCGATGTTGCGGCTCGTGAGCTTGATGGTGGGGACTTCATCGGAGCGGAAGACCCGCTCGGTGGCGATGGTCATGGCGTTTTGCGTGAGGCGGTTCATGCGCTCGCGCGATGCGGCCACGAACTTACCCCAGTTGAGCTTGCGATATTCGACCAGGGCTTCTTCGAAGTTCCCCTGCTTCTCTTCCAGCGTCGTGGCGATTCTAAACTGTGCCTGTGAAGCGGCGTTGGTGCCGGGATACTTCGTCACCAATTGCTTCCAGGCGGTGATCGCGTCGTCCCATTTTTCCTCGCGGAATTTCATTTCGCCAAAGAGAAACAAAATGGCGGGCGCCCGGCGGTCGAGCGGGTACTTCGTGAGGTATTGCGACCACAGTTCGCGGGCCTGGTCGTACTTTTTGGCATCGAAAGCGGCCTTCGCCTTGAGGTACTCGACTTGGATGATCGCCTGCTGCACTTGCGCCCACGCGGGATGTGTGGGATGTTTCGCGAGAAACTCGGTGTAGGACGCGAGCGCTTCGTCGAACTTCCCTTGCACCTTATAAGCGATGCCCAACAGGTTGCGCGCCGCGGGGATCTCCTCGCGCTTCACATAACGCTCGTCGGCGAGGAACTTCTTTGCGGCGGCCACGGCGTCTTCATATCGCCCGGCTTGCAAGTAGGTCTGAATGATGCGGAGGTTCGCCGCGCCAGCCAGTTTGTGTTCGGGATACTTTTCGAGAAACGCTTCCAGCGACGTGATGCCGAGCGTCAGGTCTTCTTTGTCCGCGGGGTTCGGCAAACGATACGTTTCCGACAAGCGAAACGCCGCTTGCGGCAGGCGATCGGAGCGGGAATTGGGATGCAGTTGCAACAGGTCTTGCCAGGTGCGGCGCGCTTCCGCTGCCTGGCCTTGCGCCTGCTGGCATTCGCCGAGACGGAACCGCGCTTCGATGACCAGGGCATCGGTGGGATGATCTTTGATGAACTGCGCTAACAGCGCGGCGGCCTGATCAAACTGCCCGAGGTTCTGTTGACACTCGGCCACGCGCAGTTCGATTTCCACGCGCGTCTGCGGTTGGGGGCCAACTTCCAGCGCCTTCGTGTAGAACTCGAGCGCCTTCTGAAAGTCCGGCGGCACATCTGTCTTGGCAGGCGCAAAATAAGCCTCCGCGAATTCCAGGTAAATCTTGGCGATGTCTTCCTTACGTTCCAGCGACAACACCTGTTGCGCTTCCGCCTTGTAGATCAATTCCGCGCCCCGATAGTCGCCTTTGCGCGCGAGTGATATCCCCTGGGCAAACCGCGCCCGGCGGCTGAGTTCGCTGTTAGGAAACTCTTTGAGCAGCGCGTCGAACGTAGCAACCGCGTCGTCATACTTGCCGGCCAGATGTTGCGCGCGGCCTTTGAGGTAGGTCAGATAGTCCGCCTGATCGGTCTTCTTCTCGGCGAGCAAGGCGTCGATGGCCACGACCGCTTCATCGTACTGGCGGCTTTGCAGTAAATCGGCGATCGCGCGCGGCGCGGCCGGTTGCGTCGGCAACGCCTCCTCCGCCACGAGCGGAAGCGAACAGACGACTAACCACAGAATCGCCACAACAGGCCGTAGAGAGCGAGACATACAACAAACTCCAAGTTCCGCGAGAAGAGAGCCCCGTCTTTACCGTCCCTCTAATATAGGGGATCGCTAACCACGGCGCAGCCAGAGGGACCGAGCGTGGCCGCAACCAGATGAGGTTAAGACGTTTGTCGCGGCCCAGGCGTTTCCGGTTCACGAGAAAAATCTCATGAATCGTTAGATGCCACGTCGCCAGAAGGCCAGGTTTGTCCAGCCAAAAGCGGATTACTGGCCATTGCGGGGGGTGAGTAGTCTCGAGTTGCGGGCGTCAGGAGCGGCGTTGCACTCGTTTTGTGAGCGTTGCGACGACGTTCTGGAACTCCTGGCGGCGGCGATCGAATTCAGCCTTTTCTTTGGGACCAGCGGGGCGAAGATATTCGAGCATGATCTCTTCCGCCGCGAGAAACTCGACGGCCAGGTCCGGAATCTCGTTGGCAAGGGCCAGCGGGATGTTGGTGACGCCGTTGGCGTCGCCGTGCAAGAGGTCGCCGGTGTTCACCATCAGTCCGCCGACGCGCACGGGGAGCCCCAAGTGCAACATGTGGCAGTAGCCGTGCGAGCAAATCGTGGAGCCGGTGAAGACCGGATAGTCGATCGCCTTGACCTGCTGGAGATCGCGCCCCGCGCCGTTGGTCACTAATCCCACACTGCCGAACGCCTTGTAGGTCGAACACATCACTTCGCCAAACACGGCCGAGACCGGCGGGTCATCGAGATCTTGAAACACCACCACCGCCGGGCCTGGGAGCTTTGCAAACTGATCAAGCTGGGCCTGCATACTACCGTACGCATCGCCCCCCACAGGCGGAGCGTCGCTGCGAAACGACGCAGTCGCGGCATAGCCCACCATCGGCGCCAGCGCGGGGAAGTTGCTTTGAATCCGCCCATCCATGTAGCCCACGTTGCGCGGGCGAACGTCGAACAGTTCAATCACGTTGCAAATCGTCGGCGTATCGAACCTGGCCAGACGAGCGAGGAGATCGGCGGGTAGCGACATGGAGCGGCCGAGGAGTGAGAGGAATGAAGTTTCAATTCAGGCGACTACAAGCAAACTCCGCCTTGGTTGAAGTTTGGATTTCGGAGTTGAGAACTCGGACAGCGTGACAATGCGGTACACGAGAATCGAGCTTCCCCGCGCGGCAATGTGCCCTGCGCGCCGCATGGGCGAGGCCCCATTGCCTTGGCTGACACAGACAGGTTAGTCGCGGGGGCAGCACCGGGGGCACGGAGACGGCGGGAAGCAGCGCGGGATTGGCTTGCAATCATAACAGTCGCAGGTGGTGCGCAGCGGGGCAATGCAGGGGCACGGCAGTTGCTTTTTGCAATAGCAAGCGCAACTCGTGCGAAGATCCCCGCACGGCGCCGGCGGGCATGGCTTGGGACAGTACCCAGGACACAGACATAAATAATCGGGACACCAGCGCTTCCACGGCTTCACGACCGGCGCCGCAGTGGTTTCGGCGATCGGTTCCGCCGCATCCCCAGGCGCGGTGCTGAACGCGAGTGCCAGCAAACACGCGAGGCCCGCCTTGATGAACAGTCTGGCTATCATGATACTCCTCGAGGTCATTACGCGGAAGATTCGTAGAGCGTGAGGTAGTTTGATCGCTGAGTTGTACTGGAGCGGCAGGATCGGCTTTTCGCCTGGCTTGTAAGAACAACACAGTCCAAGCCGATCCCACTGGAACAAGGACCATCCATCACGACGTCGGCAAGCGGCCAATTTTCGCAGGGCCGAAGTCCAACGGACCCAGGAGCCCAGAGTCTTCCGGCAGCGGTTGGGCCGGCGGCGGCTCGGGGTTGGGCGCGGGATCGATTTGGGGCGCGGGATCAACTTGGGGCGCCGGTTCAGGAATCGGTAGCGGCGCAGGTTGGACAGGCCCCGGCGACGGCATTTCGACATCCGGCAGCGGTGGGAGCTGTTTGAGTTCGAACAGTTCCTCCGCAGGGGGCGGCGGATCGAGCCGCAGTTGCCAACCACCGCCCAAAGCGCGGTATAAATCGGTCAGGCTCGTCGCGAGCGTTCCTTCCGCGACCGCCAGCAAATCTTGCTCCTGGGCGAGCGTCGCATCGACCACGAACAGATCGCTGACGTTGGCCTTGCCGCCAACGACCTTATCGAGCATGCCTTTGCGGGCCGCGAGGGCCGCAGCGGCCGCCTTGCGTTGATAGTACACCTGTTGATGGGCTTGCAGGTACGCGACCAAAGCGTCTTCGGCTTCCTGGTTCGCGGTGAGAACCAGATTTTGATACCGCGTGGCGAGTTGCATGAAGAGCGCTTCTTCCGCCCGCACCGAGTTGCGAATCCGGCCGTAGTTCAAAATGTTCCAGTTGAAGGACGGTCCAATCGAGCCGTTGATCGACCGTTCGTGGAACAAGTCGGCGAATTGGCTGGCTTGCAAGCCAATCTGGCCATTAATCGTAAACGCGGGATACAAGTCCGCCTCGGCGATGCCGATCCGAGCACTTTGCGCGGCGACTTCGCGTTCAGCGCGACGCACGTCGGGACGGCGACGCAACAGGTCCGCGGGAATCCCAATGCCGACTTGCGGCGGAGGAATGGGAATACGATCCAACATGCCGAGTCGTTCGCGCAAATCGCGGGGCGGCGTGCCGAGCAGCACGCACAAACGATTCTCCGCTTGCCGCAGCACCGCTTCCAACTGCGGAATGGCGGCTTGCGTGCGGTTGACGTTGGTCTCCGGTTGCGCGAGCGCCAGCGGCGCTTCACTTCCTGCCTTGACGAGTTTTTCGACCGTGTCGACCGAGCCCTGTTGCGCGGTCACGTTCGCCTTGGCATATTTGATGCGCTGCTGCAGCGTGCGAATTTCGAGGTAGGTGCTCGCCACGTCGCTGACCAGAATCACCATCACATCGTCGTAGTTTTCGACGGACGCATCGAGGTTCGCATCGGCCGCTTCGATCCCACGGCGGAAGCGCCCCCAGAAGTCCACTTCCCAGGCCATTTGTAAGCCACTCCCCCAGACGCTGAACTGCCGCTTGACGCCAGGAAAGCCGCCGCCACCGCCCGCCACGATGCCGGTTCCTAAACTAATCTGTCGCCGTTGATAAGCGCCGCTAAAGGTCTGCTGCTGCGGCAAAAGCGAACCGACGGCGACCGCGCGCAAGTACCGCGCCTCCTGCACGCGAAACCCGGCCTCACGCAGCGTGAGATTTTGCTCATGCGCTTCCGTGACCAGCTCGGTCAGCAGAGGATCGTTGTAAACGCGCCACCAATCCCAGCGCACCTCCTGGTTCGTCACCGCGCGCAGATACTGCTGTTCGATTTCCGATAAATCGGTCCGTTTCTTATCAATCCAGTCGTCTTCCACCGCCGCCGCCGGCGGGGCGTAGTTGGGACCGACCTTCAAACCGTTGCGAAAATATTCTTTAACGCCGGTCATGCAACCGACCTGGCTGCATGCAGCCACCGCGAGCACGGCGGCGCAGGCCCGGAGCGCGACTCGGCGAAATGAGGGGGCGACGTGTGAAACGCCTTCCATGGCGGGACTCCCAGCACTGGGCAAGTTGTAGGGGTTTTATCTGCGATGCAAGTTCTGACTGTGGTGCGGATTCTGACTTAGGTATCGACCAATCGGGTTGTAGGGTGGAGCCTGGAGGCTATTTCCGCCTGCAAATGCGTGACGCGCGCAGGACTATTCGCTACAACCGACAAAGTCGCTGCTAGGACCCCCTTCATCGCGGAACTTACCCGGGCTTGAGCGGCGAAGCGAGTTCGAAGTCTGGCGCCTTCCGCTTCCGGTCGCGCGACCACCGCCTGCGATTACGACTTTCCCTGCACGTCACTACTGCACAAAAGTATACATTCACCTTCGACGGTCGTCAATACGTCTTTACCATTTATTGTGCAAATAGAATCAACTTCTGCCAGTGCTCACCGTACGCCGAGGGGCGAATAAGCGTTGCGGCGAACGCAATCCCCACCCTTCTGAGGACAATTATTAACGCCTCTGCGCACAGCCAATCGCCGTATCTCACTTGCCATCGATGTGTTACGAAAATCGACGCCCGGCGAGCATTCGCCATTATTAGCAGCCACCCCCCATTAGAGTCGCGTGCCTTATTTCCGCATTCCACCGAAAGTCCACTGCTAAGATGGCCCAAGACACTACCGCCCCACATGGGTGGTTACAGCGGCGATGGTGGTGAATCAGTTGGTGAGCTAGCCGCTCTGGGTTAGACTACAACTCACCACATAACCCCCTTCCCCCCAACTTCTTGCCTGAGGTTCTTCCTATGCATTGCAGGCGTCTGCTGTCGCGCGCTGCGTCGTTGTGTTTTGCGATTCTCGGGGTTGGCTTCGTGGGGACGTTGTCCGCGGCGGAGTCGGAAATCGCCGTCCCGCGACCTGAAGCTTCCGCCGGGGTCGATCCCGCAGAAGCCGCGCGGATCATGAGCGTCCCCCCCGGCTTCAGCGTGAAGCTTTGCGCCGCGGAGCCGGACGTGCAACAGCCGATCGCGATGGCCCTGGATGATCGCGGCCGCTTGTGGGTCGCCGAAGCTTATTCGTATCCGATCCGCGTGCCGGAAAAGGACGCCCGCGACCGCATTCTGATTTTTGAAGATACCGATGGGGATGCGAAGTTCGATAAACGAACGGTCTTCATGGAAGGGCTGAATCTCGTCAGCGGGCTAGAAGTGGGGTTTGGCGGCGTGTGGGTCGGCGCGGCGCCTCAGTTTTTGTTCATTCCCGACGCCGACGGCGATGACAAACCGGATGGCCCGCCACAGGTGCTCTTGGATGGCTGGGGCTATCAAGATACGCATGAGACGCTCAACAGCTTCATCTGGGGACCAGACGGTTGGCTATATGGTTGCCACGGCGTGTTCACGCACAGCAACGTCGGCAAGCCTGGCGCGCCGGAAAACGAGCGGACGAAAATCAACGCCGGCATCTGGCGGTATCATCCCACGCGGCACACGTTCGAGGTTTTCGCCGAAGGCACGAGCAACCCCTGGGGCGTCGATTTCAACGATCGCGGCCACGCCTTCGCGACCGCATGCGTCATTCCGCACCTGTACCACATCATTCAAGGCGGCCGGTATCAACGTCAGGCGGGCGAGCACTTCAACCCGCACACCTACGACGACATCAAAACCATCGCCAAGCATCGGCACTGGGTCGGCAGCCAATGGAACAACGAAGACCGCGCCAAGAGCACCGCGGTTGGCGGCGGCCATGCCCATGCCGGCGCAATGATCTACCTCGGCGGCGCCTGGCCGGCGAAGTATCGCAATCAACTGTTCATGAATAACATCCACGGCTCGCGGCTCAATCAAGATCAACTCACCGCCGCCGGCAGCGGCTACAGCGGCGACGGCGCGCCGGACTTCCTGTTCGCCAACGATCTTTGGTCGCAAATCATCTACCTCACCTACGGCCCCGATGGCAACGTCTACATGATCGACTGGTACGACCGCAATCAATGCCACCACGGCAACGTCGAGGGGCACGACCGCGGCAACGGGCGAATCTTCAAGATCGTCTACGGCGAGTCGCAGAAAGTCGACGTTAATCTACAAAAGCTGAGCGACGAAGAACTGGTCGACTTGCAGTTGAACAAGAACGAATGGTACGCGCGCCATGCGCGGCGGATTCTGCAAGAACGGGCGGCAGCTGGAAAACTGGGGGAGATTCGCAATCGCCTGGCCACGAAGTTCGCCACCCATCAGGAGACGCAGCATTCGTTGCGGCTGCTCTGGACGATGCACGTCACGGGACTGTTGGAGCCTGCAGCGGCGCTCGCGCTGCTGGATGACAACAACGCCGACGTTCGCGCTTGGGCCATTCAATGTCTGTGTGAGCAACAGCAAGTGAGCGATGCTGCGCTCGCGAAGTTTGCCGAACTCGCCCAGAGCGACCCTTCGCCGACCGTGCGATTGTACCTGGCTTCCGGTTTGCAACACTTGCCGCTTGCGCAGCGGTGGGACGTCGCCAGAAACCTGCTCACCCACAGCGCGGACGCGGACGATCACAACTTGCCGCTGATGTATTGGTACACTTTCGAACCGCTCGCGATGGTCGATCCGGCCAAGGCGCTTCAGCTCGCGCAGGGCGGCCAGATTCCGCTGGTGGCCCGGTTCATGGTGCGGCGGATCGCAGCCGAGCCTGCTGGCTACGATGCGCTCTTCGCCGCGCTCACCACGGCCGATGAAGCGACGCAAGCGCAGATGCTGGGAGAAATCGTCGCGGCGCTAAAAGTGCGGGCCGATCTGCAAATGCCTGACTCATGGACCGCGGCCTACGACCGGCTCATCACTTCCAAGAACGACGCCATCCGCCAGCAAGCGGAGTTCATCGCGGTGAAGTTCGGCGACGCGCGCGTGCTGCCGCAATTGCGCGCCACGCTCGCGGATTCCAAGCTGCCGCTCCCCCGCCGCGAACTGGCCCTCGCTGCGCTCTTGGCGGCCAAGGATGAACAACTCCCGCCGGTGATGCATGGCTTGGTAAATGACGCCGCGCTTCGCACCGCCGCCATCAACGGACTCGCGTCGTTCGCCGATAAAAACACGCCGGCGGTGCTCATCTCCGCTTATGACAAACTGTCCGCGGCCGATCGTCAGGCGGTCATCGCCACGCTCACGGCGCGTCCGGCGTATGTCCTCGCATTGCTCGACGCGATTGAGCAGAAGGCGATCCCGCGGACCGACCTGAACGCCTTCACCGTGCGGCAACTTGCAGCGCAGAGCAACGACGCGGTGACCAAGCGCTTGAAAGAAGTCTGGGGAAACATTCGCGCAACATCGGCGGACAAAGTCGCGGAGCTGGCGACGTACAAGAAGTCGCTGGCGAAGCAGGTGCTGCAAGACGCCAACCTGCCGCATGGCCGCGAGGTCTTCAACAAGACGTGCGCCACCTGCCATGCGTTGTTTGGGACCGGCAAACAGATTGGGCCTGACCTGACCGGCTCGAACCGCGCCAACCTCGATTATCTGCTGGAAAACCTGCTCGACCCCAGCGCCGTCGTCGGCAAGGACTATTTGATGACCGTCATCGTCACGGCTGACGGGCGTTCGCTCAACGGGCTTATCCAGCAGGAGACCGACTCCGCCATTACGCTGCAAACGCCCACGGATGTTATCACCGTCGCTAAGAAAGACATCGAAGAACGAAGCCAAAGCCAACTCTCGCTGATGCCTGACGGCCAACTCAAGACGCTCGCGCCGGACGAAGTCCGCGACCTTGTCGCCTATCTGGCAAGTGCGCAACAAGTTCCGCTCCCCGGCGAAGGGCCCTGGCTCGACCCGCAGACGGGAAAAGTCGCCGGCGCGCAAGAAGGCGAAGCGCTGCCGGTGCTGAAGAAGTCCGGCGGTGACGCGCGACCGCAAGCGATGAACGCTTTCCCCCTGGGCAAGTGGAGCGGAGCGTCACAACTCTGGTGGACCGGCGCGAAGCCGCGGGATACGCTCGAACTGGCGTTCAACGTCCCGGCCAGCGGCGAATATGAACTCTTCGTCGCGCTCACCAAGGCCCATGACTATGGCATCGTGACGCTCGCGATCGACGACGGCCAGCCGGGTCAACCGCTGGACGGCTTCGATGCGAATGTGGTGAACACGCCTCCCATTTCGCTCGGCGTCCATCAACTCACCGCCGGCCAGCACAAACTCACGGTGACCATCACCGGCGCGAACAAGCAAGCGACCAAAGCCTACATGTTCGGCCTCGACTACCTCTCGCTTCACAAAAAGTAGCAGGCAAACTCCCGCGGGCTGCTTGCGATGTTGAGCCCCCGCCGTTGGAGACCCAGCCCCGTTGAGTGTTCGCCGCGGATCGACGAAGATCAACCGCTGCATCGGTTCGCTCGCACGCCGCTCTTCGCAGGTTCTTTCCATGACAGGTCGCGGTTTGGTTTGGGGATTTCTCGGCGCGCTGCTTGGCGGTCTCGCCTGGGCGGCGGTGGGCCGCCGGGTGGGCCATGACGTCGGCGCGATGGCGCTCGCCTGTGGGCTGCTCGTAGGCGGGTTAATGCGCATCGGCAGCCAGGCGAAAGGGGGCGTGTTGCTCGGCATCTTCGCGCTGCTGCTGACCACGGGGAGCGTCGCCTTGGGGAAGTTCGCGGTGGCTTACCTCATTGCAACCGGCGCCGCCCCGCCGCCGGCTTACCACGTGACGAAGCCCGACGAGATGATCGGCGTGCTCGCAAGCGAGGTGAAATCGGAGTTACAGAAGCAAGGCGTGAACGTCGGCACCGGCAAAAACCCCGATAGCCCGAGCGCCCCCCTGGTCGATCAATACGCGCCTGAGGTCTGGAAAGAAGCTCAAGCGCGTTGGAAGGCTTTGTCGCCCCAGGAGCAAGCCGCGCGCACGAAGTTGCATGAGCAAGAAGTCAACGAGGTTCGCGCCCTGTACGCCGAAGTTACCGCCCACAAACAGCAGTCCACCGCCCTGCCGCACGCCGCCCAGGCATTTACACAAGGCTTCGAGCGCAGCACCTGGATGTGGATCTCGCTCGGCGCCCTCGTGGCGCTCTTGCTCGCCGCCATTGGCAAAAGAACAGCCCAAGATAAACATAACTCGCCCTGACACATTCCGGTTCATCTGCAACACAATCTATCTCCCCACTCAACCTGTCCTACCGGAAAATCCGATGCCGCTCTTGGATGTCGATCAGTTAACGATGCGGTTCGGCGGACTCACCGCGGTCAATGCGGTCGATCTCGGCGTCGAGGCGGGCGAAATCTTCTCGGTGATCGGTCCCAACGGCGCCGGCAAGACGACCGTCTTCAACGCCATCACTGGCATCTATGAACCAAGCGCCGGCCAAATCCGCTTCGCGGGGGGACGTCTGGCGCGCCCCTTCACCGTGTGGGTCGTGCTCACGTGCGCCTTGGTCGGTCTGGCGACCGGCCTGGCGCTCGCGCTGTTCATGGGGAACATCGACAAACTCTGGCGCGCGTCCATTCGCCGTAATCTGTACGATCCCGCGCGGCCGTTTACGTACGCGAACGCCGCGCGCGAGGGGCTGAGTTATCTCCGCGGCGATCTGGCTGTCGAGCGGCAGCAAGACGGGACGTTTCGCGTGGTCAGCGCGGATGCGACGCAGTGGCTCGGCAACGCCCCGTCGCGCGAGCAGGCAAACGAGTTGCGCGACCGTTTCGACGCACTCGTGGCCGCAGCCGCCGCCGGTGAACCACTGCCGCCGCCAGTCCAGCGCGACGGGCAATTTCTCATCCAGCACCAAGGCGTGACGCTCGCAACGTTCGCCTCGGCCGACATGGCGGAGCGCTTGCTCGACAAACTAGCCGCGATCCCAACCCAGCGCGCGACGTTTCGCATCACGCTGGCGAGCAGCCTCCTCTTGGGCCTCGTTGTTGGCACCGCAGGCGCCTTTGCTGTATGGCGGCAATCGCGCCGCACGCCGGACGTGATCGCGCTCGGCGGACTCGCCCGGACCTTCCAAAATATCCGCTTGTTCCACGACATGACCGTGATCGAGAACGTCCTGGTCGGCTTGGATCGCAAGTTTTCGCGCAACCCATTGCATCTCATCATGCGCACCCCGTCCGTGCGGCAGGCTGAACAAGTTCACCTGCAAAAGGCGGCCGAGTTGCTCCAGTTTGTGGGGCTCGGCAAGCAGTCATCCGCGCTCGCCAAGAACCTCCCCTACGGCGATCAGCGCCGCCTGGAAATTGCCCGCGCGTTGGCGACCGGGCCGCAACTGCTCCTGCTGGACGAGCCGGCGGCCGGAATGAATCCGGCGGAGTCGGACGACTTGATGCGCCTGGTGCGGAAGATTCGCGACGACGGCGTCACGGTCGTGCTCATCGAGCATCACATGAAGCTCGTGATGAACATCAGCGACCGCATCGCCGTGCTCAATCATGGCGAGAAGATCGCGGAAGGGACGCCGAGCCACGTGCAGGCCGATCCCCAGGTCATCGAAGCGTATCTCGGCCAGGAAGAGGTGACTTGATGGGAGCGCTGCTCGAACTCCAGGGACTCCGCGCCGCTTACGGGCCAATCACCGCGGTGCATGAGATCACGCTCGCCGTGGATCGCGGAGAAATCGTCACCGTCATCGGCAGCAACGGCGCCGGTAAAACGACGACGCTCAGTTGCATCTCCGGCATCCATCGGGCAGCCGGCGGCACGATCACCCTCGCCGGCCAGGAGATTCAACGCCTAGCGCCGCATGAACTCGTCAAGCTCGGCATCTGCCAATCGCCGGAGGGGCGCAAAATCTTTCCGCGACTAACGGTGCTCGAAAACTTGCGGATGGGGGCCTTCACTCGCCGTGACAAGGCCGGAATCGAGCGCGACATCGCGCAGGCTTTCGCCCTGTTTCCGATTCTTGAGCAGCGGAAGCATCAGGCCGGCGGCACGCTCAGCGGCGGTGAACAGCAAATGCTCGCCATCGCGCGGGCGTTGATGGGGCGGCCCAAAGTGCTGCTTCTCGACGAGCCGTCGCTGGGGCTGGCGCCGATGATTACGCTCAAAATCTTCGAGGTGATCCGCCAGCTCAATCAGGCCGACGGCGTTGCGGTGCTGCTCGTGGAACAAAATGCGCGGCTCGCGCTCAAACTGGCGCATCGCGGCTATGTGATGGAAACCGGCCGCATCACCATGAGCGGCCCCGCGAAAGAATTGCTCGACGATCCCCGCGTCCGCGATGCCTATCTCGGCGACTAGCCCGCATGCGCCGGCAAGCAAATGCGGCCCCATCGGCGAACGGACGTCGCCAAAAAAACCAACCCCCAGCGTGCTCGGGGTTGGTTGTTGGGTTTTCGCGCTACGAGCGGGGAGCTTACCAATCGGCAGACACTCGGCGGCGACTATGCTTCGTCGTCTTCCCAGTCCTCTTCGTCTTCCTCATCGTCGTCGTCGTCGTCCCAGTCGTCGTCCTCGTCATCTTCTTCATCGAGGTCTTCGTCCTCATCGTCGACCTCTTCCCACTCTTCATCGTCGAGGTCGTCGTCCTCGTCCTCATCTAGGTCGTCATCTAAGTCGTCGTCATCATCGTCGTCGTCATCGAGGTCGTCCTCATCGTCGTCGAGGTCGTCGTCGTCGTCATCATCATCATCGAGGTCATCGTCATCCACGAAGTCCTCATCATCGTCTTTCGCTAGTTGCGGCGCATCGGGTTGCGCTGCGCGGCGGGCGCTGCGCAGTTCTGCTTCCAGGGTGAGTGCCGCCAAGGTCGTTACGCTCACGTCGTGATCCTCCTCGCTTGCCTTGTCGTTCGCTGGGTTTAACTGTGGTGAAACTACTCGTGATTCGGAATCGGCTCGCGGCTGGGGAATCACCGCTTGCCGAACCATCTCGGCGCGCGGCAAATCTTCCAAGCTCGAGAGACCGAAGATCTGCAAAAAATGTTTGGTCGTGGCGTATAAGTAGGGACGGCCCAGTTCTTGGCTCCGGCCCCCAATCCTCACCAGGTCGCGGTCCATCAACTGCCGCACAATCTCGCCGCAGTTGACCCCGCGAATCGCTTCAATATCGGCTCGGCCTACCGGTTGGCGATAGGCAATCACCGCCAAAGTCTCCAGCGCCGGGGCGCTCAGGCGAACTTCGGCCGGCGAATAATTCAAACGTCGCAGCCACGCGGCCAATTGTGGTCGCGTCAGCAACTGGTAGCCACCAGCCACCTCTACCACACGAAAGGCGCGGCCTCGACGATCATACCGTGCATTCAAGTGGCGAATTAGTGTACGTGCTTCCGTCGCGTCCGCCAAGTTAGCATATTGACTTAACTTCCGGCTTCCCAGGGGTTCCCGCGCCAGCAACAAGACCGCCTCCAGGCGAGCCAGGGCCGCGCTTGGGGACACTTGGCTGATGTCGTCACTTGGGGCGGTCGAACTTGACTTTCGCGGCCCGACAGCGCGATAGTAGCCCAATCCCAGTTCCCAAGCGGCACAATGCCAGCGGTAGCGGCCGGCGCTGCTATGCAGTTGAATCGCAGGCGTTGTGGGTCGAATTCGCATGTCACCGCCACCCCCAGTGGCTGACACCAGTATCAACATCAAAGCCGCGAGAGCAACGGGGTTAACGCTGCTTAAACTCAGCCGCCTGGGCAAGCACTTGCTGCATCGCCCGGCGGGGATCGGCGTCGGTCGCTTCTAAATTCATACGCCGCGGCGGCGTTCCCCCACGCAGGAACTGCGCCGTGAAGCGATAGCCAGCCTCCGGCGAATCCGAAATCCGGTCGAGGCGATAAAAAGTGGCCCCCTGCGCCTGAATTTTTGCCGCTAATTCCTCAAGCTCGGTGCGAGAACTGGCAAGAGACGCAGTTTCGGTGGTTTTTACCGATTCCAAAAAGAGCGCTGACGTGACTTCGCTCGCCGATTGCTCCTCCACGAGCGAAACCCCGTTGTGAGCCACTTGAGGTGGAACGCTGCTCCCCTCCACGGGAGCATTTGCCAATGTCCGCAAGCGTGGCGATTCCACCCCCTCCCGCAACCATTCCAAAACACCAGGAATCGCTAAGAGCGGCATTCCGAACAGAAAGACGAGCACGACGACGACTCGCCCGAGGATAATCAATGGTTGTTGCATGCGGCATCCTTGCGCGGAGGCTGGCGATCATAGCCCGATCTGGCAAACCAGGAAACCCTGAATCATCCGCGACGTAACTCGGCAACTTTGCAGTAACTCTGTAACTTCGGCATTGATTCGTGAACTTTCGCCCCTTTGGCCGCTGCGATTCGCGGAACCGCTCGTGCGTGTCAGGTGCGGATTGAATGTTTCCGTGTGCTCCGACTAGGATAGAAGGTTTACGGGCTCGCACCGCAGGTCTGTGGGACGGTACGTACTTGATGAGCACAATGCAGTTTCAATGTCCTCGCTGTGCAGGCATATTCCAGACGGATTCGATCCACGCCGGTCAAACGGTAGGCTGTCCGTTGTGCGGCGCGCCGGTCGTCTTACCTCCGCTAACTAACGTCCCAGCCCCGCCACCGGGCAGTTTGCCGGGTGCGCCTGGGGGATCTCCGCCACATCCGGCTCAGCAGCCTCCGTTCGGACCTTCGCCTGGGAGTCTTCCGAGTGGACCGGGGGGCATGCTGACGCTCGGCTGTCCGCATTGCCACGGCGGATTCATGGTTCCGCCGGAGGCAGCAGGTCACGAAGTCGCTTGCCCGCATTGCCAGGCGCCGGTCGTGGTTCCCGCGAGTTCTCCACAAACTGGGCCAACGCCGCCGCTGGCTGCCGCTCAGGAACCTCCTGTGGGCCAGCCGTCCATGCAATCGCCGCCTGTTGGCAACCTCCCGTCGGGGCCGGTGGTGAAAGCCGTCGTGCCGGTCGAGGACGCGCCCAGCGTGATGCGCTACCCGCCGGGTTTTGAGCCGCCGGGGCCAAAGCCGAAAGCCGATGCTCAGCCGGTTCGCTCCGCCCCCGCGACCAGCCCGCGTGACGACAAGGCGAACTTCTATCCGCCGGCCAGCCCGCGGAAGGCTGCTCCGGCGAAAAGCGAGTCTAAGCCGACGCCGCCTGCGGACGACGCGCGTTATCCCCCCGGCTTCAAACCGCGCGGGGAACAGTCGCCGGCGCCGCGCGACGAGAAGTCCCTTCTTCCGCCCAGCGCTGCCCCCCTCGCACCCAAGAAGCCGAGCGCGAAGCCCCAGCCGAAGATAGAATCGCTACTTCCAGAACCGGCGACCAGTGAGCCTATGGTGGATGAGCCGGCAGTGGATGAGGCCGCCGCGGATCTGCCAGCGCCGACAACGCCGGGGGAATTGCCGGGGGAATTGCCGGTGGAATCGTCGGCGGATGCTCCTCAGAGCGAATCGTCACCGACGCCGTCACCGACGCCAAAGCCGCGCAGCGCCGCGGCGCAGAACAAGGCCGACAAACTGTTGCCGCCCCGCGCAGCCATCGACGATCTCTTGCCGCCTGGCGATCCTGACGCCGAACCGGAACCGACGAGCGAGCCGGAAGCGGATGTCGCGGCGAAGTCCGGGCGTAAGCCGGAATCGCTACTGCCTGACGGCGCGGCCGAAGTCGATCCCGGCGCCGTCCAACAAATCGCACTGCCAGAAAAAGAAATGGCCGAGGCGGAGCGGCCGAAGATTCCGCTCCGCGGGCCGGATGGCTCAATCATCATTCCGACGGAAGATGGCCGCTACACCGCCTTGCACGAACCGGTCAAGACAGTGGGAGAAGGGTTGAACGAGCGCGAGCTGGTCAGGCTGCCGCCGGAAGTGAGGCAACGCCGCCGCCGGAAGCGCAACATCATCGTCTACATCATTTGCATCATCGCGTTACTCGCCCTGTTCGGCTGGCTCGCGCGATAACGCATACGAGCAGACGGGCGCGATACAAAACATCCGTGCGCGCGCCAACGATGAGCACGCCTCGCAGTTTGACGCGGTTCCGCCAGCCGGATACGCTGGACGACGTGTGATTTGCCCTCGTTGACCGCTCGCCCAGGTGGAGTCATGTCGCCGGAGCTACCTCCTCAACTCCCCGAACCAGACCCGCAACCGCTGGACGCAGCGCCTGCGCCGCACACGCCGCCGCACTCCACTCCTCCCGCAGCCGATTTTAAGCCGCCTACTTATGATCCGCGGCCGAGCGGTCGAGGGGGCGGTAGTGGCGGTGGTTTAGGCATCGTGCTGGCCGTGCTGGCCGTGGTGCTGCTCTTGTTATGTGGCGGAGCCGGCGCCGTAGGCTACATGATTTACTCGCGCGTGAAATTCGCGGCGCATGAGGTGCGACGCATTCAAGCGGAAAACCGGCGCGCCCTCGAGGAGCAAAATCGCCGCGCGCAAGAAGCGTTTGAGCGAACAACGCAGCAAAATCAAGAACCCGCACAGTAGGACAGGAATCCAGCCTGTCCGTTCGAGCGCTGCTGCTTTGACGAAATCACCGCGTTATATTGAAACACAGGATTGATCCCCGCCATTTCTCACGCGAGACCCCGCCATGAGCCTTTCCCGCCGTCAGTTCCTCGCTACCTCGGCCGTCGCTGGCGCCGCGCTGGCGGCGACTTCCCCGCTCGTCGCCATCGAGCCGATTCCTCGCAATGGCGAAGCGAAGTTTAAGTTTAGCCTGGCAGCCTACAGCTATCGCGACTTGTTCAACGCGAAGGAGCACAAGCTCACGCTGCAAGACTTCATCAACGATTGTGCGAAGTTCGGCTTGGAAGGGACGGAGCTAACTTCATATTACTTCCCCACCCCCACGACGCCGGAATACTTGCGGGCGCTCAAGCGGCAGTGCTTTCAACTGGGGCTGGATATTTCCGGCACGGCCGTGGGGAACGATTTCGGCCACCAGCCTAGCGAGAAGCGGATGGCCGAGATTGAAAAGGTGAAGCGGTGGGTCGATCACGCGGCGGTCCTGGGCGCGCCGGTCATTCGCATTTTCGCGGGACATCAGCAGAAGGATGTTCCGCCGGCCCAGTCGCATTCGCTCATGGTCGCAGGCATTGAAGAATGTTGCGAATATGCCGGCCAGCAAGGGGTGTTTCTCGCGCTCGAGAATCATGGCGGACCGACAGCGACCGCCGAGGGACTGATGGCATTTGTGCGCGATGTGAGCAGCCCCTGGTTTGGCGTGAATCTCGATACGGGAAATTTTCACTCCGACGACCTCTACGGCGAGCTCGCCAAAGTCGCCCCCTACGCCCTCAACGTGCAGGTCAAGGCCACCGTCTCCGGCCCCGACAAGAAGCAGCGACCAGCCGACTTCGCCCGCATCGCGAAGATCCTGCGCGACGCGCACTATCGCGGCTATGTCGTGCTCGAATACGAAGACAACGGCAATCCGCGCGAGGAGTGCCCGAAGCTCCTGGATCAATTGCGCGAGGCTTGCGCGTAGCGCGACGGTTTACGCATCGCCTGGAAATGCGGCGCCGAGGATGCCGTGCAGCACGTTGCTGGCGATGAGGTAGATCCCCGGCGATGTACTCTCGCGCGGCCCGGCCACATTGAGCACCGCGACATCATGCGTGGCGAGCCACTGCCGCACGGCGTCGGCGTCGAACGCTTGTTCGAGATCGATCACGAGACAGGGTCGCCCGTGGCGGCGGGCGAAGACCTGCGTGAGCCGCGTGCCGCCGGTCAATGAACCATACGCGAGAATCAATGTCCCGTCCGAGTCGCTCACGTTGCGCTCGGTGCGAATGTGATACTCCGGCGAATCGGTTTCCTGCAACAGGTAACACTCGTCGAGATAACCATCTTCCGCGCGCCGACCGCGCGGGCACCAGCCGCCATGTTCGAGGCCCAGTTCGATCGCCACGTCGAGCGCCGCCCGATCCACGCCGGTCTGTCCGCCTGAGATGATGCGGCGCACGCAAAAGCCTGGCGAGTCAGTCATCGTTGAGTTTATCGCGCGGAAAAGAATTTCCACTGCCTACGAGCGGCGGCGGGCGACGCGGAGCTTAGCGCTGCGCGCACGCGGATTTTGCAGCACTTCGTCGTCTGTCGCAACCAGGGGTTTCTTGGTGAGGATCTCCCACCGGTCGTCCGCCCGGAAGGCTTCCTTGACGATGCGGTCTTCGAGCGAGTGAAAGCTGATGATGGCGATTCGCCCGCCGGGGGCCAGACACTCGGGAGCGTCGCGCAGGAGGCGCTCCAGCGCGCCGAGCTCGTCGTTGACCGCGATCCGCAAAGCTTGAAACGTGCGCGTGGCCCGGTCGATTCGTTCGTGTTTGGAGCGCGGCACGCACTTGCGCACCAGGTCGGCCAATTCGGCTGCGGTGCGGAGCGGTCGCTCGCGGCGGACCTCGACGATTTTCCTCGCAATGCGGCGGCTGTAACGCTCCTCGCCGTATTGATAGATCAAATCGGCCAGCGGCGCTTCGCGCAAGTGCGCGAGCAGGTGATGCGCCGGCTGGCCTTCCGTGGGGTCGAACCGCAAGTCGAGCGGCCCCTCGCTTTCAAAGCTGAAGCCCCGCTCGCGGTCGGCCAGTTGGTCGCTCGACAGGCCAAGGTCGAGCAGGATGCCATCCACAGCGTCGATTTCAAGCTGCCGCAGAACGCTGCGTAGCTCCGCGTAATTCGCATGTACGAGCTTGATCGGCAGGCCGCGCAGCACTTCTTCCGCCGCGGCGAGAGCCTGCGGATCGCGATCAAACGATAACACCTGGCCCGCGTCGCCGACGCGCTCCGCGAGCATCCGCGTATGCCCCGCGCCGCCCAGCGTCCCATCGACCATCGTCTCGCCAGGCTGCGGCGCGAGCCACTCCAAAATCTCGCGCGGCATCACCGGAATGTGGATTGTCGCCATGCTGCGCATATTAGCGGAGCAGGCGCGGCTTGCCGAGGGCCGTCGCAAGCGAGCGCGCTTATTTGCTCCCCAAGCAATACAGCCACTCTTGCCGGTGGCCGTCGGCGTTCTTCACCACACGCATGAAGATTTGCCCGCCGCAGATCGACGGGGTCGCAAACGCTTCATCACCCAACTGATTCTCGGCGACAAGGCTGAACCGCTGGGGATTTGCCTTGAAAATGACAGATTTTCCCCGTTCACTGACCGCATATAAATGCTCGCCCACCAGCACCAGCGAAGCGGTGAAATCGCCCCCGACGCGGGACTTCCACATCTCCTTGCCGCTGGCGCACTCCCAACACGTGGCGATGCCGGCGTCTTGCATGGCGTACAGATAGCCGTCGCGCACGATCATCGAGGGGACATACACGCGGGCGCCATTTTCCCAGGCCGTTTGCCGCGAGCCATCGGCGACAATCGCCTGCACATGATTGCGCGGGTAGCCGCCGCTGACAAAGATATGTTTGCCATCGGTGACAATGCTCGTGACGCACTCGACCGTCGAGCCTTCCATTTCCCAATTCTTCTGGCCGGTCCGAGGGTCATAGCTGGCGACCAATCCGCAGCCTTGCAGCAGGAGTTGTTCCTTACCGTGCAGTTTCAGGATTTGGGCGGAAGCGTAGTTCGCTTCCTCGGGGCGTTGCACCCGCCAGGCAATTTTGCCGTCCTTGCGACGGAGCGCGGCAATCACACCGCCGGCGGGGTTGTCGGTGGTGACATAGACGAAGTCCCCATGCACCGTCGGAGACGAGCCAAACCCCTGGTGCGTCTTGAAGTCGGAGACTTTCGTTTGCCAGAGTTGCTGGCCGTCGAGGTCGAGCGCGGTCGTATAGACCGCGTGATTGTTCAGAAAGTTGATGAACAGCCGCTCGCCATCGTAGGCGACAGACGATGAGGCTTGTGTCGCCTTCTTGTTCCCTTGGTCGTCCAAATTGCCGCGATGGACTTCCGTTTTCCAGAGCTGTTTGCCGGTCGCCCGGTCATAGCAAATGACCGCTTGGATCTGGCGATCCTCTTCGGCCGTGGCCAGCAAGACGCGCGGGCCGACAACTGTCGGCGAGGAATATCCGCGCCCCGGCACCGGCGTTTTCCAAAGGACGTTTTCCCGTTCGCTCCAGACCGTCGGCGGGTTCTGATCGGCGCTTGCGACGCCATTTCCGTGTGGGCCGCGCCACGCTGGCCAATCGCCGGACTCCGCCGCGCGGATTGGCGACGAAGCGAGAAGCAGCAATGGCAGGAATGTGAAGATCGACAGACGGCAGGCATTCATTCTCGCACCCTTAAATCAGCAGGCATCGTCGCAGAGGGTCTGTATCATGCCATGCACGGCGCGCGTCCGCTACTATGTGGACGCAATTGGGCCGCCCACAATTGCATCGTGGCAGGTCCAGATATCACCGCCAGATATCACCGCCATAATGCATGCACGCGCCAACTCCGTTAAACTCAAAGGAAGTCCGCTCGAAATCTCTCATCCCAGGTGGTTAGCATGTCGATTCCATTTAGCTGCCCGCAATGTGGCTCCCACGAAAACGCCGGCGAGCAATATGCCGGGATGACGGTTCCCTGCAAGAAATGCGGCCACATGGTGCAGGTGCCGTTTCACAACGCTGGTGCGAGCCGGGCGGCCAACGGGTCCGGCGTCGGCATGATCATCTTAGTCGTCGCGCTGGTCTCCCTGGTGGTCTTAATGGCTTGCGGCGGAATCTTGGTGGCGCTGTTGCTGCCTGCGGTGCAAGCCGCGCGCACCGCGGCGCGGCGCGTGCAGTCGCAGAACCATCTAAAGCAGATCGTCCTGGCGCTACACAATTATGAAATCGCTTATGGCGAGTTCCCACCGGCCTATTTTACAGATGAAAATGGCCAGCCGACGCACAGTTGGCGCGTCATCATACTCCCGTTTTTGGAACAACAGCAACTCTACAACCAGTACGATTTCAGCCAGCCTTGGGATAGTCCTGCAAACCAGGCCGTGGCGCAATCTATCCCGCCGTTCTATCGTGCGGCCGGCGATGCACCCACCGATCCACTGGAAACGAATGTGCTGATGTTCGTCGGGCCGGGAACGCTCAACGACAACAATCACAATGGCAACCACCGAGTTCTCGCGAATATTACCGACGGGCTGTCCGATACTATCTGCATTGTCGAGTCCAAGCAGTCAGGCATTTCATGGACGCAGCCAAGCGACCTCGATAGCGCCCACCTCGATTTTCTGATTCACGATGCCCGCAGCGCCGTGCCGGGACAGATCAACGCCATCTATCCCGGCGGGGTCAACGTCGGTTTTTGCGATGCCTCGATACAGTTTTTGTCCACCAACACGCCGCCGGCAGTGCTGCGCAAGCTGGTGAATCCCGCAGATGGCAACGCCGTTGCGCTGCCCTGAGCGGCCGCTTCAGCGCGCGTGCGGCTCTTGCGCGGGAATCACTTCGCGCGGTAGTCGTTCGCGCCAGAGCTCGGGCGCGAAGCGCGCGTCCGTCGGAACTTGACGCAGCAGCTCGTAATGCCCAACCTCGAGCGCGTCGCGGAAAGATTGGACTCGCGTCTGGAGCGTCAGACGCAGCGCTTGCGCTGCGGCTAGCGGCAGTTCGCGGCGCAACAATTGAACTTCGCCTGCGGTGCGGCGGCGCGTCATGAGCACCAGGCGGCCTGCTTCGGCCGTGAGTAATTGGCCGTCAACAAACCCCCGCCGCAACTCCCCCTGCGTGTTGAAATGCAAGGCCGGATCGGCGCCGAAGTACATCGACAAGCAGCCATTGGATCGCACGCCTAGCACGATCGGCTCTGGTTCGTGCAGCACGCGCAGCTCAACCCGCTCCACGAGCGCCGTGGCCTCGGCCATTAAATCTTCACGGTCTTGTTCCTGGCGAGCCATCGCCACATTCTAATGCTTGCGGTGGCCGCCGACCATTGTGACGGCTCCGACGCTCACGTCCAGCGCGTGATGTCCAGCGAGAGGTTCGCGCGCTCGCGGCGACTGATTTCGCGGATATCGTCGCGGGCAGTGAAGTAAGCCTCGATGACGACGCGATCCCATTGTTGTCCCGCCCCTTTGCGGAAAATCTCCTCCACTTTCTCGATCGGCATCCCCCGGCGATACGGGCGATCGCTAATCATGGCGTCGTAGGCATCGGCCACCGCCACGATCCGGGCGATGAACGGAATCTCCTCGGCAACGAGCTTGCTGGGATAGCCCCGGCCATCCCATTGTTCATGGTGATGCCGCACCGCCGGCAGCACGCTCGCCAGCGGCTTGAGATCGGCCAGGATCTTGCAACCCAGGTCGGGATGCTCCTTGATATGCTCGAACTCCTCGGTGGTCAGCTTGCCATGCTTGCGCAGCACCTGGTCGTCGAT
>CAUJKE010000232.1 GCA_963205385.1 Planctomycetota bacterium | reverse complement strand
GTGAATCCGCCAGCGGTCTTATCCGTAAAGTCGAGCGGCGCGGTGAGCAGGACCAGGTTCTTGAGCCCGTCGTCCGGCCGGAGCGCGGCGTACATCGTACTGATCAGAGCGCCTAGACACCAGCCGAGCATGCTGAATTGCTCGACGCCAGCGACCGTTTTGAGCTTGCGAATGACGCGCGGCAAGTATTCCAGCGTGTAATCGTCGAAGCAGATGTTCTTGTCTTCAGGCCCCGGCGCGCCCCAATCGAGCAGATACAAGTCGTAACCGTGGCGCAGCATGAACTCCGCGTAGCTATGGCCGGGACGCAGGTCGAGCACATGCGGCCGGTTCATGATCGCGAAGACCATCAGCAGCGGCGTTTTCTTGCGTTGCTCTTCAGGAACCACCGGAACAAACCGGTACAACCTGGCCTTGTTCAAGGTCCAGATGAGTTGCTTAGGCGTTTGCGCGACTTGGGCGTCGGTCGTGAGCAAGCGGTTAAAGGCATCGACCTTTTCGGCGGCCCTGTGCCAACCGGCGCAGATGTCCTGGAAGGTCGGGATTTGCGAGCTGGCCTCAGAAGTGGCGGCGTTGGTACTCATGCGGGAGCTCCCTTATTCTTCGAGAGTGTTTCGTCGAGCTTGGCTTCGATATCGTCGAGCCGCATTTCGATGTTCGTCATGCGCTCCGCGATCTTCGCCACTTCATCGCGCGACGGGAGATTGAGCTGCGCCAACGCCTGGGTCATGCTGCTTTCCAGGGCTTTACGCAACGGTCCGGAACTGGTGAGCCAGGCGTCCAGCATGGCGCCGGTGGATTCGGCATAGGCTTCGGTGTTGACGAAATCGACCATCATCTTCGACATGGCCGTCATGTTCGCGTCGCGGACGCCTTTGAGCATCCCCGTCGGATCGAAAGGATCGAATTCGGTTTTCGTGGCTGTCATGTGTTTGCCTGCTTTCAGAAATACGGTTGGAAGTTCGAGTCGCCGCGTGGTAGGACCGAATCTTGCCCGCCAGCAGCGCCCCCGCGAGGCGCTGCCGGACTCTGCGGCGACTTACATAAACGCGCCCCCGTTGACGTTGATCTGCTGGCCGGTGATGTAGTCGCCGTCGGCCACCAGAAAGATGACAGCTTTGGCGATTTCCTCCGGATGAGCGAAGCGCCCCATGGGGATGTTCGCTTTAATTTTAGCTTGCAGTGCCGGGGGGACGGCGTCGAACATGTCGGTCTCGGTATAGCCAGGCGAAACCGAATTGACGGTGATCCCGGAGTGGACCAGTTCCGCCGCCGCGGTGCGCGTGAACGCGATGATGCCGCCTTTGCTCGCGCTGTAGTTCGCCTGACCGATCGCCGCGACCTGGCCGTTCATCGAGCTGATGTTCACGATGCGGCCGTAGCTTTGGGCGGTCATGATCGGAATGGCCGCGGAGGTGCAGAAGAAGCACCCCCCTAGGTTCGTCTGAATCACATCCATCCATTGCTGGTCGTTCATCTTCGGCAGCAAGGAATCGCGCGTGATGCCGGCATTGTTGACGAGGATATCCAGGTGCTTGAACTCCGCGGCGACCTTGGCGACCATCGCGCGAGCTTCTTTGGGATCGCCGATGTTGGCCGGCGCGAGAATCGCCTGGCTGCCCAACTTCGCGATTTCGTCGGCGACCTCCTGGGCCTTGGCGGCGTTGCTCGCGAAGTTCAGTGCGACTTTCGCCCCTTCCTTCGCTAGTTCCAAGGCGATCGCGCGTCCAATCCCGCGCGAAGCGCCGGTGACTAATGCTGTTCTTCCATCTAACCGGCCCATCGTAAACTCCTTTGACGTTGATTCGTGGATGTAATTGGTGATGACCGCGGCAGTGCGCGGCACTTCGTGTTTAGATCCGTTCAAAAATGGCCGCGATCCCTTGCCCGCCGCCAATGCACATGGTGACCAGCGCCCGCTTGCCGCCGGTGCGTGCTAGTTCGTAAAGCGCCTTGATGACGAGGATCGCGCCGGTGGCGCCGATCGGATGCCCCAGCGAGATGCCGCTGCCATTGGGATTGGTGCGGTCCATCGGGAGTTTCAGTTCGCGCGATACGGCAAGCGCTTGCGCCGCGAAGGCCTCGTTGACCTCGAAGACGTCGATATCGCTGAAGCTAAGGCCCGTCTTTTCCAACAGTTTTCTCACCGCCGGGACAGGACCGATTCCCATATACTTGGGATCGACACCGGCATAAGCGTAAGCGACCAGGCGGCCCATCGGCTTGAGGCCGCGCTTTTCGGCCAGTTCGCGATCGGCGAGCACCACCGCGGCTGCCGCATCGTTGATGCTCGAAGCGTTTCCCGCCGTCACGCTCCCTTGCGGATCGAAGACCGTGGGGAGTCGGGCGAGCTTTTCAACCGTCACGCCGTAGCGAATCGTTTCGTCGACTTCAAACGGAACCAGATCCCGCTTGACTTTGATTTGGATCGGCACGATTTGCGCCTTGAAGTAGCCGTGATCGTTCGCGGCCCCGGCCCGGCGATGGCTTTCGACGGCCAGCTCATCTTGATCTTGCCGCGAGATCTCATATTTCTTGGCGACATTTTCCGCGGTGACCCCCATGTGGCAGTCGTCAAACGGATCGCTGAGCGCGCCCACCATCATATCGACCATCACGGAATCGTTCATGCGAGCGCCAAATCGCATCGCAGCCGAGCTATAGGGGCTGCGGCTCATGTTCTCGGCGCCGCCCGCGACGGCGACCTCGGCATCACCTTGCATGATGGCATGGGAGGCCGTGATAATGGCTTGCAAGCCGCTGCCGCAGAGCCGGTTTAACGTCAGCGCGGGAGCTTCGTAAGGGACGCCCCCCTTCACGCCGGCAACGCGGGCCAGGTAATGGTCGTGCGCGTCCGTATGAATAATGTTGCCAAAGACGACATGGCCAACTTCGCTCGCTTCGACGCCTGAGCGTTCGATCGCCGCGCGCACACAAGTCGCCGCCATTTCGCTCGGAGGCGAGTCCTTGAGGCTGCCGCCGTAACCTCCAATCGCCGTCCGCACACCACTGAGCACAACTACTTCACGGGACATTTTAACTCCTCCTCAAAAGTTGCGGAACCGACAATGGATTTAACGATAACCTATCAATGGCAACTCTCATGCCATAGCGCTACTGCACGTGATTCGCATGTTGATGGGTACGTTGCGGGGCTTTGTTTGCCGCTAAGTTTTCGTGACCAACGGAAGCGCGCTGATCGTCACACTTCATGCGCGCAACGCGCGCCGGGGGCGGAAAAGTCGACTTTGCCGGTGTCACACCAACGCTTTCACCAGCCGCGCAAGCTAGATCAGGGCGTGGAAAATCATCGATGCGGCGCGATGGCTAGCGCAGCAACATCTTCACCAACTGCGCGAGCGGGATAAGGTCGCAGAATTTTCGTATCCGGCGATGCCCGTAGGCATTAGTCGGATTCGACTTGGATATCGGGGAGGTCTTGCCCGCTACGTTCCAGCAGTTGAACGCGGGTGGCGCTGAGACGATCGGATAAGGTCATTGCGGCGCGGCGCATGAACTCGAAGCCGAATTCTGGCACTTCGCGGCACAAGGCGAGCAGTTTTTCGCCGTTAATTGCTAGTGCCTCGGTTGGCGTTAGCGTGAGCGCGGTATCTGAGAGACGAGGGCGCTCCACGAGCGGTGACCAGCCGACAAACTGCCCGGCGCCGACTTCCATCAACTGGCGACAGCCGACTTTCTGCGTGCACATATATAAGGAGACATTGCCGCTTACGATGAGATAGACGTCCTTGGCTTTGTCGGTTTCGTGGAACATCTCGGTGCGCGCGCGGAATTCGACCGGCCGCGCAATTTCCGCCAAGCGCTCCAAATATTCATCCGCAATATCGCGCAAGAATTCCACACCGCGAAGCGTCTCCACAATCTTCGGGTCGCTCATGACATCTAAATCCTAAGGGGAGGAAAGGGCAATAATCGACAGCCTAACGGCGCGAACAGGATTCGCAACCCCGCCCCGCGCGATCTCGCCGCGATTCTACTTGAAGGTACCCGATTTCGACGTTGATCTCCACTCGCACCACCGTGTCAATCCGGCGCACCGTGCGCTAAGGGGCGAAACCGATCCATCAGTTTCCGGTTTTTACGCCGGCCACAAGACCATGACCCGCCCAGCACGTCGTTCGGGGCGAGCCACAGATCAGCGTCCCAAGTTCGCTAGCCATCGCTGGTCATGATGAACAACGGTTGGCGTTCAAACGTTTCGTACTTCGGCCGCAGTCGGTCGACGTTGTAATATTTGGGGATATCCACGACCTTCTTCGTGCCGCGGATGACGTCAATGGGAACATTGTCGTACACGCCGTTGCGGAGGCTAATGAGCCGGCCGGAGGTTCCGCGGAGGATCAAATCGAGCGCCAAGTTGCCAAAGGCCATGGGAACGATGGAGTCGATCGCGTCCGGTTCGCCGCAACGGACCAGATATCCGAGTCGTTGGCTAACAATGTTCACCCGAGCGCCGCGGTTGTATTTCGCCGAAAGTTCCTTGAGCCGCGTGGAGACGCGATCGCCGATGCCTCCGAGCTTGCGATGCCCAAACTGGTCGGCTTCCGTCCCCTCGAAGGACATGTTGTTGTCTTCACGCATGGTCGCGCCTTCTGAAACCAACGCGACGGCGTAGTTGCTGGGGTTGCGCTTTCGATCGGAGCAGAGCAGCTCCGCAAACTGCTCCATGTCGAACGGATGTTCGGGAATCAAGCAACGGTCCGCCGCGCCTGCCATGGTCGGAAGCAAGGCGGTGAACCCGGCGTAGCGGCCAAACACCTCGATCACCAGGAACCGTTCGTGCGAACCGGCCGCGGTGCGGAGCTTGTGCGTAAGCTCGATCGTCCGCGTCACGCAGGTGCTAAACCCGATGCAATAGTCCGTCCCCGGCACATCGTTGTCCATCGTTTTGGGAATCGCCACGACGCGCATCCCTTCGTCATGCAACCGTTGGCCATAGCTGAGGGTGTCGTCGCCCCCAATCGGAATCAGGTAATCGACCTTCAAGAATGCAAGATTTTTCAGGACGTGGGGCGTGACATCGTTGATCTCATTGGTGTATTGGTCGGCTAAATGCGGCGGCACGATCGCGCGCGGTAGATGACTGGGGCGGGTGCGCGAACTGTGGAGAAACGTTCCGCCGGTACGCCCGGCGCGGTTCACTACTTCTTCGGTGAGCCGTTGGATATTCGCGGAGTTATCGGCTGCGGGATCGGGAATCATCTCGACGAGCCCAGCCCAGCCGCGACGAATGCCGATGACCTGATAGCCTTCGCGGATGGCGCGGAACGTCACCGCGCGGATCGCCGGATTCAAGCCCGGCACGTCGCCGCCGCCGGTCAAGATGGCAATGGTTCCCTTGCTTGCACTCATGTTCATTCCTTTCGAAGCAGTGGTGAGGCGAGAGTTCCCAGCGTGCAAAGCATGTGCCTTTCGTTTTGCGGCCGGAGGGTGAACGCACAATTGCAGCGTTTGGCTGACGTTGTCGCGATCTCGCTGGTTTCGATCCATCTGTGGCTGGATCGCTCGCTGTTGAGAAACTGTGCACTGTGCGGTTTTCGCGCGGATTCGCGCGCTCGCGACTCCCTGGCGTACGCTGCCCATCCACACGCGCGCCCCCCAGATTGCTATAATCGCGTCCAGGATTGCGGCAAAAATGACGCAGAGATTCACATTCGACAGGGAGATAGCAGATGAATGCCAACGATGCGATTCGCGCGGCGCATGCCATGAGCACGACGGTGATTAAGAGCTATTGCGATGACTTGAGCGATGCGGAGTTGATGCAGCGGCCGAATTCCGCATGCAACCATTTGGCGTGGCAATTGGGGCACCTGATCAGTTCGGAATGTGCGTTGCTCGAATCGATCTGCCCCGGCGCCGCGGCGGCTTTGCCGGAGGGGTTTGCGGCCGCGCATGACAAGGAAAATGTGGGAAATAACGATCCCAGTGCGTTTAACACGAAGCAGGAATATCTGGAACTGTGGGACAAGGTCGAAGCCGCGACGCTCGCGGCGCTGGAGAAACAATCGGCTGCGGACTTGGATCGACCAGGGCCGGAACACTTGCGGGGGATGTTTCCGACCGTGGGTCACGTTTTTCTGCTGATCGCCAATCATGGCCTGATGCACGCGGGGCAGTTTGTGCCGGTGCGGCGCGCGTTGGGGAAGCCGATCAAGATTTAGAATTCAAGCGTCGTCGCGCGGGCCAGACGTCGGCTGAGCCGCGCGGCGATTTGCATTTGCCCCGGCGGTGCGTTCTACTCATCGTCTGATTCGTACCTGCCTTCGGTTGCTCCCGCCTTTTTGCTTATGGAGTCTTTCCTCATGGCCGCTCTGCCGCGCAAAGTGAATCGTCGCCGCTTTTTGCAAACTACCGCCGCGGCGAGCAGCGTTTTCGGCACGTTTACGATTGTCCCGCGCCATGTGTTGGGGCAAGGGCAAGTTCCGCCGAGCGAAACCTTTGGCGGTGCGCTCATCGGCGTGGGCGGACGAGGACCAGGCACGTATAGCGAAATGTGCAAGGGACTGAATGTCAAGAAACTGGCCGATTGCGATGTGAAATTCGGCGACCGGGCGGATCAAAAGACCGTCTACACCGACTTCCGCCGCGTGCTCGATCGCCAGGATATCGACCTGATCGCGATCGCCACGCCGCCGCATTGGCACGCGCTGATTTCGATTGCCGCCGCGCAGGCAGGCAAGGACGTGTTGTGCGAAAAGCCGATGACCCGCACCCTGGGCGAAGGGCGCGCCGTGGCGAATGCATTTGAGCGGTATAACCGGGTCTTTCAGGTCGGTACGTTCGGACGATTTGGCGCTTACGGCAACGAGCAAGCCCGCCTAACGCACAAGATCATGCGCAGCGGATTGCTCCCCAAGTGCGAAGGGGTCGTCATTCAGCGCGGGGGCGTAAAGGTCAGGCAGTGGAGCGGCGATCCGGAAACAAAACTCGCGGAGGTTCCCCCGAATCTGGATTGGGACTTGTATTGCGGACCGTCCCCTTTGAAGCCGTTCACGCCTTCGCGATTCGGCGGTTCCCATCGCAAGTGGTGGGACTATGACAACGGCGGACTGGGAGATATGGGGCAGCACAAATTCGATCCGATCAACTGGACGTGGGGCAAGGACGACACGAGCCCCGTCGAGATTGAAGTGCATGCGCCGCCAGCGCATCCGGAAGTGACCGGCATGTGGGGTTGGGTGAAGCTGAAGTACGCGGATGGATTGACGATTGTCATGGACAGCGGTGAATGGGGCGAACCGTTCGCGGAACTGCAACCGCGCGACATTGGACTCAATGATTTGAGCGAGGCCGACCAGGCCAGGTTGAAAGCCCTGCCTGATCCCGAGCCGTTGCTGAGTTTTGGCGAAGCGGTGAAGCAACGCAAACAGGCCGGCGGACATGCGGAAGCGGCGCATCGCACGGTGACCCTGCTGCATTTGGCGAACATTGCGATTCGTCTGGGGCGCAATCTCAAGTACGACCCCGTGAAGGAAGAATTCGTCGGCGATGAGGAAGCGAATCGCCTGGCGTATCCGCCGCTACGTGCGCCTTGGCATGTATAGCGCGTGGTGATGTTTCGCCGCTGTGACTCTCTCTTCGCACCCAACCCAACCAGGAAATAACCGATGAACGCTGAACTCAACGCCCTGATCGCCAGGCTCCCGGAAGGGGGCACGAAGCCGCCGCAAGACGCCCAGCCAGCCCGTGAGGCATTACAGCAACTGTGGAGTCAATGTCCTGCCGCGGTTCCCGAACTGGTCGCGCTGTTGCAACCGGCCGCTACTGGCGGCGACGCGCGGGTGCGTCTCGCGGTCCACAATCTGGCGACGCTCGCCTCGGCCGCCCAGGACCAAGAGCGGGCAGCGTTTTGCAAGGCGCTGGCGGCCACGCTACAAGCAGATCATCCGGCGGATGTGAAGGTGTTCGTCATTCAGCAACTGCAACTATGTGGCGGCGAAGAAGTCTCGCCGGCACTGGCCGCCTTGCTGGCAGACGCCAACCTAGGCGAAGCGGCCGCGCAAGCGCTGCTCGCCATTGAAGCAGGGGCGGCCGCCGCCTATCGCCAGGCTTTACCGAGCGCCAACGAACGGATGCAACTCGTCCTGGTGCAGAATCTCGGGATGCTTCGCGACACGGAGGCGCTGGCCTTGGTTCGTCCGCTGGTAGCCAGCGAGGACCAACAGTTACGTCTCACGGCCGCCGCGACGCTGGGACGCATCGGCAATTCTATCGCTGACGCGAACACGTTGCTTGCGCTCGCGCGACGCGAACAAGGCTACGCGCAAGGGAAAGCAGTCGACGCCTGCTTTGATCTGGCCGAGCGACTCGGCGAACTTGGTAAGGACGCAGAACGCCGCCAACTGCTTGGCGAACTCGCATCGCTGGGCAAGGGGAATTACGTCTCCCAAGCCGCCGAGCGCCAACTCGCCGCTACTAAATAGTTGGTCTGGATCTCGCCCCCAGCGCGCCACTGATTGCGTACCTCGTTTGCGCGACGTAGACTTAGCGAACATTGGACGGCTCACTAGCGTTCCGTTGCACACGGCGCGCGGCGAACCTGCAACTGCTGCGCTGAACTTGCGCCTGCGAGGACCGGCTTCTCATCTACTTTTCCCGATGGATCATGGTTAGCAAGAAACCCGCTGCTCGACAGGACGAAAAACCGCTTCCCTCGGCAACCGGCTGGGGGGTTCGCGACGTGTTGAGATTCGGCGCTTTCGTGCTCGTCGGCATTGTGGCTGGCTACGGCGTTTGGGTGCTCACGCATCCCGAAGCCGCGGAGGTGGGGCCGCCGAGTCGCAAGGTCATTGAAGCGGAAGACGCCGCCGAGCCAGCACGCGAGAAGCCTACGGAACAGGCGCGGCAGGACAAACCATCGGCAAACGCCGCCAACCCAGACTATCAAAAACTCGTCGGCAAATGGATGCGCGACGATGGCGACTATGTGCTCGACATTCAGAGTGCGGACGCCGACGGCAAGTTGAAGGCCGTCTATCTCAATCCGCAGCCGATCCACGTGGCCAAGGCAGAAGCTTCGCAAGCAGGCAGCACGCTGAAAGTGTTCGTCGAACTGCGGGACGTGAACTATCCAGGCTCGACGTACGATCTCATCTACGACCCGCAATCCGAGCAGTTGATTGGCGCGTACTATCAAGCGGTGCAGCAGCAAACGTTCGACGTCCGGTTCAATCGTATGCCGTAATCGCTCCGTAACCCGCGTTCAAGGCATCTTATCTCGACTCTCATCCCGGGGCGCGACTCAACGCCCATTTACGCTGAGGAATGACTTCCATGAAACGATGTAAATTTATGTGGCTTGACCAGCGAGTGCTGCCCGCGGCGTTGGCGCTCGCGGTGCTCGTAGCGGCGACGGGCTGTCCCCAACAAGCTGAACATCAGGTGGCGAAGGTCGCCGTCGGTCAAAACGAAGCGAGCGACGCGCCGGCCAATCAAGCGCCGCAACTCGCCGCTGATAAACCAGCCGATGAACCAGCCACAGTGCCTGCCAATGAACCGGCTTCACCGGCGGCAGGCGTGGAAATCACCGGAACACTCGGCTCGCCAAGCGCGACGACGACGATTCCAGGGAACCAACTTCCCGCCCCCGACCCGAAATTCGGTGGCGTCATCAAGAACGACGCGCTGCAGTCCAAGCCGTGGTGGGCGCCGCGAATTGTGCCCCCCCAGCAAGCGCCCAACATTTTGCTGATCATGACCGACGATTCAGGCTTCGGCGTGCCGAGCACGTTCGGCGGCGTGATTCCGACACCGACAATGGATAAGATCGCTAGCGCGGGACTACGTTACAACCGCATCTGTTCCACCGCGCTCTGCTCGCCGACGCGGGCGGCGCTCATCACCGGTCGCAACCATCACTCGGCCGGCTTCGGCGTCATCTCCGAGCAATCGACCGGTTTCCCCGGCTACAACAGCATCATTGACAAGGACAAGGCGACCATCGGCCGCATCCTTCTCGACAACGGCTATGCCACGAGTTGGTTCGGCAAGGATCACAATACACCGGCGTTCGCCGCGAGCCAGGTTGGCCCGTTCGATCAGTGGCCGACCGGCATGGGCTTCGAATACTTCTATGGCTTTGTCGGCGGCGACGCGAATCAGTGGGAGCCGAACCTGTTTCGCAACACCACGCAGATTTATCCTTTCAAAGACGCGGAGCCTGGTAAGTGGAACCTGATCACCGCGATGGCCGATGACGCCATCGACTGGACGATGCGGATGCACCAGACCGACCCCAGCAAGCCGCTGTTCATCAAGTACGCTCCCGGTTGCGCGCATGCGCCGCACCATCCGACCGAGGAGTGGGTCAAGAAGATCCACGACATGCACCTGTTCGATGAGGGCTACAACAAGCTGCGCGAAACCATCTTCGCGAACCAGAAGAAGCTAGGCGTGATTCCCCAGGACTTGGAGTTGACCGCCTGGCCGGATCAAGTCTTGAAACCGTGGGATGAGCTCTCCGCGGATGAACAGAAGCTATTTATCAAGCAGGTGGAAATCTTCGCAGCGTATGTCGCCTATAACGATCACGAGATCGGTCGCGTGATCGAGGCGTTCGAGGACTTGGGCCGGCTCGATAATACGCTGATCATCTACATCAATGGCGACAACGGCACCAGCGCTGAAGGGGGCCCGCTCGGCACACCCAACGAAGTCGCGTTTTTTAACGGCGTCAACATGATGCCGGTCGATGTGCAGATGAAGTGGTACGACGTGTGGGGCACGGAGGCAACCTACAACCACATGTCGGCCGGTTGGTCGTGGGCGTTTGACACCCCGTTCGATTGGTTCAAGCAGAACGCCTCGCGACTGGGCGGCGTGAATCAGAACATGGTGGTTTCGTGGCCGGCGCGGATCAAGGACAAGGGAGCGCTCCGCGAGCAGTTCATGCACGTGATCGATGTGGTTCCGACCATTCTCGAAGTGACCGGCATTCCCGCCCCCGACGTTGTGGACGGCATCCCGCAGAAGCCGATCGAAGGCACGAGCTTTGCGTACACGTTCGATGCGAAAAACGCCACCGCGCCGACCAGACATACGACCCAGTATTTTGAAATGATGGGCCAGTGGGCGTTGTATCACGAAGGCTGGCTCTTGAGCACCAAGGTGAACCGCGCGCCGTGGGAAGCCTTTGGCGCGGCGAATCCTGACCCACTCAACAACCAGGAGTTTCAACTGTACGACCTGCACACGAGTTGGAACCAGTCTGAAGACATTGCTGATAAGCACCCGGAGAAGGTCAAGGAACTGCGCGCGAAGTTTCTGGAAGAGGCGAAGAAGTATCAGGTGCTTCCGCTGGATGCGTCGGTCGCCGCTCGCATCGTGGCGCCGCGACCCAATATCACCGCCGGCCGGACGGAGTTTGTTTACACGCACCCCATGGTTGGTCTGCCGCAAGGAGATTCACCATTTTTGCTGAACAGCTCCTACACGATCACAGCCGACATCACGATTCCCGAAGGGGGCGGCGAAGGGATGATCCTGACTTCTGGCGGCCGGTTCGCCGGTTACGGATTTTACCTGCTCGAAGGCAAGCCGGTGTTCCTCTGGAATCTGATCGACTTGGAGCGGATCAAGTGGGAAGGGCCGGATGCGCTCGCGCCTGGGGAGCATACCATTGAGTTCGACTTCAAGTACGAGGGTCTTGGCGTGGGGACGCTGCTGTTCAACAACATGAGCGGCCTTGGTCGCCCCGGCACCGGCACGCTCAAGGTGGATGGCAAGGTCGTGGCGACCAAGGAAATGCCGAAGACTCTACCGTTGATCTTGCAATGGGACGAAAGCTTTGACATCGGCTCCGACACGCTGACCGGTGTGAACGACGCGGACTATAAGCCGCCGTTTGCGCTCACTGCCAAACTCAACAAGCTGACAATCAAGATCGATCGCCCCCAGTTGTCGCCGGCGGATATCAAGGAACTAGAGGCTGGGATGAAGAAAGTGGAAGCAGGCCGCGAATAACCGCGAAGCGGATATATTCGACAAACGCACAGGCCGCTCTCGTCTGGGAGCGGCCTGTCTTATTTCGATCTCACGAACATGCTCTTCAGGGCATCCAGTAAGTAACTTCCTAGTCTTGAGAATGCTTGGGCTGTTAGCTCGCCATCTCGCCCAGCATCCGCACCAGACGGATGGGGTCGTGGTCTTGTCGCCGGCATGAAAATCGGGATCCCATTGATCCGTTGCCGCTTAGCGGGAATGTACGACGGTCGTGAAGTTGGGCAATGTGCGTTAGATAAACCTTGCCGTTTGTAACGAGTTAATGGATTGCCTGCGAAAACTCCGAAGGAAACGATTATCCGTTGGATTTTCGACGACTATCACCGCTAGCGGCACTGGATGGGACTCATGCTTCGATCGCGACTGGCTTATTTGGCGGCGTTCGTGTTCGCGACGGCGCTGGCAAATTGCGTTCATGCGCAAACGTTCGGCACCGAATTGCATAACACGCTGATGCCGGCCTCCGGCGGCATGGGGGGCGTAAGCCTGGCTCGGCCGCAGGACTTGACGAGCGCCATCAACGGCAATCCTGGGACGCTGACGCAGTTTCGCGGCACGCAGTTTACCTTTAGCGGCGCGTGGGCGGAGCCGACGTTTAATATGACGCAGACCGGCCCGATCCCGCTGGTCGGCAATCCGCTGATTGAACCGTTTTCCGCGAAGTCGACAGCCCCAGGCACGCCGCTGGGTAATATCGGCATCACGCAGGACTTGAGCGAACTTGGCCTGCCTGCCACGCTGGGCATTGGCTTCATCACCACGAGCGGTGTGTTCGCGGATTATCGCCAGGCGCCCCAGAGCTATGGCACGAACACCGGTATGTCGATCTTCAATCTGCCTGTGACATTGGGCGTGGATGTGACCGACCGCCTTTCCGTCGGTGCTGGCATCTCGCTGGGAATCGCATTTTTCGACGGGCCCTTTGTCACCGTCGGCGGCATGACACCTGACTATGCCTTGCGCGGCGTCGTGGGCGCGAACTACCTGCTCGGCGAAACGACCACGATCGGCGCGTATTATCAAACCGAGCAGCAGTACACGTTCGACAACGCCTTTATCGTCAACCCGGGTCCCGGTCAAATTGCCCGCGATGTGCACATGGATCTGCCGCAGAACTTGGGCCTGGGCGTTGCGAACAGTTCGCTGTGTGATGGCAATCTGCTGCTAGGCGTGGATGTGTTGTACAAGCTGTGGGATCAAGCCGCGTTGTACGATGCGGTCTATGATAACCAGTGGGTGATCCAACTTGGCGCTCAATACACGCTGGGCAAATATAAACTGCGCGGCGGCTACGTCTGGGCGGAGAACCCGATCGACCAAACGCCTGGCATGAACATCGGCGGCATCGTTCAGCCGGGCGACATCCGGGCGGTGCGATATAGCCAAGGGCTATTGGCCGTGACCTCGCAGAACCGCATCTCGATGGGCATTGGCCGCACCGATGTCCTCCCCGGCATCGACATTGATCTGATGGCAGGCGGCATGTTCCGCGATTCGGAACGGCTCGGCGGCTTCACCACCACCTCGATCGAAAGCTACTGGATTGGCGTCGGCCTCACTTGGCGCTTCGGCCGCGGCGCCTGTGAACAGCTCCCCGCGCCGGACTCGTGGATGGACGGTTGATGCCACGCGTCAATGACTGCTGTGCATTACAACCGCAAGTAGATCTTGCGGCGGTGCATCCACCAGACGATCAGCCACAAAACTAGCAGCACGCTCGCGCGCTCCAAGAGCGGCGTCCACGCTTCTCCCAGCGTGGCGAAAATTTCCTGGCCGAAGTGGATTTGCGTCTGCTTGCGGATGAAGCTGCTGCTGAGTTGCCAGAGGACATACAGCGCGAGCGGGTTCATGCCGGCGACGATCAGCGGATAGGCCCAGCGCTTCAGCCCCGCGCCATCGACGACCGCGACGAAGCTCGCCAAGAAGAGCGTGACCCAGCCGGCGCTGTAGAGTGTCCAACTGGGGGTCCAGATGCGCTTCACGAGAGGGCAAAGTCCCGCGCCATCGATCGCCAATCCCAGTGCAATGCCTGCGCATCCGACGAGCACGAGCGTGATTAACTTGCGTGGCAGGGACGCTTCACTTCGCAGCAATCGCCCGGCCAAGAGGCCAAAGGTCATCGTGGCCAGCGAGGGGATGAAGTTCAAGGTCTGATAGCCGCCGCTGTTAAACACAAACGGTGAACTGCGCGGGAACAGGTTCAAAAACCAGACATCGAACGCGGCTGCGAAGTTGGTATTCTTTTCCCAATGCGCGGCGAGGCCTGTCAGATGCGGCCAGTCGGCCGGAACGCCGACGCTCGACCAGTCGAAGTCGGTTGTCGGCAGTGGATACAGCGCAAACGCCAGCCAATAAACCAGCAGGATTCCCAACGCAACGAGCCAGGTGGTGCGCGACCGAGTGAACGCGAGCAAGAACAGCAGCGGATAGCCCAGCCCGATCTGCGCGAGCACGTTGGTGAAGACCCAGTTCGTCTCGCGGCTCCAGGCGGACGCGAGAAACACCGCGAGCAAAACCAGCAGCACGCCGCGCCACAACGCGTGTGCGAACATGCTGCGGAAACTTTGCCCCCGCGCTTGCCGACTTGCCACCGACCACGGCAGCGCTACGCCGACCATGAACATAAATGCTGGCTGAATCAAATCCCAGAGCGTGCAGCCGCTCCAGGCGGCATGGTCGCTGTTCCGCCCGAGCCACTGCAAGACAGGGCTTTCAGGATAGTGCCGCGCGACTTCCGCCAAACCGAGTCCGCCGGAGGCCATGAGCAACATCACGCCGCCGCGAAACGCGTCCAAGGAAGCGAGCCGCGCGGCGGGTGTTGGTGTTGAACGCTCGGCGGCGCCGGTTCGTGCGGATGTTGCCGTGCTCACGGACGGGACTTTGTGGAGTGGGAGGAAACGGTCTTCGTCAAACGCGGCAGGACAACCGGCGGCGGAACGTCGGCGTCGACTTTCACGTGATCAAACGCTTGAATTTCCGAAAGCATCAAGCCCCAGCCAGGCTGCGCGGTGCAAGTCACGCGGACGTAGCGCGCGGCGAGGGGTTTGTCGAACAATACGCGATAAGCATATGCCAGACGTCCACCGGCGGGCAGTTCGGCGTACTGGGGTGACTCGTCGTTCTCCCACGGCGCGAAGTTGGCTGGCGGATTGAACACCTGATTGTGTTCCGTCGCGCCGGCCTGGCGGTAGTTTTTGCCGTCTGAGGAAACTTCAACCGTGATAGTGGCCGGAAACGCCAGATGAAAACCTGGTTCCTGGCCGGCATGCACGCGAACCGCCGCCAGTTCTTGTTCGCTGCCCAAGTCGATTACCGCCACCGGCGCAGCATCTTGCGCGAAGATCACGTTGGTCGGCATAAACTTCTTGGAGACATATTCATCAGGCGGGGCGATGATGCCGTCGGTGAGGTCGCGTCCGGCATCGGGATTCTTGTCGCTTTGGTCGCCGGTGAGCGTGTACTCGCGTCCCAGCGCCAGATTCTTCCCCCACTGATACAGCGCGCGCTGCGGCGCCGCTGCGACGCCGACATCCTGACCATCGGAGTAGCCATACACGACCTTCTCCTGCGGGGGCGCGGAACCTTGCAAGTTGAGCCGCACCCATTTCATCGTCGGATTGCGGAAGCCGCCGACGTTGATCTGAAATTCCTCCGCAGGCGACTTGACGAGCGTGGTGTGTTTTCGCTCCACGTCGCCTGACTCACGATGTTCGACCCAGCAATACGTGACCTCAATCGGCGTGAAGCCGGGGACGCGCGGCTCGTGATGGACGGTCATTTGCGCCATTTGAATGCCGGGGCCGGAATAGCTCTTGGCGTAGCGCTGGGTCGCGAACTCATACCGCAAGTAAGCAGCCATTGTTTCTGGAGGAACGTCTTGAATCTCGCGCTCCACCATCAGGTCGAATGGTTCGTGGCCATCGGTCTTTTCAAAATCCGCGGTGAACTTCTCGCCATCCCACGAATGTAGTAACGTCACGCGATCCTTGGGGGACTTCACGCAGACCGTCCCGCCATAGTTCACGTCGGTGATGGGGGTGGGCGTGGACAACTTCCACGTGATGTAGCAGGACTGGCCATTGTCCGCGGGACGCAGCGTCGGTTTGTAAAAGCCGACGCTGGTTTCGACATCGATCCCCTGCTCTTCAAAAGCGGCCTCGCTATGCTGGCCGCCGACGACTGACGGATGGAACTGAATCGTCTCGACTTGTGGTCCCAGCGAAAGCTGCACCCGGTTGGGTCCGCGCGCCAGGCGCGGAACCGCCGCCCGATTGAGTTGTGTGATGGTTTCGATCGCCACGGATTCGAGTCCCGCCCCAGGGCCGCTGAGGCGGACGCGAACGAGATATTCCGTGGCGCCGGCAGTGGCCGCCATCAAGTCGATTTCCGCCGGACGCGCCACGCCTGGATGGTCCATCGTCCAAACCGGCGTGTAACGGATGCCGGCGCTGTTCGAGACTTCGACCGTAACCGCGTCCCGCTCGGTCGCGCGACTGGCCGCAAGCATTAGCCTGGCGGAAGCGACGACGTTCGCCGCCGAGACTTTGAACACGATCTCGCCCGGTTCGTTGTCCTTGGTCGCGCGCGCCGCGAAACCTGGCCGTTCATCCCCCCAAGTTATGCCGCGCGAATCATAAACTTGCTGGGCGGCATTCGCGCTACGGAGATTCGGCGTGTAACGCCACAGCCCGTTCGCCCGCAGTCCGCCGTGTCCATGTTGACCCTCAGGATCTTTGCCGTTGGCCAACGGGCGATGCAGTCGGGCATTGGGTGTTTCGTCGTCCAGATGCGAAAAGTAGCGGGTGTAATACTCGCCAGGACGCAGGTTCAGCACGTAACGCTGCCCCCACTGAGCATAGGTGTTGACGGCGGAAATGCTGTTGGGCGCCTTGAACGAATCCCAGCCGTTAGCGAGCGTTCGTTGATAATGCACCGGGCGATCGGACGCTTGCCGCCAGCCTTGATGATCGTCGATCCCCTTGACTGGATTGGTGCCGCACTCCGGCGCGAAATTTTCCAGATAAAAACGGGGGTTCTTCTCAATCTCAGTGACGGAAGCGACTTGTCCATCGTCGTTGAAACAGTAAAAGCTCATGGAAGCGTCGAACATGTGCCACGTGGCCCCATCGTCCCACGACGTTTCACAAACCGTGTGATCGCCGAGTTGCACATAGTGGGCCTTCCAACCCATGTTTAACCAAAACGTGTTGTTCAGTCCCGACACAATCCCGCAGTTGCAATGCCCGTAGCTATTGAACAGCACGATGGGATCAAGCACTTCCTGGCCAGCCTCTTTGGGGTTGGAGGCTTGTTTTCGCAACTTCTGCGACCACCGCCAAATCGCAATCGCCTTGTCCTGCGGCGTTGCGTGCTGGGAGGTGATGGAATGCAGGTAGCTGTTGACATCGGTGAGGTCCGGCGTGCTATCGGTCAGCAACCGCACGTTATAGACCGCCGGCGTAGGTGCTTCCTCCGCGCTGGCCGGAGGGCGCAATTGCAGGAAGCAGAGCGCCAGAACACCGAGGATGCTCATGCGGATCAGAAACCAAAGCGGACTGCTAGGAATCGCTGGCATCGTGGGTACCTCGAAAGTCATGCCCATCGGCCGCAGGCACAAAGGGCGCCGCTGGCGATTGGCAGGTGGGAATTCAATAGGCGGGAAACAGTCACGATTCTACTGAGTGTTCGCCCCAAAATGCTAGCTGGACGCTCGATGCTCGCTAGCGCTCATCTGGGGCCTGCCGCCGCTGCCAGACGTGGAATGTCCGGCCGTCGCCCGGTATGTTAGTGAGGCGTAGCGCTGCAATCGTCCACTCCAGCCACGCGCCGCGTGCGAATATACTGAGTTTAAGCACTATTTTCTTCACTCGGCGGGCCAACTCATGCCCAATTCCTCCGCGCCAATGGATTCCGTTCAGCCCCTCATCGACGCGATGCAACGGTATTGGGGTTACGACCGATTTCTCCCGCTGCAACGCGAGGCCATGCTGTGCAGTGTTCAGCGCCGCGACGCGGTCGTCGTGCTGCCCACCGGCGGCGGCAAATCGCTCTGTTATCAAGTGCCTGCGGTCTGTCGCGACGGGCTAACGCTCGTGGTCTCGCCGCTGATCTCGCTCATGAAGGATCAGGTCGATGCGCTCGAAGCCTGCGGCGTGCCGGCGGCTTGCGTCAACAGCACGCTCTCTCCCGGTGAACGTAAGCAGATTGCAGAGCGCGTGACCGCCGGGGAGTTGAAACTCCTCTACATGGCGCCAGAACGCTTGCTCGCGGGTCGCACGCTCGACTTTCTCGCGGATTCCAACTTATGCGCCGCCGCGATTGACGAGGCCCATTGCATCAGCGCGTGGGGCCACGACTTTCGCCCAGAGTATCGCGGCCTCCGCATCCTCAAGCAACGCTTCCCCAACATCGGCGTGCAAGCCTTCACGGCCACGGCTTCCGACCAGGTGCGGCGTGATATCGCGGAGCAACTCGAACTCAGCGAACCGGAGTTTCTTGTCGGCTCGTTCGATCGCCCGAATCTCATCTACAAGGTGCAGCGCGCGAGCAACCGGTTTGGACAAGTGTGCGAAGTGGTTGAGCGGCATCGAGGTGAATCGGGGATCGTTTACTGCATCAGCCGTAAGGAAGTCGACAAAACGGCGGCCGCACTCGCAGCGCTGGGCCATCAAGCGCTGCCGTACCATGCCGGTCTGGCTGATGACGAGCGTCATCGGAATCAGAATGCGTTCATTCGCGAAGAGGTGCACACGATTGTGGCGACCGTCGCGTTTGGCATGGGGATCGACAAGTCGAACGTCCGCTATGTGGTGCACTGCGGAATGCCCAAGTCGCTCGAGCATTACCAACAAGAAAGCGGCCGCGCCGGCCGCGATGGCCTCGAAGCGGAGTGCCAGTTGATCTTCAGCGGCGGCGACTTCATCACCTGGAGCCGAATGCTCACCGAAGGGGACGCCGTCGCCCGCGCCGGCGCCCAGCGAGCCTTGCAGGCGATGCAAGACTATTGCCAGAGCGCACTGTGCCGGCATCGCGCGCTGGTGGAATATTTCGGCCAGGAATTGGGCGGCGACAATTGCGGGGCGTGCGATGTGTGCCTTGGCGAACTGGATGTGATCGAGGACTCGCTCGTCACGGCGCAGAAAATTATCTCGTGCGTGGTGCGATTGGAGGAGCGTTTCGGCGGCGACTATACGGCCAAGGTGCTGTCAGGCTCGAAGGAAGCACGGATTTTGGAGTTCGGTCACGATCGACTCAGCACCTACGGGCTACTTTCCGACCAAAGCATCCGGACGATTCGCGACTGGCTCGAACAGCTTGTGGCGCAAGGATTTCTGATCAAGACGGGCGAGTTCAATACGCTATCAGTTACCGAAAGCGGCTGGCAAGTGTTACGCGGAAAAGCCGAACCGCAGTTGCTGCAACCGGCGGAGCAACGTCCCAGCACACGAAGCGCCGCGCCTGACAATTGGGACGGCGTGGATCGCGAGTTGTTCGAGCTTCTGCGAACCCGGCGCAAGCAATTGGCCGACGAACGCAACGTGCCGGCCTATGTCGTCTTCAGCGACGCGACGTTGCGGGATCTGGCCCGCCAACGGCCGACGACGCGCGAGCGGATGCGCGGCGTGCGAGGAGTTGGTGATAAGAAGCTGGCCGACTTCGGCGAGCCGTTCTTGGCGGTGATTAGCGATTACTGCCAGCAGCACAGTCTTGCGAGCGATCTCGCCCCTGCGCCGGTCGCGGCGCCGGTTCAATCGACGTCAGAAGCCAGGCCGATCAACGCGAGTTCGATCGCGGCGTTTTCATTGTTCCGCGAAGGACTAAGTCTGGCCGAGGTCGCCACACGAATGGGGCGTGCGCCTGCGACGGTCAACGGTTACCTGGCTGATTACTTGCGGCACGAGCGCGTCACCGATCCATCCCCCTGGGTGGAACCGACCATCGTCGCGCGGATTGAAGAAGCCGCCGGGGAAGTCGGCTCCGAGCGCCTCAAACCGGTCTTCGAACTGCTCGGCGGCGACGTGGATTACGATGCGATTCGCGTGGTGCTCACGTGCCTCAGAAATCGAGCGCCAGCCACGGCGGAGTAGGCGAAAGCGGGGCCAAGCGGTGAGCGCAAAAATTAGAGCCGCAAGGACTTATGAGTCCCGCGGCTCTGTCTCGTCTGGATCCGCTTAAGAAAGTTCAGCTACCGAATCGGCAGCGCAACGCCCTACTTCTTCTTCTTGGCAGCCTTCTTGGCGGCCTTCTTCTTTGGGGCGGCTTTCTTGGCAGCTTTCTTGGCAGCTTTCTTCTTGGCCACGGTACGTCCTCCGTTAAACATGTGCGGCGTCACAATTCTCGACAAGATGGTAGCCCATCACAAACGTCGAAGGTTGTGGACTCCGCCAACTCCAAAGCCACTAACCGCTTGAACTCACTTCTCGACAACCGAAGTTGCTCTCGTCGTGTGTCCTCTCGGCGCTTGTTCAACGCGACACTCCACATGTCGCGCCAACTCAAGTCACGTGGCACTAAACTCCTCGCATCATGCTAATCGTTGTTGATCGTGCGCTGTCACAAAAACTTGTAGCGAGCGTGTTTGCTCTTGACAGACTTCACTTATCAACATGCTTTCCACATAAATGTTGCAACTCAATTCGCAAACGTCAAGAGCAAAGTCAACAGTTGTCGAAAATTTTTTCGCGCAGCGCCGCGCGCTGCGCGTTGTCAGCAGCGAATCATTCGCGCATGCGCGTGTCATGCTGCGCGCTAAAAAAATATTACAGAGCGTTCATGCGCGCGCTACGCGTTTGATCTTCTCGCGCGCGATCAAGTCGCGCGTTGCGTACCGACGTCGCGCATTCATTGGCGCTTGAGCAGCGCGCACTGTTGCGCTGCGGGCGTGGAGCGCGGCGCGTCGTAAGGATGGATAGCGCACCAAGTCTGACGCCGATGCTCTGCGCGTGAAACGCTGAACGAATCACGGGCGCTGCATTCCGCGCGGCTTATGGTGTTGGATCGTGAGAACGCGAGAAAGCACTATAAAACACTGGTGTTTTGCGACTTCAACCGCAATTCGTCGGTCCTAGTACAGCGACAGCGTATTGCCTTGCGCGTCACGCGCGATCGGTTGCGCACGTTCTGTTTCCCAACGCAGAAAGCGCTGGCGATGGAAGCGCTGGGTGCGCCAGCGAAGCCAGTTGAGATAGGAACCTTGCGCTCGGAGCGACTCTGGCGCGGCGCTCCACGGCGCGAAATATGTTTGCCACGCAGCGAGCGCATGCGCGCGGCGAAAGTGGATCGGATCGAAGCCGTACCATGCAGGCGAAGGTTGCGCGAGCGTCGCGTTGAACTTCTCCGCGAGCGCCTTCAGTCCCGAATTGAGACAACTTGCGCGCGACGAAACTTCTTGTAAAGAAAGTCGACACCTTGGAAAAGAAATCGTCCGCGCGATGCGAAAGCGGAGCGGTTGCAAGTCGCGCACGCCTTGCATCGGCAACTCGGTGATGACGATGCGCTCACAGCGCGGCGCTAACTTCGACAAGCAAAGTTCAAGCCACGCGAGAATCATTTCCGGCGACGCGCCGTAAAGAATGTCGTTGCCGATGTCGGTGATGAGCGCCGTCATTGGCGCTGCGGGACGTTCTTCGAGCGCGGACCAAAGTCCACAATGAATGATGCCGGGAACACTGAATCCCAACACGCGGTTCGCCATGCCGTAGGAGCGTCCATGACCAGCGGCGATCAAGAGGTCGAGCGGTTCGCCGGCGGCGCGGCGCGCGGTTTCCACGACCGTGGACAAGTTGCGGATGACATTGCTGGCCCCCAACACGACTGCGCGACGCGCTGCAACTGCTTGTGCCATCGGGAGTTAATGTAGATTGCCGAAAGTTGCCACACGATGCGGGCGATTACCACGGGCCATTGCCGTAACCGCCACCATAGCCACCACCGTATCCGCCGCCGCGCCCGCTGAACTGCTGCAGCGATTGCCAACTTTGGTAAGCCATGCTCGCAAACAAGAAGGTGATAAAGAACTGCTGGTTGTCAGGCATGATCGCCCAAATGGCGATGGCGACGGCAGCGATGAGTGAAATCCAGAGCGAAGTCACAACGCCACGGACAGGATCGACCAGAATGCAAACCTGGCGTGCGATTTGGCCGCCATCAAGGGGGTAAACGGGCGCGAGATTCAAGATGCCCCAGTAAATATTAATGAACAGAATAATGTTCAGGGTCGTGCGCGCGACCGGCGGAAAGAGTTCGCCTCCGGGGCCGATGATGAACCAGCCTGGCAAGAAGCCTTGCACCAAAAAGAACTGGACGCGCCCGCCGAGCAAGTGAATCACCGCGACGGTCATTAGCGCGAGCAGAAAACCGGCCGCTGGGCCCATGATGGTGATGATGATCTGCTCGATGGGGGTGCGGCGCCTCTGACGAGTGCCGAGATCCCAGATGTTGCCGCCGCCGTTGGTTGCGAAGCCTCCCATCACGTAGAGCACGATGCGGGCTTGCTCGCCGTATTGCCGCATGGTGATGGCGTGCCCCAGTTCATGCACGAGCACCGAGATAAACACGATGAGCACGCAGAGCACCAGCGTCACCCCCTGCAGTTGGCTCACCAGGCCGATGATCAATCCCATCAGCCAGAACAGCGGATGCACGCGGACGTGAATATCGCCGACGTAGAAGTTCAAGTCGTAGGGGGTCTGGTTTGGTTCCAGTGTAAGCACCAGCCAACGTCCTCTCTCAAAAGCCTGCGGGATGACACTAGCTTATTCTAGCATTGCCAGGCAATCTTGGAGGGGGGACGGCGCGCGGGAAGCCGAGTATTCGCTAAGCGGCGCGGGTCGTCGGCGTTTCAACCACCGGCTCTTCTCGCAGCGTGCGGAGGATATACTCCGCCGCGCGGCGTGAAGCGCCGGCATGGCCGAACTTCGCCTTGAGCGCGGCGAGCTGCGCCACTTTGGCTTGATAGATGTCCGGCCTGGTCAGCCACTGGACGGTGTGCTGCGCGAGCTCGCGGGACTTATCTTCGCTCGTCGGATACTCGGGAAACGGCACCTGCGCGGCGTCTTTCGCTGTGGGATCAAACGGCCGCGGATTCCGCGCAAAGGGTTGCTCATCGGCCAAGAGATTCACCAGCGTCACGTACTTCACGGTGATCAGGAATCGCCGCACGACATATTCCACCGCGCGACTCGCGTAGTAGATGATCACCGTCGGCTTCTCATGATACAGCAGTTCAAGCGACACCGAGCCAGAGCACGCGATGCACGAATGGGCCAGGTGGATCAGTTCCGGCGTGCGGCCGACGAACACTTCCACATCGACCTCAGCCTCGCGCACCATGCGGCGCGCGATTGCGGCTTGCTTATCATTGAAACTGGCGACGGCGAACCGCGTGCCGGGGAGTTGCTGGCCCACCAGGCGGGCGGCTTTGAGGATCCACGGCAGGTTGCTGAGCACCTCTTGCGTGCGCGAGCCCGGCAGCAGCGTGACCAATGGTCCTGGCTGGGCGGCGAACGCGCGGATGAACGCGGCATCGAGTGTGCGCTCGGACGTTTCATCGTAATAGGGATGACCGACGAACTTCGCCGGGCAGCCGCGCTCGTTGTACCACACGGCTTCAAACGGCAGCTTGCAAAGCGTGTGATCGACGAGCCGCCGCATTTTCTTGATGCGCCACGACGCCCACGCCCACATTTGTGGCGCGCCATAATAATAAACCGGAATGCCGCACTGCTTAGCTGCGCCGGCGATCCACCAGTTGAAGCCGGGATAGTCGATCAGCACCACGGCATCAGGACGCTCATCGCGGAAGTAACGCTTCGCCTGACGGTACAATACCCAGAACGTATACAGGTTCAGCAGCACCCGCTTGATGCCCATCACGGCCAGTTCCGTCAAGTCGTAGCTGAGCTGCGCCCCGGCCGCCTGCATTTTGGGTCCGCCGAGGCCGACACACTGGATGGTCGGCTCGAGTTCGCGCAAGCGGCGGATCAAATTCGCGCCGTGCAAGTCACCGCTCGGTTCGCCGACAGAAAAGAAGATTTTCATCGCAAGACAGGGGGTTCGTGGTCACATTCCTTCGTGAACTGGGGGAGACTATCCCACATCTGGCCGCGGCGCTGTAGATCAATTGTCGCCGCCTCCGCTGGCACTGCTATCGTGCGGGCTTTTGCAAAGCGCGAACACGTAAGCGCGATCTTTTACCAAGGCGAATGCGTGCGCTGCCGGGTTAGGCAGGATGCGGCGGCATCCTCGGGAGCCTGGCGACTGCTTCGCTCTCTGGCTTGGCGGAACGGTGAATCGTGCTGGCGGGCTAAGTCGCGATTGCCCGACCGCCACGCTTTCAAAGACCGCATTCCCCCTAATATGGATGGTGCCTGCGTCCCTCGCGGGCGATTACGAAGCGCAAAGCTAGCGCAAAGGGCGCTAAGGAACCGTTACAGAAATCGCGCCCTACCGGGGGAGGCGTTTGGTGGATTTGAGAAGTTTGGAGGAATTTTTTTCGTCCACGGTGATGCCATATTTCCGTAGCTTGTTGTAGAGCGTGACCCGGCTGATGCCGAGGGCTCTGGCGGTGGCGGCGCGGTTGAAATTCTGCGAGCGGAGGGCGGACTCGATCATGTCTTGCTCTGTCTGGGCCACCTCGGTCGCCAGCCCGGCGGGAATCGGCCGCGGCAGTTTGGCGGCGTGGTATTGCTCGACTTCCCGTAGGAGCGACGCGGAGAGCGGCGCCGGGGTGACGATATGATCCCGCGCGAAGAGAACCGCCCGCCGAACTTCGTTGCGCAGTTCACGAATGTTGCCAGGCCACGAATAGAGCCGGAGGGTTTCGAGAAAATCGACATGGATGCGGCGCGGCGGCAGGTTGTGCTCGCGGCAGCATTCCTCGATCGCCTCGATTGCCAACGGTACGATATCGAGCGGGCGATGGCGGAGCGGCGGAATCTCGAACCGGACCTGGTTGAGCCGGAAGAACAAGTCCTGGCGAAAATGATTCTTGGCCGCCAGCGTTTCCAGGCAAATGTTGGAAGCGACGATGGTGCGGCTGGCGGTGGTGGTCGTTTCGTTGGAGCCGACCGGTTCGTACTCGCCGGTCTCCAGGACGCGCAACAGTTTGGCTTGCTGCACCAGGCCGAGGACGTCGATTTCGTCGAGCAAAATCGTGCCGCCGCCGGTTACGGAGAACTTCCCTTCCTTGTCGCGGTCGGCCCCGGTGAAGGCCCCTTTGACGTGGCCGAAGAGCTCGCTATCGATCAGTTCGTTGGGGAGCGAGCCGCAAGGGACGGTAGTGAAGCGGTGGCCGCGGCGGGGTGAAAGGTCGTGAATGAGTCGGGCGAGCGTGGTCTTGCCGGTTCCGGTCTCGCCAATGAGGAGAATCGTAAAGTCTGACTGAGACGCAACTTCGAGTTGCACGAGCAGCGGGAACATGTCAGGCGAGTAAGTCGTAAACCGGAGTCCGGTCCCCTGCAACACGCGGTACTCGTCATGCTTGTTGGCCCGGCGAACGCGCTCGCGGGCGACAGCTTCCTGCAGGCGTTTTTTCCAGCCATCGACCGGACAGGGAAGCATGATGACATCGGCCAGGAGTTCTTCGGCCAACGTCACCCGCTCCATCGGGATGCCATGTTCCACGAGGCCAATGAACGGAATCTGTTCGCCTTTGCGACTCTTCCAGGTCTCGCGGATCTCGCGCAACTGGGACCAGATCTCGGGGCTGCGGAGGTCGAGTAACACCACCTGCGGCCAGCCGCGCGGCAGTTTTTGGTCGCGCCAGTCTGCGAGAGTCACCGGCTGAACATCGGCGTCCATCCACTGGCCGAGCGCGTGAGCGAGTTCTCGCGCGGTCTGGTCATTAGCGGCCAGAATCCAAGCATGCTGCTTGTCCATGCTCTCTGTCCTTTGGCGAGATCGTATCCCTGCTGCGGATCCAATCTCGATGGCTGTAGGCGTAATGTTCTAGGGAGTCAGGCTCAAGCCGCAACGGCTTCTTGGTGGGTGCGGAGAGTAACCGCGCGCGGGTTTCACTTCAAGAGAAGCGAGGAATTTTCAACCACTTGAGCATGTCCATAGGTTGATTGGTAATCTTCGCAGGACGACAACCAAATCAGGGCGTCGTGGCACTCACTGTGGGTACATCGATGGCTAGGACATCCATTAAAACCAACAAGTGCCGTAGGAATTAGGTGTTAGTTTAGCCTGACCGGTTTCAACTTCAAGATGCTCCCCGAAGTTTCCCCCGATTTTGAGCGAGAAACGAGCAGGCGGGAAGATGGTGAGAATATCGGAACGCGCGATTTTGGCGGGGGGGCGAAGGAGGAAATGGCGAGAAAGGGCGCTTTTTGGCACGATTAGTGCACAATTCCGGCAAGAAGTCCGTAAAATCCAGCGATGCCTTGGCAAGATTATAGGGTTAAGGATGGCAGGGTTGAGGCACCCAGCAGCAGAAGCCGCTGGACTTCCAGCGGGGGGGGTCGATGGGCGAGGGAAGCGGGATTTGGGCGCTTCCACGTTCGGGTTAGTCGGGATGGCTTGCGCGACGAATATGCTATGAATTCACCTCATCGTGCTCCGTTGAAACACCTTTCGTTCCGCGAATCCGCGCCGGAAACGAACGTGTTAAGCGCTGCGGAGAATGCGCGCATCGGTCGTGTGGCGGCGGCGCGCGTACTGAAGCCATCGGCGCCTGGCTCGATTTGGGTCACGATTTACGGTCTCGCCCTGCTGGGACTGATCGTGATCTATTGCACGATCCTCACGACAGCGATTTTTTCCCTACTGCAGTTGCAGGGGAACCTGGTTCGCAACTTATGGCCACCGCAAGGCTTGTGGTTCATTCGCGTGAACGTGGCCGCAGTGCTGGTCTTCTTGATGACGCGCTTGGCGACGCACCTCTGGCGGTGTATTGCAGGCGTGGTGACGCAGAAATACGATTCGGCACCGGAAGCCGAAGTGGGAATTCCGCTTCCTGCCGATGAATACCCGGCCATTTACGCGGCCGTAGCGGAAGTGGGAAACCAGGTAATGTCCCCCACGCCGGACGAGATTCGCGTCACCTATCGGCCTGAATGCTATGCCGTGGAGCAACGCTCGTTTTCGATCATGGGGGACCGCCGCCTGGTGCTGGTGATCGGCCTGCCGCAACTCGAAGTGCTCACCCAAAACGAACTCAAGGTGATTATCGCCCACGAGCTGGCCCACTTTGGCGGCGGCGATACGCGGCTGGGAGTGTTTGTGTTTCGGTTTTTAGAGGCGTTGCGTCAGGCTCGCGAGGAGAGCGCCGAGAGCGGGTGGCGGTGGATCGATCCGGTCGCGTGGCTGAGTTGGGTTTATTTTCATCTGTATTTAGTGCTTTCGGCGCCGATTCGCAAACACCAGGAGTTGCGGGCGGATAGCTGGAGCGCCGCGATCAATGGGGGCGACTTCGCCGCGCGCACGCTGCTGAAAGACTGGCTGCTGAGCCGGCAATTTGCGGAAACGCTCGCGCAGTTCTTCCGCACGGTTCCGCGAAAACGCACGGACGGCAATCAGACGGTGTTCCATGAGTTCGCCCGCGAGTTTCAAGACTTGACGCCGGAAGGGGGCGACTACCTGGAACGCCGCTTGAGCCAGGAGGAGACGTCTTCCTTTTGGGATTCGCACCCGACGATTCCAGAGCGGATGCAGAATATGCGGCGGTTTGACGCGCGCGACTTGCCGGAGTCGATTCCTGCGTATTTCCTGCTGCCAGACTTCGACCGGATCGAGACGCGATTGCAACAGCAACTGGACGCCAAGCAGCCAGCTTTCCCGCCGACGTATGAAGATTAAGGCGAGGTGAATCGGCTAATACGACGTAGCCGACTCGCGAGCGGGTCGGAAGCGCAAACGCCTTACGCCTTCACCACTTTGCATTTCCCCACACCCTGCGGCATCACATTTCGCGTATCGACCACCAAGCCTGCGTGTTCGGCGATGAAGTGGTAGTCCACCTGTGAATGATCGGTGGCGATCACGAGGCAATCTTGTGATTGCACGAACTCTTTCGTGAGCGGCTGGCTGGATAGCGGCGGGACGCGGTAGTGCCGCATCGACGGTAGCTCTGGGATGTGCGGGTCGTGGTAGCTGAGGACCGCGCCGAGTTGTTGCAGCGCTTCGATGATCTTGAACGCGGGACTTTCGCGCGGGTCGTCGATGTCGCGCTTGTAGGCCACGCCGAGGATGGCGATGCGGCTACCGCGGACCGGCTTGTGCATTTCGTTGAGGGCGAGAATCACCTGCTGCACGACGTAAGCCGGCATTGCCGTGTTGACTTCGCCGGCGAGTTCGATGAACCGCGTGGGGGATTCATATTTCTTCGCGATCCAACTGAGGTAGAACGGGTCGATCGGAATGCAATGCCCGCCGAGGCCGGGACCGGGGTAGAACGCCTGAAAGCCGAACGGCTTGGTGCTCGCGGCGGCGATCACTTCCCACACGTCGATCCCCATCCGCGCGAACAGCACCTTCAATTCATTCACCAAGGCGATATTCACGCAGCGATACGTGTTCTCCAAAATCTTGGAGGCTTCGGCCACTTCGCAACTGCTGACCGCAACCGTGTCAAGCACCACCGGCGCATAGAGCGCAAGCGCTAGTTCCAAACTCGCCGAATCCATTCCGCCAACGACCTTGGGAATATTGCGGGCGGAAAACTTCGCGTTGCCGGGGTCTTCACGCTCGGGGCTGTAAGCGAGAAAGAAGTCCTGGCCGTGGGTGAGTTGGCTTTGTTCCAAGATCGGCAACACCAGGTCGCGCGTCGTGCCGGGATAGGTCGTACTCTCCAGGACAATCAACTGCCCCGCGCGGAGCACGGCGGCAATTTGATTCGTCGTCGCTTCGACATAACTCAAGTCCGGCGCGCGACTGGCGGTGAGCGGCGTGGGGACGCACATCAAAATGGCATCCGGCTCCGCGAGGCGCTGCATATCGCCGGTGACAGCGAAGGTTCGGGCAGCGATTTGCTCCTGCACCCACGCACTGTCAAGCGACGCGATATAGCTCTCGCCACTTCGCAGCCGCGCGATCTTCGCCCCGTCGGAATCAAAGCCTAGAACCCGAAAGCCCCCTTCGACAAACGCCCGCACCAGCGGCAAGCCGACGTAGCCCAGGCCAATGATGCCGACGAGCGCGGACTTCGAGTTCAGTCGCTGACGCAAAGTTGGATGCGAAGACAAAGCCATCATGGAGCAAGATTCGAGAGCGGGGGCACGCGGGCGATGAGCGAAAACGCCATTGTCCTGGAAGTAGCCCGGTGAAGTCTAGTGCCAACGCGACAGCCAACGTGGCTCCCCAACTCATGCACAATCCGCAACCGGCGGAAGGGGTCGTGAGTTAAATTGCCGATAGCGGTAAAATCAGCGCATCCTTTTGCGGAATCAAGCATCCCCACTCACAGGAGCAGCGCGTCATGGAATTTCGGCAACTCGGAGGTTCAGGTCTGAAAGTTCCCGTACTGAGTCTCGGCACGGGAACCTTTGGCGGCGGTGGAGAACTCTTCAAAGCCTGGGGGGAGACCGACGTGGCCGAGGCGACGCGGCTGATCGACATTTGCCTGGAGGCAGGCGTCAACATGTTTGATTCGGCCGATGTTTACTCGCAGGGGATGGCGGAAGAGATTCTCGGCGCGGCGATTAAGGGCCGCCGCGATCAAGTCCTCATTTCGACCAAGGGGACGTTTCGCATGGGGATGGGGCCCAATGATCTCGGTTCCTCCCGTCATCACCTGATCCGCGCGGTCGAGGGGAGCCTGAAGCGGCTGGGCACGGATTACATCGACCTCTACCAACTACACGGCTTCGACGCCATCACGCCGATCGAGGAAGTGCTGCAGACGTTGAATGACCTGGTTCGGGCCGGCAAAATCCGCTACCTCGGCTGCTCCAACTTTTCAGGCTGGCACTTGATGAAGTCGCTGGCGATTTCCGAGAAGTATGGACTCGCGCGGTACGTCGCCCATCAAGCATTTTATTCGCTCGTCGGACGCGATTACGAATGGGAGCTGATGCCGCTGGCCCTCGATCAAAAAGTGGGCGCCGTGGTTTGGAGTCCGCTGGGTTGGGGGCGATTAACCGGCAAGATACGTCGTGGCCAGCCGCTGCCAGAGCAGAGCCGCATGCAAAGTCAAAAGGCGATTGACGTGGGCCCGCCGGTCTCTTTCGAGCGGGTGTACGACATTGTCGAAGCCATCGACGAAATCGCCCGCGAAACCGGGAAGTCCGTGCCGCAGGTCGCGATCAATTGGTTGGTGCAGCGACCATCGGTCTCCACGATCATTATCGGCGCACGCAACCAAGAGCAACTTCGCCAGAACTTGGAGGCTGTCAAATGGAATCTCACCACGGAGCAAGTCGCGAAACTCGACTCCGCCAGCGCGCTGACTCCGGCATATCCGTATTGGCATCAACGCGGGTTTGAGGAACGCATCCCATCGCCGGTGTGATTTTTTCGCTGCCGTCGCATACAGCATTTTTCGCTGGCAACCTCGAGGTTCAGCCAGCGACCATCTTATAGAGCGCGAATAGGATGCAGATCGTTCCCGCGACAATGCGCACGATGGCGAGCATCTGCGCCGTCGAGCCGGTCATGGCCTTGCCTCGCTTGCTGTAGGCCACGCCGGTCATCAATTCGTACACTCCCCAGCCGCCGATCACGAGCCCAAGCACCAGGAATATCAGGCCCAAGATAAGGGGGTTTTGACCCAGCCAATTGTTGATTTCGTCGTTGCCGTCGGCGAGCAGGATGAGTAATTGCATGAGAAGAGTCCGAAAGCGTGAGCGGAGTTGCCGGAGGGACCGTGGCGGCCATCTAACTGACCCAGGGGCGTGAGTATTGCAAAAAGACGGGAAAATCACAAGTTCACGGCGTGCAAACCTGTTCGGCGGCGGCATTTGTCTACAATATGCTGAAACTACACAACTTCGGAGTCACGCATTGCCTCAAGATTCTCCCCCCGCCTTGCCGCTGATCGACCATCCCACCAGCCGCCAGGAATTCGCAAAGTATAAGACCAGCTTCGACAAGCCGCCTGAGGACAAGCCGGGCCGCCCCGCGAAGAAGCCTCGCCAACGCTCGGCCGTCGCTTTGATTCGCGACTTCTTCGGCCTGCTCCACGGCTATCGCCGCGCGGTCGCTTTCAGTTTGGCGACGCTGACCGTCGCGACGCTCTTGGCGCTTGTTCCTCCGGCGGCGACGAAGTTTGTCGTCGACTACGTCCTCGGCGATAAGCCGCTCCCCGCCAATGTGCCGGCTTGGGTTCCACACGACCCTTGGACGCAACTCGTTCTTATCAGCGTCGGCGTCACCGTCATCTCGCTCGTGCGCATCGCCATTCAAATCATGGGGCGTTGGCAGGCGACGCGCGTCACCAAGCTCATTCAAATGTCTGTGCGTAGAAAGGTCTTCGCCCATGCGTTGCGATTGCCGCTGCACCGCATTCAAGAACTCAGGTCCGGCGGCGCGGCGAGCATTCTCCGCCAAGATGCCGGCAGCGTAGGCGAGTTGATCTTCGGCATGTTGTACGATCCGTGGCGCGCGGTGATTCAACTCCTCGGCAGCCTGGTCATCCTCGCGTGGGTCGATTGGCGACTGCTCTTGGGCGCGTTCCTCATCGTGCCGCTGGTCTTCTTCACGCACCGCACCTGGATCAGCCGCATTCGCCCGCAGTTTCGCCGCATCCGTTCGCAGCGCGAAGAAGTGGACGCCCTGGCGACGGAATCGTTCGGCGGCATGCGCGTGGTCCGCGCGTTCAGTCGCCAGCGTTCAGAAACCAACCGCATCATGCGCGGCAACCATCTCATGGGCCGCCAGGAACTGTACGCCTGGTGGTGGATGCGGGCGATCGAGATTCTCTGGGAGACCATCGTCCCCATTGCCAGCGCTGCGCTGTTGATCTACGGCGGTTGGCGCGTGCTGCAAGGAGATTTGACCCTCGGCGATTTGATGATGTTTCTGGTCTACTTGCTGATGCTGCTTGGCCCGCTCGCGGTGCTCGCGCAAAGCGCTGCGCAATTTCAGAACAGCCTTTCCGGACTCGACCGCGTCTTGGAACTGCTCGACGAGCCGCGCGAGATGGAGAATGCCGCAGAGCAAACCACGCTTCTCAACAAAGACGAATTCGTGGGGCGAATTGTCTTCGACGATGTTTCGTTTCGCTATCCCAATGCGGAAGCGTTCGCGCTGCGCAATGTTTCGCTCACTATCGAGCCAGGCGAAACGATTGCCTTGGTCGGCACGAGCGGCGCCGGCAAGACCACGCTCTGCAACCTGGTCGCCCGCTTTTACGATCCCACCACGGGACGCATCCTCCTCGATGGCCGCGATCTGCGGGAACTCGATGTCGAAAGCTATCGCAGCTTGATCGGCATCGTCGAACAGGATGTGTTTCTCTTCGATGGCACGGTCGCCGCGAACATCGGCTACGGCAAACGCCACGCGACGCCGGAACAAATCCAGCACGCCGCGCAGGTGGCCAACGCGCACGAGTTCATCAGCGCGCTGCCGGAGGGGTATCAAACGATCATTGGGGAGCGCGGCGTGAAGCTCAGTGGCGGCCAACGCCAACGCCTGGCGATCGCCCGCGCGGTGCTAGCCGATCCGCAGATTCTGATTCTGGATGAAGCGACCAGCAATCTCGATACTGAAAGCGAGCGGCTGATTCAAGCCAGCATGGCCACGCTGATGAAGAACCGTACCTGCTTCGTGATCGCCCACCGCCTCAGCACGATCGCCCACGCCCACCGCATCGTCGTCCTCGACTCCGGCCAAATCGCCGAAATCGGCACCCACCACCACCTCATGGACACCGGCGGACATTACCGAGACATGGTGCTATTGCAAACCAGCCCCGCCATGGCCAACGCCCGTTAGGTTCGGCCGGCCGCCTCTATCCAAACCACGGCACGCTGAAATGCTGATCCTGCTTCACTGAGCAGAACCTTCTAATTATTCCCGGGCGCTGCACTGCCGACCGACGACTCACCAGCTGGTGGTTCCCCCCGTGATTTTCTCTGCGCGTGCGCTCGCATTTTCATTTTGCGCAAATTAAACAAAGTGGACATTGTGCAGAGATTATTCCGGTTTGGCTACTTGACATGCTGTTTGGACTGCAATAATATCCTCCACTGATTGCACTACTTAAACGTAGCTAACATATGCCATGGGTTTAGTAGCGTATTAACCCTCCCGCCATTCCCTCGCCGTCAATCTTCCCCGTTCCATTGCTCACTAGCATTTCAATGCAGAGGTGACTTATGGCCGATTGTCGCACTGGGCGTCAACCAAGAAAACGAGCACGGCAAGCATTCACGCTTGTGGAACTGCTGGTGGTGATCGGAATTATTGGGATTCTGGTGGCGCTTCTCTTGCCGGCGGTGCAAGCGGCGCGCGAGGCGGCGCACCGCGCCAGTTGCCAAAACAATCTCCGGCAACTGGGAGTCGCGCTTCAAAACTTCCATGCAGCGCACAACCAATTTCCGGCCGGGAGTGACGAGACTCGCGGGCTAACGCATTCCTGGATCACGCATTTGCTGCCGCACTTGGAGCAAGAGACGCTGTATCAGCGCTACGACTTCTCTCGCCCCTGGAATGATGGCGACGCAACCGCGGGTAACTTCAGCGTAGGACAAGCCATCCTGCCGATCCTGCGTTGTCCGTCGTCGTATTTTCGTTGGCCGGGCGATACTGATTACGGTGGTATGGAAGGAAGTAGCCTGTCAGGACTCTCGTTCGGAATTCAACCTGGTCAGGCCTGGGTGGCCGGGGCGCTGATCACGACGACGCCGGATCATCCCGAGCCGGTCAACCTGGCGAGTGTCGTCGACGGGACGAGCCAAACCATCATGGTGGTCGAATGCGCGGACCGGGAAACTCCCAATGGCGTCTGGGCGAGCGGCTCGAATTGTTTCGTCCACGAAAATGGTCCTATCAACGAAGATCTCTTGAACGGCATTCGAAGTTATCACCCGCGTGCCGCGCAAAGTGTATTCGTTGATGGATCGGTCCACACCCTGACACAGGACATGGATCTCTACGTCCTAGGCGCGGTTTGCACCCGTTATGGTCGTGAGGTCATCCAGTGGGACAAGTAATAAAGTACCTGTAAATCTAAAAGTGATCGCGCGGTTAACTTTGATGTAGCAGTCTTGTTTTTGACGTGACTGTTCCTTGGCATGCACGACCGAGGAACGGTATGATTTTCAAACTCGTGCGAAGGAAATGGTGTGTACCATGAGAAAGCTAGCTTTGACAATGGCGATGGTTCTGCTGAGTGGCGGCGTCGCAATGGCAGGGGGCCCTAAGCCGCCAGCCACAGCCGATTTGCAGGTGAACAACACCTCGAATGACCAAGCGGTGGTGATCGTTGATATTACGCCTACGCAACAGGCGGAACTTCAGGCTGCGGCCGATTTGGCAGCGCAACAGGTGCTTATCGCTGGGTACCAGAAGAACCTGGGAAATACGCAGGTAATAAATGGGAAGGCGGGAGTAACGTTCAAGAACGTACTCGTTGGCAACCACACTGTTTCTGCGGTGTACCCGGACGGCGTAAATAAGGTGCAACCAGGCGATCTAGCGACGAAACTCTACAATGTCCAACAGCTTGCGAAGAGCAAGAAGACCACTGCGACCGTCAGTGGTAGTGCTGGCGCTAATCCACCGACGCTGACCTTCAACGGCACGGCTCGTGAGTTCGCCGTCGCTTCCTTCGGCGTAGGCGGTTTGCTGCTGTTGGGCTTGATCGGTTGCCGGCTCGGTCGCAAGGCGCAGGCCTAACCTGGCTTGGACCACCAGGCCTTGAACATCAAACCCGCTGCGATGAGCAAGCAGAGCCTGGTGAACACGTTACCCCACTGACTATAAACCGTCGTCGTACTCATGGCTGGTACGACGACGGTTATTTTGTTGTTCTCGCCCGGCGGCAATTCTGCGATCACGCGCCCCGTGGCGGAAATCACCGAGGAAACGCCGGTGGATGAGCAGCGAATGTGAAAGCGGCGATTCTCAAGCGCGCGGAAGTACGCGAGCTGCTGATGTTGGCGCATCGCTAAGGAATCACCAAAGGCCGCGCCGTTGATGAGCGAGACCAAGATATCCGCCCCGGCTTGCGTGGATTCGCGCGCACGATTGTCGATCATGTCCTCATAGCAGATCAGACATCCCAACTTGGCGCCCGTCGCGGGGAGCGTGAGGATTGCCGCTGATTTGCCACGCGCGATGGTTTGGCTCAGCAATGCCAGCTTGGCCAATTGCGGGAACCAAGATTCGCCAGGCATATATTCGCCCACCGGCAATAGTGTCCGTTTATGATAGCGGCCGATGATGTTCTCTTGGCGATCCAATAAGAATGCGGTCACGAAATAAGGGCCATGTTCAGGCGCGTCGTGGGCGTAACATTTGCCGACACACAGCAGCGCGCAGGGAGGGTCCGGTAGCGGCTCGATCAACTCGCCGTCGTTCCGCGAAGCGAGAAGCACCTTGTTCGGCGAGCGAAAGTCCGTGAGATCCAAGTCATAGGCGCCCACCGACGTCTCCGGCCAGAGGATCAGATCGGTACCGGGCTCGACATCTGCGGACAAGTCTTGTAACTGGTTCAAGGCATCGTCCTCGTACACATTGACCTGCACGATGCACACTTTCGTGGTCGGCGCGGCGGCGGCGATCCGCTCCAAGTCCCTCCAGCGCCAATGACCAAAGCCGAGCACCAGCAGCAGCACCCCCGCAAAGACCGCGGCCTCACGGCCAAGCGCTCGCGGAGCGTTGGGCGTTATCGGCGACCGGCTCCACCAGAGCCGCACGAAGATGCCTGCGATCGCGGCGCCCCACAGCAGGATAAAGCCCACGCCATAGGGACCAGCGAATTCGCCAATTTGGATGAGACTCGTCCAGGCGATTTGTGAATGCCCCAGCCGCCACGGAAAAATGCGCGGCCATACCGACTCCAGCGCGATCCAAAACAGGGGATAAAGCAGCGCGGCTTGCCAAGGCACGTGTGTCAACCGGCGCACCAACAGCGGCACCAACGCGAACTGAAACCCGTCCCACAACGAAAGTATGAAGAAGAGCAACAGACAGTTCGCATAGCTCAGCGACAACGTCTGATGGAGGATGTCTGGCACCCAATGAAAGGCGGTGAGGATGGCCACCGTTCCCAGGTAAAGACCCCGTCGAAAAGCCAGGTGACCAGGCCAACCGAAAGTCCCCCAGACATAACCGAACATCCCGAGCCATGCCGCGCCCCAATAGCGCTCGTCAAGCCAACTCACCGCCAACACGAACGCCGCCACGGACAACAGAAGATAATCGCGCACCGAACGCCACCGAGCGTATGGCGTTGGCACTGGAGTGACGGAATCAGAATCGCTCGCGACCGATTTCGCGGTTTGCCCTGGATGCGAACTGCCAAACATAGAAACCGCTTTCGGTGAATCCTGTTGTGAATCAAATGATGGTCAAACACGTCACCTATCATAACTCCGCCCTGATTCTCCGTGAATCGGATTTTTCGATTCTGCCTGGTCTAATTGGGTTTCTGATTTTTGGCGAACCATTTTAAGAGGAGTTGCTTTCGCGCGGTGGGTTTTGCGGTGGGTTGGTGGTCGTTGGGGTCGCTGCTGTGCTCGACGCTCCAGCCGTCCCATTCGCGATACGCGTGGTAGGACCAATCCCAACCATATTCCTCGAACAGGTCGATGCAGTCGGAGAGGTACTCGGTCGCACCGGGCGCCCAACGGATCGCGCTGAACTCGCCGACATAGATATGCACATTGTAAGCTTGTTGGAATTCTCGCACGGGTGCGAGGACTTCGCGAAGTGCCTTTTTATCCCACTGCTTGTCTCCGATTTTGCCGGGGTATGCGATTCCGGTGACTTTGTTATGCACGCCTTGGTGGGTGAATTCACCGGGCACGTACATGTGAACTTGATAGATCACGTTCGGCACGTCCACAGGCTGTAACCACTTGAAACCTGCCGCCGAGTCCCACTCCGAGGCCTCGATAAAGATGGGAATTTCCGCATCGATTTCGCGGATGGCTTTCGCAGCGCGCACTTGAGTGCCCAAGTAATCGGAGACCCCTTCAGGAGACGGATCATGCTGCACGGGCTCGTTGACCAGGTCGTAGCCCCACACGGCTGGATTGCCTTGATAGCGGCGGGCGATTTTTCGCCAGAGGTCGACGAAATGGTCCTGATAAAGGGGTTCATGAAAGATGGCCACGTCGTTGTTCTCATACCGACCGCCAGGGGGCGAGTGCATGTCGATAACCACTTTCAAGCCATAGCGCTGGGCTGCTGCCAGAGCTTTGTCCAAATCGTCCAATTCAGAAGCGATCCAGCGGTCATATTCTGGCAAATCACGATCCGTACCGGGACGCCCCCAATTGCGCGTGATCTGCCAGCGAATCACATTTGCGTTCCACTCCTTACCCAGCACGCGCATGTCCTCGTCCGAAAAACTGTTCGGCGACATCACGCCCCGCAGCCGAGCCAGCTTGTGCCCTTTGAATGCTGGCGGGGGATTGAGTGGCGGAGCGGGGCGCGCCGGTGGCGCCGACTTGTAGACTGTGACTTTGACCTGATCAAACCACACCTGGCCGCTGCTACCTTGCAGGCCTAGGTCAATCTCACCGTCTTGAGCATCCGCTTCGATGGTCGTGTTGAACTTTACCGTTTTCCAATCAAACGTTCCGTGCAAGTTGTTTTGCTGTTGCCAACGAAGACCGGCCTCGGGGGACTTGTAGTGCAGCATGAATTTCACGCCGAGGTAAGCTTCCTTCGGCTTCGACACGTTCTCGGCTTTGGCCAGGCACTCGAAGGTGAGTTGGCAACCACGGTATGGCTTGAGATCCAGGGGCATGCGAATCATCGCGCTGCCGTCTTCGCTGCCTGGCGCCACCGTGATGTGGAGGGACGTCGAATCTTTGTCGCCTGCGACCCACTGAGCATAGTCCGCTTTGGACCACGCGGCTTGTTGCTGGGGGCTATCGAAATCGGTTTGAAAGACAACGTCGCCTGGTTGCGGCGAAGCGGGCGCTTGGGCGATGGCTTGCGTCGCGCAGCACAACACAAGCGCGAGAAATCCAGCGAGCGATTTAAGCGTGAGCATGAGGAATGCCTTGTGGTCGGAGGGGGCGGGTTGCGAAGCTCGGAGAAATGGGAACCGCCATAATTGTAGCTTGACGGACGAGGGGACTACAATGTTTATCTCAAGCGGCAGGCTTTGCGCTGACGGACTGCGAAACTTGCCATCGTCTGGCGATAGTTACACTCCCCGCGAAAATTCATAACAAACTTCGCTAAATTGCGAGCTTACTCCGCGCAATGAATACAACCGGGGAGTGAGTGTTAACGATTGTTGTGGGATCACAACGTTTCCGGAGAGAAACCGCAAATGAAAGCGCTCCAAGTACGCGCCGTAACCTGGGCGGCTCTGCTACTATTGGCGATGCCGGTGGCTACTGGTCGCACGGACGAATCGCCGACAACGCCTGCGCCGACAACGCAGGACGAAACGAACGTTCGCCGAGACGCCGAAGGCCACGCCATTGGCAAACAAGCGGCGTCTGAGACTCCTTGGGCAAGTGACGTCAAAGTTGGCGCGCGTCACAAGGCATGGACGCTGGCCACCGACGATACGCAGTTAACCGTCGGCGTCACGACCAATCATCAACTTTGCCTGTTCGAATTGAGCAGCGTGGCCCTCGGTTGGAACTGGACCGCCGCGCCCTCGGCGTTCCCTTTGCTGGAGCGGGTGGATTTGGCCGGCAAACAATATCGAACGGACTGGGTCTTTCAAGGCGCAGCGATCGACCGTAGCGAAGGGACCAAGGTGACGCTCCGCTTCACGAATCAGCAGCCTGCGTTGGAGTTGAAATCCGTCTGGCAAGCACACAGCGGTCCCGGTCCAGTTCGCCACACTATGTTCATTCGCAACAATGCAAAGCAACCGGTGACGATCTTCGCGCAGGAAAGTTTGGCTTTCCATGCCGTCGGCCCCCATAAACAATCGAGCGTCTGGTATATCAACGACGACGGTTCGCTGCCGGATAGTATAGGCGTCTACCACGATGCGCTGGCTCCGACGTATCGAAAGATACTTCCCATCTCGGAGGAGCAGGACTGGATTCCATTCGTGGCGATCGACGCCGATGGCGCTCACGGTCTGTATTTAGGCTGGGAGTGGAGCGTCGGGCGAATCACCCTGGCCGGCGACTCGGCAGGCAGCGGCGTTTTTCTACATGCTGGCAGCGGCGGCGACTTCCGCACCGAGCTAGCCGCCGGCGAAACGTTTGAAGTTCCGCCTGCATTTCTGGGCGCTTACAAAGGCGACCTGGATGACGCCGCCAATCGTCTTCACAAGTATCTGTTCAATCACGGGATGCCTGCCGCACTCAAGAACGACGCGAGCTTCCCCAAGGTGGAATGGAACGCTTTCGCAGCTACCGGCAAGAGCCAAGGGAGTTGGGATTCGGTCGAAGCCAAGTATTATCCATTGATTGATCAGATCGCTCCCTTGGGTTTTGAAGAAATCGTGTTGGACGTTGGCTGGTGGGAGGGAGACACGACGCATCAGCCGCACCCGCCGGTGGGCGACTCGGTCGACTGGGCCAAGGGGATCCTCGCCGCCAGAAACCACGCGAACGCCGCTGGCATGCGGTTCGGGCTTTACTGGAATTGCAACCCGCCGCTGACCACGTCCGAGGGTTTGCAGCATCGCCGGGACGACGTCAAATATCTCTTCGAGAAGTTTCGCGTAGACTTCTATCGTTCCGATGGCACGGACGGCAATGTTCTGCAGACCGGCGGCTTCGGACCCGGTTCCCGCGCGCACAGCGCTGCGGATCTTGGCTACTGGCAGACCAAAGGTTACTACGAAGTGCTGGACTCGCTGTATGCGGACATTCCCAACTTCTCTTATGAAAATTGCTCCAGCGGCGGCAGAATCAAAGACTATGGCGTCCTGCGGCGCTGTTTCAAGGTTCAAAACCAGGATCGCTACTATCCGCTGGACTCGCGGCAATCGTTTTACGATGCTTCCTATGCGTTACATCCGATGCAACTCGCGGCCGTGTGCGGTTCGTGGATCGAGTGGCAGGCGAGCGGTTCCGTCTATGAGTTTCGCTCGTCCGCAATGGGCGCTGCCTACTGGCACCCGGATGCTCCCCACGGCGGCAACGGCGGCCCGGTGTGGTCCGACCAGCAGAAAGCGGCTATTAAAAAGGCGGTCGCCACTTACAAAACCAAATTGCGCCCCCTGATTCGCCAGGCCGATCTGTATCACATCTTCCCTCGGCCCAACGGCAAGCACTGGGATGGCATCGAGTATTACGATCCCAGCGCGCAACGCGGAGTCGTGTACATCTTTAAGCCCGCAGCCGAGCCGAACACTCAGACGATCCGCCCGCGCGGCCTGGATCCTGACACGCTCTACCGCGTGACGTTTGAAGATGGCTCCAACTCCGCCGTAGAAAAATGGGGCCACGAGTTGCTTACCGGCATCGAGGTGGCGCTGCCAGGCGA